>DATIFV010000213.1:0-6091 GCA_035455085.1 Candidatus Methylomirabilota bacterium | reverse complement strand
ATCGAGCGTTGCCGGAACGACGGAGGCGTAGAACTCGTCGGCCTCGCGCAGGCGCTGGGCGAAGAGCGCGTCGAACTCGGCGCCCAGGCAGTCGCCGTGAGGCGGCGTGTTGCTGAGCCGCAGCCGCACCGACCGGGTCTCCCCGGACGCGAGGCGCAGGCGGTAGTGGGCGGCGGCCTTGGTGCCCTCCCGATCCGGATTCACCGCCTCGCGCCGCCCCTCGACCAGGTAGTCGTTGATGCCGTCCTTCACGAAGGCGCCCTGGTTGGCGACCCCGTACAGACGCTGGAAGTTGGTCTCGTTCTCGGTGAACAGGAGCTCGGGCGCCCCGCCGCAGGAGAGCCAGCGCAGCCCCAGCGCCTCGTGGTCCGCCTCGATCACCGAGGTGCCGGAGGCGGCCAGCCGCGGCTTGGACCCGCCCGTCTGCCAGGACCAGGTGTTGCGGAACCAGAGGCTCGGCACGAGGTGACACTCCGCCGCCTCGGGCCCGCGGTTGGAAACGCTCACCCGGATCAGGATGTCGTCGATCGCGGCCTTGGCGTACTCCACCACCACGTCGAAGTAGCGGTCCTCGTCGAAGACGCCGGTATCCACGAGCTCGAACTCCGGCGCCCCGCGGCCCCGCCAGCGGTTCTCCTCCACCAGCCGCCCGTAGGGGAATGCGGCCTGGGGGTACTTGTAGAGGTACTTCATGTACGAGTGCGTCGGCGTGGAGTCGAGGTAGAAGTAGTACTCCTTGACATCCTCGCCGTGGTTGCCCTCGTTGCCGGTGAGCCCGAACAGCCGCTCCTTCAGGATCGGATCGCGCCCGTTCCAGAGGGCCAGGGCGAAGCACAGCCGCTGGTGGTTGTCCGAGATCCCGGCCAGTCCGTCCTCGCCCCAGCGGTAGGCCCGGGAGCGGGCGTGATCGTGGGGAAAGGAGTCCCACGCGGTCCCGTGCGGACTGTAGTCCTCGCGCACGGTGCCCCACTGCCGCTCGCTGAGGTACGGCCCCCAGCGCTTCCAGTGGGCCTCGCGATCACCGGCCTCGAGTAGCCGCTGCGCCTCCGCCGTCCGATGTGTGGTTTTCATGGTCGGCAGGTTGGACGATCGAGCCCGCGAGAACGGTTCGGCGCGCCAGGAACCCGCGGGTGTGGCGGGGCCACGGGCCGGGCGCGCCCTCGAGCTCGGCCCGCAGCCGCTCGAGATCGGCGCCGGTGTCCACGTCGAACCAGGTCGCCAGGCACGCCACCCGCAGGCCGAGGCGCTGCGCTCGCTCGAGCGTCCGGGCCAGCACCGCGGGCGTGCTCCAGGGCACGGCCTCGAACAGGACGGGGATCGACGTTCGCAGGCCGACCAGGTAGTAGCCGCCGTCCTCGGTGGGTCCGAGCACCACGTCCACGTCCGGGGCCATCACGAGACCGACCGCCTCGTCGAGGTACTCGCGGGGCAGCGTGGGCGAGTCGGTGCCGATCACGAGCGCGGCCTGCAGCCCGAGCGCCAGGACATCCTCGACCAGGTGCTGCTGGCGCTCGCCGAGGTCGCGCCCCCGCTGCGGGACCAGCGTGAAGCCCGGGGCCACGTCCTCGAACTGGGCGCGCGCCTCCGCGGGCGCGTACGCCATGACCGGCTGTGTGCCGGCCACCGAGCGTACCCGGTCCACCGCATCGAGCAGGAAGCACCGTGCCAGGTCGGCGGCCTCCGGCGCCCGCAGCGGCGGGCAGAGCCGTGTCTTCACCGCCCCCACCCGCGGCGCCTTCGCCATGACCGCCAGCCCCACCGTCCGCTCGGCCCCCCCCATAGCGCCATCATGCCACTTCGGGGTCAGGTCTTACATTCCGACATTTCCAGTGGGCCGGAGCTCACCTCGTGCGAGGAAAATAGAGGTGGTCGAGGGAGAGGGTGCCGCCGCCGCGGGTGACGAGGAAGAGGAGGATCGAGCCCCACACCAGGTGCTCCGACCACGCCTGCGGGTACACGAAGAGCTGGATCGTCATGATCATGCCGATCAGGGGCAGCGCGGCCAGCCGGGTGCCGAGCCCGAGCAGCAGCAGCACCGAGCAGCCCACCTCGAAGCCGGCGGCCATCGCCGCGGCCAGATGCGGCGCGAGGACCGGCACCTTGTACTCGTCGGTGAAGAGCGCCACCGTCGACTCCCAGCTCTCGAGCTTGGTCAGGCCCGCCCGCAGGAACACCCCCGCGATGGCGCACCGGAACAGGAGCTGGTGGATCGCGAGGGGGACCCGCCCCAGGAGGGCGATCAGGTCGGCCAGGCGGAACCGAAGACCCGGGGATGCGCTGGGAGTGCTCACGGCCGAGTGGTTCATGGCTCAGTCTCTCCTTGGCGGAATGCCTGCACGAGCCCTTTGATGCAGGCTAGCCCGGAGGCGGTTCGCCGAGCGCACCGAGCTGCCGCAGCAGATCCCCCTGGTCGAGGCCGCCCCACTCCTCGGCCAGCTTGCCGTCCTCGATGCGGACGATCGCGAACAGGGATACTCTCACCCGCCGGCCGGTCGGCGCCACGCCGAGGAAGTGCCCGCGATGCGTTCCCGCGATCGTCAGGCGGTACGCGACACGGTCCCCCTCGGCCAGGATGTCCTCCAGGGTCACGTCGGCGTCGGGGAAGGCCTCCCGGAGGCGCGAGGCCCGCTCCCGCTGCTCCTCGCGGGTCAGATGGGGACCGCTCGGCGTCAGATGGCGCCGGTAGCGCGGCGAGAAGAAGCGCTCGACCACCTCCGGCGTCCAGCCCTGCCGTACCTCGGCCAGAACACGACGAACCAGAGCCTTGTTCTCCTCTGCCGGCATGACGCACCTCCTGCGGTATGCTAGGCGCCTCCGGCGCCCCGCTCAAGCCGGCCGCGCGATGCTGCCGAGCAGCCCCTCCCGCACGAGAGCCCCGAGCGCTCCCGCCAGATCGAAGTTCCCGTCCGCCGCGACCGCCTGGTCCACGGCCTCACCGAGGCGCCGGCCCTCGGCGAGGGTCCGACGGAACGCGAAGGTCGCGGCCTCGAGGTTGCGGAAGCCGACGACCTCCCCCACGCGCCGCACCTCGAGCCACGCGCGCCCCGCGCCTAGCTCGACCGTGGCGCCGGTATCCGCCCCGGGCTGATTGGCGTGCCAGATCCGGTCGATCGGCCACCGCGAGGCGACCAGGGACAGAGACGGATCGAGCCCGAGGACGCTCTCCCCGGTCACCTCCCCCGTGCGCGCCTGGAGCGCCCCGAGGTCGAGCGGCACATGGTCCGGTGCGTGGAGAGCGTGGTTGAGCGCCCACTCGAGGCGAGCCACGTCGCCCAGGTACGGCAGGCTCCGGCACGCCGGGAAGGTGGCGAGGAACGCGGGGAACGTCGCCCCGTACTCGAACAGGCACGGACCGGAGGGAGGTTCTCGCCGGATGTACCGGTCAGCGGCATAAGCGAAGAACCGCTCGTGCACCAGACGGCACACCACCGGAAAGGTCGCCTGCAGCGCCGCGGTCAGCGTAGTGAGGACGTGGTGGCGGTAGATGGCCAGCCGCGCCGGAGCCTCCAGTCCGTCGCTCGCCACCCACGGTGTCGCCGCGGAGTCGCCCCGACCGAGCAGGGCCCGACGGACGTCCCGTTGCAGCTCACGCAGCGACGTCACCGAGTCCCCCCGCCACGCGCTCGAGCATGCCCTCGGCGGTCCGCGCCTCCTCCAGGAGCACGCCCAGCGCCGGGATGTCCGTGTCCCACTCGATCAACGTCGGCACCGGCCCGAATCGCGCCAGCGCCCGCTCGTAGAGCTGCCAGACCGCCGGGGTCACCCGCGAGCCGTGGTCGTCGACCAGGACGATCCGGCCGTCGGCATCGTTCCGGCTGTGCCCGGCCAGGTGGATCTCGCCCACCGCGTCAGGAGGCAGGGTGTCCAGGTACGTCGCCGGGTCGCCGCCGAGGTTGGCACACGTGACGAACACGTTGTTGACGTCGCACAGGAGCCGGCAGCCGGTCCGCCGCGCCAGCTCGGCCAGGAACTCCGCCTCCGGGATGACCGAATGACGGAAGCGCAGATAGCTCGACGGGTTCTCGATCAGGAGCGGCCGGCGGAGCACCTCCTGCGCCTGCCGGACGTGGGCCGATACCAGGGCCAGGCTCTCCTCGGTGTAGGGCACCGGCAGCAGGTGGTTCAGGTAGACACCGCCCACGATGCTCCACGAGAGGTGCTCCGACACCAGCACGGGCTCGATCCACCGGGCGAGGTCCGCGACACGGGCCAGGTGCCGTCGGTCGAGGCCGTCCGCGCTGCCCGGCGAGAGCCCCACCCCGTGCAGCGACAGCGGGTAGCAGGCCCGGACCGCCTCGAGTGCCCGCCTCGCGGGCCCGCCGCCGAGGTAGTTCTCGGTATGCACCTCGAGCCAGCCCACCGGCGGGGCCGTCTCGATGATCTGCGCGACGTGCGGCGCCCGCAGGCCGATCCCAACCCGGCCCGCGGCCGCCGCCCCGCCGCCCGGGATCATCCGCGCCCTACTTCCTCGCCTGCAGGCTGCCGTCCACCACCCGCGCGCAGGTTCCCTTGGGCACGTAGATCCAGGCGTCGCCCTGCTTGTCCCGCCGCGAGGTGCCCGCGCACGAGCTGTTGGCGGTCTGGCAGTCGTTCTTGCCCGCCTTGGCGATGCCGAAGCACTTCTCGTGCTCGAACTTCGGGGTGGGAGCGGGGCCCGCCTGGGCGGAAGCCAGCAGCGGCAGCGAGAAGGCGGCGACCATGGCGGAGGCGATCATGAGCTGTGTCTTGTTCATCTCCATCTCTCCTTTGGCTGGTGTCGTTGACTCGGGGGCACCCGCGACCTACCATCCGGCGGGCACTGCCTAGGACACACCAGGCCGCCCGGGCGGTTCGCGAACCTGGCGACGACCCCGACGCGTCCAACCGGACACTGTCCACTTCAAGGAGGCTTCCATGGCCGACGATTTCGAATACGTCTCCCGGGCCCGGCTCGAGTACCGGCACGGCTACCGCCACGCCTACCTCGGCGAGGTACCCGCCCCCGTTGTCTACGGCGTCCAGGGCAAGCTGCGCGAGTACTACGGGGTGGCGGAGGGGCCGCCGGTGGCCTCCACCCTCGACCACATCGTCGCGGCGGTCGCCGGCTGAATGTACGGCACCCTGCGCGGCGCCCTGGCAGGGCGCAAGATCGCGTTCGATCGCGACGGCTATGCGGCCACCGTCGAGGGCCGCATCGTCGGGGTCGGCAAGACCATCCGGATCAAGTCCATCCACATGCACTACGAGCTCGCGGTGCCCGCGGACAGCCGTGAGGCCACCGAGCGGGCGCTGGCGCTCCACCCCCAGGGCTGCCCCGCCCACCAGAGCGTGCAGGGCGCGATCGACGTCACCTGGGAGGCCCGCGTCCGGGTGGGCGACGAGGTCGTCACCCTCAGGGGCCAGCCCGGCTAGCCGCCGGCAGGACGGCCGGGACCCGTTCCGATCCTTGACCGGCGCCGGGGGCAGCCGCTAACGTGAACGCCGGATCGGATCGACGGTGCGCTGTCCCCAGTGTCGGCAGGAGAACCCGTCCGGGGCGAAGTTCTGTCTCGAGTGCGGGCAGCGTCTGCCCGCGGGCTGCGAGGCCTGCGGCCAGCCCGTGCCCGCGGGGGCCAAGTTCTGCGTGGAGTGCGGGGCCCCGGCGGCGGGCGCCGCCCGCCCCGAGCCGGTCGGCGCCCCTGCCAGCTACACCCCACGCCACCTGGCCGAGAAGATCCTGGCCTCCCGCACGGCCCTCGAGGGCGAGCGCAAGTCGGTCACCGTGCTCTTCTGCGACGTGGTCCGCTCGACCGCCCTGGCCGAGCAGCTCGGCCCCGAGGGCATGCATTCCCTGCTCAACGGGTTCTTCGAGCGCGCCCTCGCCGAGATCCATCGCTACGAGGGCACGGTCAACCAGTTCCTCGGCGACGGCTTCATGGCGCTGTTCGGGGCCCCCCTCGCTCACGAGGACCACGCGCGGCGGGCGGTGCTGGCCGCGCTCGCCATCCGCGCTCGGCTCGCCGAGCAGCCGCTCGAGGTCGAGCCCGGCCGGCCGATCCGGCTGAGCCTGCGCCTCGGCCTGCACACCGGCTTCGTGGTGGTGGGGGCCATCGGCGACAACCTCCGCATGGAC
>DATIFV010000212.1:0-14474 GCA_035455085.1 Candidatus Methylomirabilota bacterium | reverse complement strand
CGAAGCCCTCGCCCTTCGCGGCCGCGAGCTCCGCCTGCGCATCGTCGAGCCAGCCCATGAACAGCGCGCCGCCCTGCGCCCGCATCTTGCGACCGAGCAGATCGAGCGCCTGGATGCCGTTGGTGCCCTCGTAGATCGACTGGATCTTGGCGTCACGCACGACCTGCTCGACCGGGAACTCGGCGGTGTAGCCGTAGCCCCCGTGGATGCGCATGGCCTCGAGGGTCACCCCGGCCGCCGTCTCGGCCGCGGCCAGGCGTGCCATCACCGCGCCCGCGTCGTCGCGGGCGTCCGTCTCCAGGCGCTCGGCCGCGCGGATGGTCAGCAGGCGCGCCACCGTGATCGCGGTCGCCATGTCGGCCAGCTTGAGCTGGATCGCCTGGTGCTGGCAGATGGGCCGCCCGAAGGCCGAGCGCTGCTGCGAGTAGCGCAGCGCGGCCTCGAAGGCGGCCTGGGCCAGGCCGACCGCGGTGGCGGCGGCGCCCACGGCCGTGACCGCCTCGAGCAGGATCTCGCCCCCTTCGCGGAGGGTCGCGCCCGGGCCGAGGCGCGCACCCACCAGCACGACGTCGGCGGCCCCGAGCCCGCGCAGCCCGATGGTCTCGGAGGCGACTCCCACCGTCAGGCCGGCGGCTCCCGCGTCCACCGCGAAGCAGCGGACGCCGCCGCCCTCGACCGCCGCGTTGACCAGGAAGCGCCCGGCCCGGCTCGCGTTCGGCACCACCGGGGCGGCGCCGGTCAGCACCCAGCCCGGGCCCGCGCGCCGAGCCCCGATGGAGGCGCCGACCACCGGGGCGGTCCACTGCTCGCCCCGCGTCATCGGCGGCAGCAGCCGCTCGCGCGTCTCGCGCGCGGTGCTGCGGGTGACCGCGAGCGTGGCGGCGAGTTGGGCGGAGAGCCAGGCGGCGAGCGCTGCCGAGCCGCGGGCCACCTCCTCCACGATCAGGGCGGCGGTGGCCAGCGACAGGCCCAGCCCGCCGTGCTCCGGGTCGGCGAGCGCGCCGAAGATCCCCAGCTCGGCGAGCTGGCCGACCACGGGCTCGGGCTCCCGCCGGCCCGCGTCGAGGTCGGCGGCCAGCGGCACCACGTCCTTCTCGACGGCCTGCCGCACCCCCAGCACGAGCTGGCGCTGCTCCTCGGGCAGGTCCTCGCGCGAGGTCAGCGCGCCGGGGCGCTCGCCGTAGCGCTCGAGCAGGTTGCGGCAGATGATCAGCCGCTGGATCTCGTTGGTGCCCTCCCCGATGATCATGAGCGGGGCGTCGCGATAGAGCCGCTCCACCGGCCCGGAGGCGAGCTGGGCGCGCGCGCCCTCGACCTTCATGGCCTCCGTCGCCACCGCCTGCGCCGCCTCGGAGGCGTGCAGCTTGGCCATGCCGGCCTCGAGATCGCACCGCTCGCCGCGGTCCTTCATGGCCGCGGCCCAGTAGGTGATCAGCCGGGCTCCTTCCACCCGGGTGGCGATGTCGGCGAGCGCGGCGGGCGGCTCGGGCAGCGCACGGGCGGCGCGGATCGCCTCGTCCAGGCCCGCCTGCGCGACCCCGACCGCGCGCGCCGCGATGTTGATGCGGCCGGTCTCGAGCCCGGACATGACGTGCTTGAAGCCGCGGCCCTCCACCCCGCCCACGAGGTTCGCGGCCGGGCAGGGGAAGCCGTCGAACACCAGCTCCGCGGTATCGACCCCCTTGTAGCCGAGCTTGGCGATGGACTTGACGACGGTGAGGCCCGGGGCGCCCTTCTCCACGATGAAGCACGACATGCCGCGATGGCGCGGCGAGGCGGCCGGATCGGTCGCGGCCAGGAGCGCGAAGGTGTTGCCCTCTCGGCCGTTGGTCACGAACATCTTGGATCCGGAGAGCAGGTAGCGGTCGCCCTCGCGCCGGGCCACCGTGCGGATGACCTGCACGTCGGAGCCGGCGTGGGGCTCGGTCAGGCAGAGGCCGCCGCGGGCCTGGCCGCTCGCGAAGCGCGGGAGCAGGCGCAGCCGCTGCTCCTCGGTGCCGTGGTGGAGCACGATGAGGGCGGCCATGGTGTGGCTGTTGATGACGCCGGCCAGGGACATGAAGCCCCGGCACAGCTCCTCGATGATCCGGGCGTACGTGCTGACGTCGAGGCCGAGGCCGCCGTAGTCGGCGGGCACCAGGGCCCCGAAGAGCCCGAGCCGCTTCATGTGCTCGACCAGCTCGTGCGGGTACCGGTCGGCGTGCTCCAGGGCGGGGGCCGCCGGCCGGACGTCCCGCTCCACGAACTCACGGACCGAGGCCAGGAGGGCGGCGTCGCGGGTGGGGGTGCGTGGCCTCACAGAAACCTCGCGATGAGACTAGCAAAGCCCGCGAACCTATTGCAAGGTCGCACCTTTTCTTGGCCATGGGTTGCCCGACCCGGTATGCTGGAAGCATGAACGTCACCATCGCCAGCTACAACATCCACAAGGGCGAAGGGCTCGACCGCCGGGTCGATCTCGATCGCATCGCGCAGGTCCTGGAAGAGATCGACGCCGACCTGGTCGGCCTGCAGGAGGTGTTCCGGCCCCAGGCCCTGCGCCTGGCCGAGCTCCTGGGCGTGCACGTCGCGATGGGGCCGACCCGGGAGCGGGACGGCCACCCCTACGGCAACGCGGTGCTCACGCGCCTGGCTATCCGCGGCAGCCGCATCTTCGACCTCTCCCGTCCATCACGCGAGCCCCGCGGGGGGATTCGGCTGGATCTCACCATGGCCGACGGGCGGCTGCTGCACGTATTCAACGTGCATTTCGGCCTGAAGATCCGAGAGCGCCGGGAGCAGGTGCACATGCTCGTGCGCGAGCACATCCTGCACGACGAGCTCACCGGCCCCCGCGTGGTGGTGGGGGACCTCAACGAGTGGTTCCCGGGCGCGGTCGGGCGCACGCTGCGCCGCGAGCTGGCCGGCCCGCGCATCCGGCGCACGCACCCGGCGCCCCTGCCGCTCTTCCCGCTCGACCGCATCTACTGGGATCGGGACCTCGGCGCCGACGGCTTCCGCGTGCACCGGAGCCGCCTCGCCCGCGTGGCCTCGGACCATCTACCGGTGGTCGCCCGCCTGCGCCTGTCCGCCGTGCGCGGCTGAGTCTCCGCCTGCCCGTGGGCGTCGACGCATTCTTGCCGGAAGGTGCCGCGCTTTGTACGCCGTCGGATCGGCAGGATCTTGCGCGGCGGGGCAATAGGAGAGGCAGATCAATGACTTATCGTGCGCTCATCCCTGGCAAGCCGCTTGCTGCCTTCTGGGCCCGTCATGGATGGCAACGGTCGCGACCGGCAGGACGTGGCGCTGCTGAAGACCCCGCGCGCCGTGCCCTGGCAGGGCCAGCCGGCGACGGAGCCGGCCGTGCCGACGCGGCTGCCCTCGCGGGCCCTGGTGGTGGACGACTCCCTGGTGGTGGCCGAGGTGGTGACCACGCTGCTTCGCCGCACGGGCTGGACGGTGGACGTGGCGACCAGCGTGGACGCGGCGCTCGACCACGTGCGGGGGGTGCCCTACGACCTGGTGGTCTGCGACGTCTGCATGCCGGACGGGGGCGGGCCGGCGGTCTACTATGCGGCTACCACCCGGCGCCCGGACCTGACCAACCGGTTCCTGTTCATCACCGGGAACGTGGACGATCCGGAGCCCTGGCGCTTCCTGGCCAAGATCCGCGCCCACGTGCTGGAGAAGCCGTTCACCGGCCGGGCCCTGCGTCACGCCCTGATCAAGGTCATCGCCTGACCCGTCCGCTCGCCGCGGCGCTGCTCCTGCTCGCCGCGCTGGCCGGCCCGGCCGTGGCCGGTCCCCCCACCGAGCAGCTCCGCGCCCACACCGACCACGTGGTCCGCGTCCTGGAGGCGCCCGGGCTCAGCCAGGCCCAGCGTCGGGACGAGATCCGGGCGATCGCGCTCGAGGCCTTCGACGTCGCGGAGGCCGCGCGGCGCGCCCTCGGCCCCCACTGGCCGAAGCGCACCCCCGCGGAGCGGGAGGAGTTCATCGGCCTCTTCCAGGGCCTGCTCGAGCGCGGCTATCTCTCGCGGATCGGCGAGTACGGGGGCGAGCGGGTGCAGTACGTGGCCGAGCGGATCGACGGCGACTACGCGGTGGTCCGGGCCCAGATCGTCACCGCCAAGGGCACCCAGGTCCCGGTGGAGGCCCGCGTGGTGCGCCGCGGGGAGCGCTGGCTGATGTACGACGTGCTGATCGAGAACGTGAGCCTGGTGGCGAGCTACCGCTCGCAGTTCGACCGGGTGATCCGCACGTCCTCGTTCGCGGAGCTGGTCCGGCGCCTCAGGGACCGCGAGCCCTAACCGGGGTCAGGTCTTACATTCCGACATTCTCGGCGCCGGCCAGGCGGGCGCAGGCCAGCAGCAGCGCGTTGGCGCCGTGCTCGATGTCGTCCAGGCCGGTGAACTCCTCCTCGCAGTGGCTGCGCCCGGCCCGCGACGGCACGAAGATCATGCCGGTGGGGCAGATCGCGGCCATGTACTGCGCGTCGTGGCCGGCCCCCGAGAGGATGCGGCGGTGCCCGCAATCCACCGCGACCGCGGCCGCCTCCACCGCGGCCACCACCTCGGGGTGGAACGAGGTGCGCGGGACGCGCCAGTAGTGGTCGATCTCGGCGCGCACGCCCTCGCGGTCCGCGGCGGCGCGCACCACCTGGTCGAGCATCGTCCGCGCCCGATCCAGGCTCGCCTCGTCGGGATCGCGGAAGTCCACCGACAGGCCCACCCGCCCCGGGATCGCGTTCGGGATGTTCGGGGTCACGTCGAGGCGGCCCACCGTGCCCACCAGCGCCCCGCCGATCCGACGGGTGACGTCCCGCACGCCGGTCACGATCTCCGCGGCCGCCACCAGGGCGTCGCGGCGGCCCCGCATCGGGGTGGGGCCGGCGTGATCCTGCACACCGTGCAAGGTGACGCGCGACCAGGCGATGGCCACGATGCCCTCCACCACCCCCAGCGGCACCCGCGCCTCCTCCAGGATCGGGCCCTGCTCGATGTGCAGCTCGAGATAGGCGCGCATGGGGCGGGGGACGCAGGGCTCGGGGCCGAGGTAGCCGATGCGCTCGAGCTCGTCGACCAGGCGGACCCCCTCGCGGTCGCGCGCGTTGTAGGCCTCCTCGAGCGGGATCCGGCCCGCCATGACCCCGGAGGCGATCATCGCGGGCTGAAAGCGCGCGCCCTCCTCGTTGGTGAAGACGATCATCCCGGTCGGATGCGCGGTGCGCGCCCCTCGGTCGTTCAGGGTCCGGAGCGCCTCGAGCGCGCACAGCACGCCGAGCTGGCCGTCGTACTTGCCGCCGCTCGGCACCGAGTCGGCGTGGGAGCCCATGAACACCGGCGGCAGGGCCCGGGTTCCCGCCCGCACGCCGAAGATGTTACCCATCTGGTCCACCGTGACCGCGAGCCCAGCCTCCTTCATCCAGCGCACGAGCAGATCGCGGCCGCGCCGGTCGTCGTCGGTGAGGGCCACCCGGTTGAGGCCGCCGCGCGGGGTCTCCCCGATGCGGCCGAGGGCCTCCATGCTCTCCGCCAGTCGCGCCCGATCGATCCGCATCGCCGCTCCTATTGCTGCTGCTGGGCCACGATCTCGTCCGCGGCCGCCTTGAGATGGTCGCGCCGCCGCTCGGGGATCTCCTGGAAGACCGGCACGTCGATCTGCTCCATCTCCTCGTGGAGCGCGGAGATATCCTTGGGGGCGGATTCCTGGGTGCGCACCTCCGTGCGCAGGGTCTCCTCGGCGGCACCCCGGTAGATCCCCTTGTTGGGCGGCACGTCGTCGTAGTGCCGGCCGTGGCCGACCACCACGTAGCGGCCGTCGATCTCCTGGTTGTGGGTCGGATCGAACGGGACCCAGCCCGCGGACGGGGCGTAGAACTCCACCCACGCGTGGCTCTGCGCCACCTCGCCCTCGAGGGGGGGCTGGTGCAGGTAGCCGCTCACGTAGCGGCAGGGGATCTGGCGCAGGCGCAGCAGGCCGAGCATGAGGTGGGTGAAGTCCTGGCAGACCCCCGCGCCCGCAGCGAGGAAGTCGTCGGTGGTGGAGTCGTAGCGGGTCACATTCTGACGGTAGGTGAAGTGCTCGTGGATGTGCCGCCCGCAGCCGCGGACCTGCTCCCCGAGCGGGGCGGTCGGGGGCACCGGTACCCCCTGGGCGAAGCGGCGCAGCGCGGAGCCGGCCCGGACCGGCCCGTCGAAGGCGAGGAAGTCCAGCAGCGGATAGGGCGGCTCCGGCAGCGGGCGCGCGTCGGTCACCGCGGCCAGCGAGGACCCGGCCGGGTGCGTGCTCACCGCGGAGCGGGCCACCACCTCGATCCGGTCGTGGAAGTGCACGATCGTGAAGTGGTGGACCACGTTGCCGTTCCAGTCCCGGTAGCGCGAGATCTTGGTGGGGGGCCCCACCGCGAGCACGAAGGACTGCAGCGTCTGGTCCGCGGTGCTCTTGGGCTGCATGCGCAGCTCGAGGAACGACTCGCGGATGTAGGCGTCGTACGTCAGGGACAGCGTGTGCTCGATCTCGAGGAACACGGCGGCTCAGGGCCCGAAGTAGCCGATGGACACCGCGTCGTGGGCGCGGCCCAGCTCGGTGAGGACGTGGTCGAGGAAGGGCACGCTCTGGCCCTCCCGGATCAGGTCGTGCCCCTGGTAGGACAGCTCCGCGGCGAGCTTGCCCACGATCCGCACCGAGGGGCTCAGGTCGCTGGCGCTCGCGATGCGATCGAGATACTCCTTCACCGCGGTCACCCCGTAGCGCACCGACCGGGGCGTCTGGGGATCGAAGAGCAGGAACTGCAGCACGTCGATGGGCTCCAGGCGCGCCCCGAAGACCTTGCGGTAGTTCTCCAGGGACGAGAGGCCGCGCAGGAGGCTCCGCCACTGGCTGTGGAAGAGGGGGATCTCGACCTTCCGCTCCGCGGTCACCAGGGCCGGCAGCTTGGTGCGCAGGATCACGGTGGTACGGAACACGCGCTCGAGCGACTCACCGAGCTTGAGGAAGAGCCAGCCCGCGTCCCGGGTCAGGGTGTGCTCGATCGCGCCCACCGTGCTGAGGATCCCGCGATGGGTCGACTGCATCGCGCCCCGGAACATCGCGGGATCGGCGAGCCGCCGGCGCGTGTAGCCCTCCAGCTCCCGGTAGGTCGCGTTGAGGTTGATGAAGACCTCGAGGGTCAGGGCCTCGCGCACCGAGCGCGCGTTGTCCCGCGCCTTCTTGAGCGAGTAGAAGACCGAGTAGGGGTTGTCGGGATCGATGGACAGGCCGAGCAGGGTCGCGGCGGCGAGGCTCGACGGGGGCCGGGCCGGCTCGCCGTCCGGGAAGCCCGGGAAGATCGCCCGGAGGTCCAGCCACTCCGACCGCGCGAGATTCTCTTCGAGGCCGAGGACCTCGGTGGACAGCTCCTCGGTGACCAGGAGCAGGCGCGTGGCGTTCTCGGCGCGCTCGAGATAGCGCCCCATCCAGTACAGCCCGTCCGCGACCCGCGAGAGGATCACGTCTCGCGCGGCGCCAGCACCCAGGTGTCCTTGCTGCCGCCGCCCTGGGAGGAGTTGACCACGTAGGAGCCGGCGCGCAGCGCCACCCGGGTGAGGCCGCCGGGCAGGATCCGGATGCGGTCGCCGTAGAGGATGAACGGCCGCAGATCGACCCGGCGCGGCTCGAACTTGCCCTCGATGTGGGTGGGGTGCGTGGAGAGCTCGACCAGGGGCTGGGCGATGTAGTTGCCCGGGTTCTTCTTCATCGCGGCGAGGTAGCTCTCGCGCTCCTTGGCGGTGGCGAACGGGCCCATGAGCATGCCGTAGCCGCCCGCTTCCCCGGTCGCCTTCACCACGAGCCGATCGAGGTGCTCGGTGATGTACTTGAAGTCGTCCCGGCGGAAGCCCAGGTAGGTCGGAACCTGCGGCAGCAGCGCCTCCTCGCCGAGGTAGTACTTGATGAGGCTCGGCATGAAGGCGTAGACCGACTTGTCGTCGGCGACCCCCGCGCCGGGCGCGTTGGCCAGCGCCACGTTGCCGTCCCGGTAGACGTTGAGCAGGCCGGGGACGCCGAGCAGGCTGTCGCGCCGGAAGGCGAGGGGATCGAGGAAATCGTCGTCGATCCGCCGGTAGATGACGTCCACCTGCCGCCTGCCGTGGGTGCGGCGCATGAACAGGTGGTTGCCCTCGACCAGCAGATCCCGGCCTTCCACGAGCGGCACGCCCATCTCGCGGGCCAGGAAGGAGTGCTCGAAGTAGGCCGAGTTGTGGATGCCCGGGGTCAGGACGACCACCACCGGGTGCTGGCCCCGCCGGGGGGCCACGAAGCGCAGCGTCTCGAGCAGCAGGGTCGGGTAGTCCCCGATCGGGCGCACCGGGTAGGAGCCGAGGAACTCGGGGAAGACGCGGCTCAGGAGGTTCCGGTTCTCCAGCACGTAGGAGACGCCGCTCGGCACGCGGCAGTTGTCCTCGAGGACCAGGTACTCGCCCTTGTCGTTCCTGATGATGTCGGTGCCGACCACGTGAGTGAAGATCTTGCGGGCCGGGATCACGCCCAGCAGCTCCCGCTTGTACTCCTTCCGGGACAGGACGAGCTCGGCGGGCACGATCCCGTCCTTGATGCACTTCTGGTCCTGGTAGACGTCGGCCAGGAACAGGTTGAGGGTGGTGATGCGCTGCACGAGGCCGTCCTGCAGGCGCTTCCACTCCGGAGCCGGGATGATGCGGGGGACGAAGTCGAAGGGGAAGATGCGCTCGAGCCCGTCCTTCTCCCCGTAGACCGTGAAGGTGATGCCCTGGTTGCGCAGGGTGAGCTGCTGCAGGCGCTCGCGCCGCTCCACGTCCTCCTTGGTGAACGACTCGAGGAGCGACACGAGCGGGGCGTAGTGGGCACGGGGCCGACCGTGCGCGTCGAAGACCTCGTCGAAGCCGCCCTTGGGCGCCACCCACTTCATGGACGCATCGCCTCCCGAGCGATGAGCCCGAGCCGAACGGCGATCACCGGACCGTGTGGTCTCAGGCCGGCGGCGCCCCGAGAAACGCCCGCAGCGCCGCGATCGTCGAGGGGAACGCCAGCTCGCCCCAGGGGACCTCGCCCGGGGCCACCCACTCGACACGGTCGTTCTCCGGGCACGTGCGGACCGCGCCGCCGATCACCCGTGCCCGGTAGACCACGATGACGACGGGCGTGCCCGGGTACGAGTAGACGCCCAGCAGGCCGTTCAGGTCCACCGTGAGCCCGGTCTCCTCCCACGTCTCGCGCACGGCCGCGGACTCGACCGGCTCGCCCCACTCGACATACCCGCCGGGGAACGTCCATTTCCCACGCGAGGGCTCGATGCTTCGGCGCGTCAGCAGCACACGGCCGTCCGGATCCTGCGGGATCGTGGCGGCGACCACCTTGTGGTCCAGATAGTAGATGAAGGAGCAGCCGCCGCAGACCATCTCGGGCTTGTCCTCGGGCGGGACCGCGCGCCGCTCGAGACCACCGCCGCACAGGGGGCAGAAGCGGAGGGCCTCGGGCGAGAGGTGGCGATGCCAGGTCATAGCGCGATCGGGCAAAGTGTACCATCGCACCCGCCGGCCGGCCTCTTGACTCCGCCGGAGCCGGGTGCGATCATCCCTGGCCACAGTT
This sequence comes from Candidatus Methylomirabilota bacterium, assembly GCA_035455085.1. Classification (GTDB taxonomy): domain Bacteria; phylum Methylomirabilota; class Methylomirabilia; order Rokubacteriales; family CSP1-6; genus CAMLFJ01. The sequence continues at coordinate 4,889 of DATIFV010000212.1, read as the reverse complement.
GGCGGGAGCATACGGGCCGTTCGCGGCACGTACAGGGCGCCGACGAGCTTGCTGGGGAGGTGCGGGGATGCGGTACGGGTGGACCGCCGTGCTCGTCGTGGTGCTCTTCGTGTGTGGCTGCAGCGCCGTCAACTCGAAGCCGCCGATCAGGCTGGAGCTGCCCACGATGGAGCGACACTTCATCGTGATGGCGGGCTCCGTGCTGGTCTAGCGCGGAATGCAGCGGGCCGTGCCCCTTCTAGCGGGGACACGGCCCGTCGTCGGAGCGTACTGCGGGTGGAGAGGGACTACTCGCTGGCCGCTCCGTCACCGGCACCGTCACCGGCGCCCTGGAATTCCCCCACACGGTCCACCATGGCCGAGGGAGACTCCGGCCGCGTGGGCACGCGCACCGTCTGCTCCTGCAGACCCGAGGCCTGGCCCGCAACCTGTACCTTCTGCTCCACCCCCACGCACTCCCCGAAGTTGCTGCCGTCCGAGCCATACGAGCCTCCGCACCACGCGGGGGACATCTCCTGACGAGCCGGGCTACCGGGCTGGGTCGGGCCGGACGCGGATGCCCGGGCTTCGGCGTGGAGGGCGCCCCTGCGCCTACTGGCGGGCCGGCATCAGCTCGTCCCCTTCGCCGTCTTGGCGGCGGTCCGCTCGAGGAAGCGGGCGAGGTTGGGCACCACCATCCGCTCGTGCCGCCCCTCCGCGATCTTCTCCACCTCGTCCCACGCCTCCACCTCGAAGAGGCAGCGACGGCCGTCGGTCTCGCGCAGCAGCGCGGTGGCCCGCACCCGCATCCCGAGCGGGGTGGCCGCGAGGTGGCGTATCTCGACCGCGGTGCCCACGGTGGCCGCGCCGGGCGCCAGGTGCGGGGCCATGACCGCGTGGGCCGCGTTCTCGAGCAGGGTGATGACGAACGGGGTCGCGAGCACGGTGACACCGGGGTTGCCCAGGACCTCGGCGGTGAGCTCGCGCGTGACGACGCGCTCCTGGGTGGCGGTCTGTCCGGGCTCGAGCGGCATGGAGTGTCCTCTTCTACCCCGAAGGGCCGATCAGGTCAACGGCCGGGGAACGCGAGGAACAGCACCCCGAAGACCAGCAGCAGCGCCTCGATGAGCCGCACGAAGCCCCGCTCGCTGAGGCGGTCGAGGAGCCGGCGGCCGACCCAGGCGCCCAGGATCATCACCACGCCGAGGACGATCCCGACCGTGACCGCGGGCGCGGTGAGCAGGTCGTGGCGGTAGAAGACGGGCAGGCGAGCGACGTACGCCCCCACGGTGCAGAGCGCGTCGGTGGCGATGTAGGCGCCACGGCGCAGGCCGTAGCCCAGGAAGAACGGGCTGATGATCGGTCCGGTGGCGCCGACCAGCGCGGAGAGAAATCCGAAGGCCCCGCCCACGAAGGGGAAGTGGCGCAGGCGCACGAGGACCCCCCGCGCGCGCAGCCACCGGCGCAGCGGCACCGCGAGCAGGAGGAAGGCGCCGAGGATGCGGCTGATCAGGACGCTGTCGGCCCGCGAGTAGAGGGTGGCGCCGGCCACGCCGGCGGGAACGGCGCCGGCCAGGAAGGCGACGACCACCCGCCAGTCGATCTCGGTGCGGCTGAACCAGACGCGGGCCCCGTTGCCGATCAGCATGCCAACGGTGAGGATCGGCACCGCGGCCTTGATCCCGAGGGTCCAGGCTAGGATCGGCACCATGATGACCCCGGTGCCGAAGCCGGCCACGCCGCCCACGGTGGACGCGGCGAGCGCGGCGAGCCCGAGCGCGAGCCAGCCGAGCGCGTCCGGCATCGCGGGCTAGTATACGCGCGGGCCGCCGCGCGCCAAGTATACTTGCGCGGTGCCCGTCCTCCTGGCCGCGCTCGGCGCGCTGCTCGTCTCGCTCGACTCCGCGATCAACATCGCGCTGCCCGCGATGGCCGACGCCTTCGGAGTCTCGCCCGCCGCGATCCGGTGGGTGATCATCTGCTACGTCCTCACGTACGCCCTCACCGCGTTCGCGGCGGGCCTGCTCGCGGATCGCCTCGGGCCCCGCCCGGTCTTCACCGCCGGGCTGTGGCTCTGCGCGGCCAGCTTCGTCGCCTACGCCCTGGCCGGCTCCTACGGGGCGGTGCTGCTGCTGCGGGTGGCGCAGGGCGTGGGCAGCGGCATGGTCTACGGGACCGCCCCCGCGCTGGTGACGCTCGCGCTGCCCCCCGAGCGCCACGGCCGCGGGCTCGGCGCGATGAGCCTCGGCATCGGCGTCGGCCTCGGGGTGGGGCCGGTGCTGGGGGGCGTGCTGGTGGACGCCCTCGGCTGGCCCGCCGCCTTCGTGTTCCGGGCGCCGCTCTTCCTGCCGCTGGCGCTGCTCGCTCTCACTCGCGTCGGCCGCCTGGCCGGCGCGCTCCCCGCGCCGCGGCGGCTCGCGCTCGAGGACGTGCTGCGGCTGCCGGTCCTGCGCAGCGCGCTGCTCGCGTTCCTGTCGCAGTACGCACAGTTCGCGGTCTGGCTGCTCGTACCGTTCTTCCTGGTGGGCCCGCTCGGCCTCTCCCCGAGCGTGGGCGGCACCATCTTCGTGCTCACCCCGCTCGCCACCGCGCTGGCCGCCCCGCTCGGGGGCACCCTCACCGATCGGTTCGGCCCGCGCGGGCCGCTGCGCGCCGGCCTCGCGCTCGAGGCGGCCGGCCTGCTCGCGATCGCCACCGTCGGCGCGACGACCCCGCTGGCCGCGGTGGGCGCCTGCCTGGCCCTCGTGGGCTTCGGGGCCGGGCTCTTCCAGGTCCCGAACCTGGCTTTGATGATGGCGGCCTTCCCCGCCGCGCAGCAGGGCGCCGCGGGCGGGCTCGCCTTCCTGGCCCGCACGCTCGGGAGCGCGGTCGGGGTGCAGGCGGCCGCCGCACTCTTCGATGCGCGGCTGCCCCGTGACGGGTTCCTCGCCGCCTTCCACGCCACGTTCGTCGCCGCGGGGGCGGTGTGCGCCCTCGCGGCGGCGGTGGCGCTGCTCCCCGCGCGCCCGCGCCGCGTCGCGCCCCGATGAGCGGGGCACGTCCCCGGTACCGGTGGGCGATCCTCGCGGTCTGCGTGCTGGGCTTCATGCAGACCCACGTGCATCGCGTCGGCTTCGCCCCCCTGATCCCGACGTTCATCGCGGACCTGGGCCTGACCTACGCGGCGGCGGGCACCATCATGGCCGCCTACTTCTGGACCTACGCGGGGATGCAGGTCCCGGTCGGCGTGCTCACCGACCGGCTCGGCGCGCGGCGGGTGATGCTGGGCTGCATGGGGGTGATGGCGGTGGGCGCGGTCGCCTTCGCGCTGAGCCGCACCTACGGGCAGAGCCTGCTCGCGCGCTGCCTGCTCGGCGTCGGCGCGGCCGCCACCTGGCTGCCGGGCCTGCGCCTGATCCACGAGTGGTTCGAGCCGCGCGAGCGGGGGCTCGCCACCGGGCTCTTCTCGGCAGGCGGCGGCCTCGGGGGCACCACCGCGCTCCTACTCCTGCCGGTCCTGGCCACGCGGCTCGGCTGGCGCGGAGCCTACGCCGCGCTCGCGGTGCCGGTGCTGATCACCATGGCCGCCGCGTGGATCCTGGTGCGGCCGTCGCGCTCGCCCCGGTCTCCCGCGGGAGCGCCGGGCGAGGTTCTCGTCGCGTTCCGGGAGGTACTGACCACGCGCGCGCTCTGGCCCTTCAACCTCTACGTGATCTTCTCCTACGGCGGGTACTTCGGGCTCCTCACCTGGCTGCCGACCTTTCTGGTGAAATCCGAGGGGCTGAGCCAGGCGCAGGCCGGCTTCGTGACCGCGCTCATCACCGCGGGCACCATCGTGTCCTGGCCGCTCGCCGGGCTCCTCTCGGACCGGCTCGGCCGGCGCAAGCCGATCTTCCTGGTGAGCCAGGCCCTGAGCGTGGTGGTGTGCCTGGCCTTCGCCTACCTGGTGCCGGGGACCGGGCTCGCGGGCGCGGCCGCGGTCGCGGTGTTCACCGGGCTCATGCTGGGCGGGCTGATCACCCCGTTCGTGATGGTGACCGAGCTGGTGGCTCCCTGGCTGATGGGGACCGCCTCGGGGGTGGTCAACGCCTTCTGCTTCGTGGGCGGGTTGCTCGTGCCGGTGGCCCTCGGCTACGCCCTCGATCTCACCGGCCGCTTCGCCACCGCGTTTGCGGCCTGCGCGGTCTTCGAGGTGGTGGCCCTGGGGATCGCCGCGTTTGCGCGGGAAACCGGCGGGCGGGCCGCGGTATGATGGCCCCGCCCATGGAGATCCTGGATCCGGTCGGCTCGAGCTCCGCGGCCTCGCGCCCGCCCGCCCCACGGCCGGCCTCGCTCGCGGGCGCGGTCATCGGGGTGCTCGACAACTCCAAGCCCAACGCCCGCGTGCTCCTCGAGGGCGTGGCCCGCGCCCTCGCCGCCAAGGTCGGTGCCCGCGACGTGCGGGTGTGGCGCAAGCCTGGCGCCTCCATCGGCGCCACCACCGACGTCCTCGACGAGATCGCCGCCCAGTGCGGGGCGGTGCTCACCGCATCGGCCGACTGAGGGTCGTGCACGTCGTGGAGTATCCACGACGCCACGGAGCTGGAGGGGCGGGGCATCGCGACCGTCGTGCTCGGCACCCATGAGTTCCGGCCGCTCGCCCTCGCCGAGGCCGCGGCCAAGGGCCTGCCCGATCTCGGCATCGTCACGGTGCCGCACCCGATCGGCGGCATCGCCGAGCCCCTCGTGGCCGGCAAGGCGGTCGAGGCGGTCGACGCGGTCGCGACCGCCCTGACCCGCGCCGCGGCCCGGGCCGCCGCCGGCGCCGGGGACGCGGTCTCCCGCCACCGGGCCCCCGACGACCTGCTCGCCTTCCAGGCCTTCGTGATGGAGCGGGGGTGGGGGGACGGGCTGCCGATGATCCCGGCCACGCCCGAGCGCGTCGCCGCAAT
>DATIFV010000211.1:0-20651 GCA_035455085.1 Candidatus Methylomirabilota bacterium | reverse complement strand
CCATCGCTCGGCCGCGGCCTGGCGCGCGGCGCGCGAGCTCCGCCCCCGGAGCGGGACGGAGGGTGCCGGGGCCGAGTACGAGTGGTTCCCGGCGGTGCTGGTGCCGGCCGAGCAGCTGCGCATCCTGGCCTACAACCGCGTGGTCGCCGATCTGGCCGGGCGCCCCGCCGCCGCGGTGCTGGCCGCGCTCGGACGGATCGGCCGGCTCGCCCCCACCGACGACCCGGTGCCGCCGCGGCCCGCGACCTTCTGCTTCTACCTCGCGGGAGGCTGGCACCGGCTCGAGCTGGCCGAGGCCTCGATCGACCGCGCCGATCCGGTCCGCTCGCTCGACGTGTCGCTGCTCCAGGAGCGGGTGCTGGGTCCGGTGCTGGGGATCGTCGACCAGCGCACCGACCGCCGGGTCGACTTCGTGGGCGGCATCCGGGGGACCCGGGCGCTCGCCGCGCGCGTGGACTCGGGCGAGGCCGCGCTCGCGGTGTCGCTGCACCCCGCCAGCGTGGAGCAGCTGATGGCGGTGGCGGACGCGGGGCAGATCATGCCGCCCAAGAGCACGTGGTTCGAGCCCAAGCTGCTGAGCGGCCTCTTCGTCCATCCCTTCGACGCCGACCCGGCTCAGTCCGGGAGGTAGAGGCGGGTGAAGTGGTTGTCGGTCACCTCGCCGTCGGCCGTCACCGTGAAGTTCGAGGTGATCAGGCCCTTGGCCCCCGCGAAGCGACCGCTGCCTCCGGTCACCCGCCACATCACCACCCCGTGGCTACCGCGGCCGTCCGCGGCCGGGCCCACGTGGCCGCGCCCGACCGTGTCGAACGAGACGGAGCCGGCCCTGCCGTAGGTGATGGTGCCGTCCTCCACGAAGGTGCCGTCGGGGAAGCGCTCCACCCGGGACTCGAGCGCCGCCGACTCGCCGGCCACGGGCTGGACGCCGCCGCGCACGCCGTCCGCTCCCAGCACCGCGCTCCACGTCTGGCTGGGCGCGGTGGTGCGGGCCCGGCGCCGGGTGGCGGAGCCGGGCTCGGGCCCGCCGCGGCCCCGGAACTCGAGGGCGAAGACCAGCTCGCGCACGGCCTAGAACACGATCACGCCGCGGCCGAGCTCGCCGGCGGCGAGCGCGCGGAACGCCTCGTTGGCGTCCTCGAGCGCGTAGCGATGCGTGATCAGCTCGTCGATGCGGAGCTTGCCGGCCTGGTAGAGGCGCACCAGCCGCGGCAGGTCCTCGCGGGTGCGCGCGCTGCCGTAGCTGGAGCCGCGGATGACCCGCTCCCCGGTCACCATCGGCCGCGCGTCGAGCGGCACGGTGGCGCCGGTCTCCGGCACCCCGATCAGCACGCAGGTGCCGCCCGGGGCCAGGGCCTCGATCGCCTGGCTGATGGGGCGGGTCGCGCCCACCGCGACGAAGGAGTAGTCGGCGCCGCGTCCGGTGATCGCCCGGATCGCCGCCACCGGATCCTCGCGGGAGGCGTCGACCGCGTGGGTCGCGCCGACGGCCTGCGCGTGGCCCAGCTTGGCGGCCACCAGATCCACCGCGATGATCGGGTGCGCGGCCACCATCGCCCCGCCCTGGACCACGTTGAGGCCCACCCCGCCGGCTCCGAAGACGGCCATGCTCGCGCCCGCGGGTACCGCGGCGGTGTTGAGGACCGCGCCCACCCCGGTCATCACCGAGCAGCCGATGAGGGCGGCCCGGTCGAGGGGCATCGCGGGGTCGATGCGGATCGCGCACGATTCGTGGACCACGGTGCGCGAGGCGTAGGTGGCGACGTGGCCGTAGTGATAGACGGGGGAACCTCGAAGACTCATTCGAGTCGTTCCGTCGGGCAGCACGCCCTTGCCCGGCTGCCGCCGCTCGCAGAGGTTGGGCCGGCCGATCACGCAGTAGTGGCAGCGCCCGCAGGTGGGCGCCCAGGAGAGGATCACGTGATCGCCGACGACCAGCTCGGTCACCTCGGGGCCGAGCGCCTCCACCACGCCCGCGCCCTCGTCGCCGAGCACGATCGGCACCGGCACGCCCTTCCAGCTGCTGTCGGCGGCGTGCAGGCAGCTGTGGCAGACGCCGCTGGCCGCCATGCGCACCAGCACCTCGCCCCGGTGCGGGGCGTCGAGCGCCACGTCTTCCACCCGCTGGGGCTTGCCCTGCTCGAAGAGAACCGCTGCGCGCATGGAGGCCTCCGGGGACTCAGCGGTGGTACCGGATCCGCGGGTCGAGGTAGCTGTAGAGCAGATCCACCGCCAGGTTGATGGTCATGAACAGCACCGCGATGAAGAGGATGGTGGACTGGGTGAGCGGGTAGTCGCGCTGGTAGATCGACCAGAGCACGAGGCGGCCGACCCCGGGCAGGGTGAAGACCTCCTCCACCACCACGCTGCCGCCGAGCAGGATGCCGATCTGGAGGCCGACCACCGTGACCACCGGGATGAGGGCGTTGCGCAGAGCGTGCTTGAGCACCACCATGCGCGAGGCCAGCCCCTTGGCCGCGGCGGTGCGGATGTACTCCGAGCCGAGCACGTCGAGCATGCAGGCCCGGGTGGTGCGGGCGATGTTGGCCGCGCTCGCGGTGCCCAGGCACAGGGCGGGCAGCAGCATGATGGTGAGGTTGCGCCCGGGGTCGGTCCAGAGGTCGACCCACACCACCGGCGGCATCCAGCGCAGGTACAGCGAGAAGAACAGGATCAGCATGGTGCCCTGCCAGAACACCGGCACCGAGAGGCCGAGGAGGGTGCCCACCCGGGTGACGTTGTCGACCGCCTGATCGCGGCGCACCGCGGAGACGATGCCGGCCGCCCCGCCCAGGGCGAGCGCGAAGGCCATCGCGAGGACGGTCAACTCCAGGGTGACCGGCAGCCGCTCCAGGATGAGCGCGACCACCGGCTTGCCCGTCCTCCACGACGTGCCCAGGTCGCCCTGCGCGAGCCGGCCGAGCCAGCGCCCGTACTGCAGGTACCAGGGCTGGTCGAGGCCGAAGAAGCGCTTGAGCTCGGCCACCATGGCCGGGCTGACCACGGCGTCGGCGCCGATCATCTGCTCGACCACGGTGCCCGGGATGAGCCGCAGCATCAGGAACACCAGCACCGTCAGGCCCAGCAGGGTCAGGGCCATCGAGTACAGGCGGACGACCAGATAGCGGGTCACGCGGACTCTCGGCGGGCAACCCGCCGCGGCAAGGCATTGGTCTGATCGGGGGGGAGCGGCGCCGCTCCTCCCCCGAGCCCCCCCACCGCATTGTTCATCGGGTTGTGTCGAGATTCGTCTCTCGTCTGGTCTCGGTGTCCTCCATCAGGCCCGGTCGATCCAGGCGCGGTCGAAGCCGTAGAGCAGGGTGGTGGGGTGCTGCTTGAAGCCCTTGACGCCGGCCTGGGTGAAGTCGATCGTCTCGGCCGAGAAGAGCCAGAGCTGCGGGACGTTCTCCAGGATCTGGATCTGCACCTTGTCGTAGATCTCCTTGCGCTTCTTCGGGTCCATGGTCCGCCGGCCCTCCTCGAGCAGCCCGTCCAGGTCCGGCACGCTCCAGCTGTTCCAGTTCTGGCCCTTGGTGGAGTGCAGCGCCCGGAAGAAGGCGGTGTCCGGATCGGCGTAGCCCGGGGTGGTGTTCATGGTCATGTCGAAGTCCTTGGCGAGCCACCGCTTGATCCAGATGGCGTACTCCACGTTCTCGATCTCCACGTTGATCCCGATGCGCTTCAAGTGCGCCGCGATGACCGGCGCGCCCGCCACCATGGTGGGGAAGGTCGGGATCACCATGCACTTCACGGTGAAGCCGCCCGCCTGGCCCGCCTCGGCCAGGAGCTTCTTGGCCCGGTCGACGTCGGGCTTGTAGTACCTCATCCACGTCTCCTCGGGGAGCTGCCACTGCTTCATGGGCGCGGTGGCCGGCGCGGTGAGGCGCCCGAACCCGGCCGCGGCCACCCGCAGCACCTGGCTGCGATCCACCGCCCAGCTGATGGCCTGGCGCACCCGCACGTCCTTGAGGGGCCCGCGGTTGGCGCTGATGTTCAGGAAGTCGTAGCCGAGCCGCGAGCTGCGGTAGCCGGTGAGGGTCTTCTCCTCCTTGAGGAGGTTGTAGTTCTTGTTGTCCTCGATGAAGGCGTGCTGGATCTGCCCGGTGCGCAGCGCGGCCACGATGTTGGCCTCGTCGGGGATGGTGCGCAGCACCAGTTCGTCCACGTAGGGCAGGCCCTTCTTGAAGAAGTGGGGGTTCTTCTTCAGCACGAGCTGCTGCTCCACCTTCCAGTCCACCAGCATGAAGGGGCCGGTGCCGAGCGCGGCCTTGTTGAGGTCGCCGTGCTTCTTGATCCCGGCCTCGCTGATGATGAAGCCCCAGAAGCCGCCGAGGGCGGCGAGGAGGCCCGCAAACGGCTCCTTGGTCACGAACTTCACCGCGTACTTGCCGGCCGGCTCGACCCGGTCCACCGCGATGAAGTCGGACTTGCCCGGCGACTTCTCGAACAGCCGATCGAAGGTGAACTTCACGTCGGCCGAGGTCATCTCCTGGCCGTCGTGGAACCTCACGCCCTGCCGCAGCTTGAAGGTCCAGGTGAGGCCGTCCTTGGTCGTCTCCCACGACTCGGCCAGCTCGGGCGTCGGGGTCATGTTCTCGTCGAAGCGGACGAGCTGGCTGTACATCATGGGCGAGCGCCGGCTCCGGGAGAGCGCGGGGACCAGCTGCGGGTCGAGCCCGGTGGCCTCGGTGGTCTGCGCCGAGATCAGGGTGCCCCCCGGCTTCGGGGTCTGCGCGGCGGCGCGGCGGCCCAGCGCGAGGGCGCCGAGGGTGAGGCCCCCCGCCTTGAGGAGCTGGCGGCGGCTGAGGGGAGAGCGGGACGGACGGCGGTCGACGGTCATGGGCGTTCCTCCTGTGGCGGGGGTCACCGGGCCCCGGGGTCGAGGACGTCGCGCAGGCCGTCGCCGAGGAGATTGAAGGCGAGGACGGTGACCATGATCGCGATGCCCGGGAAGACCGAGATCCACGGCGCGGTTTCGAGCAAGGTCCGTCCCTCGTTCAGCATGTTGCCCCAGGACGGGGTGGGGGGCTGCGCGGAGAGGCCCAGGTAGCTGAGCGACGCCTCGATGAGGATGGCCTGGGAGAGGGCCACCGTGCCCTGGACCACGAAGGGCGACACCACGTTCGGCAGCACGTGCTTGAGCGCCACCACCCACCGGGTGGCCCCGAGGGCCCGGATGGCCTCCACGTACTCCTTCTCGCGCTCGGCCAGCACGGGCCCGCGCATGACCCGCGCGAAGAGGGGCACGTAGACCACCGCGATCGCGATCACCGCGCTGTTCACCCCGGGACCCCGCATGGCCGCGACGCCGACGGAGAGCAGGAGGCCGGGGATGCTGAAGAAGATGTCGAGCACCCGGTTGATCACGTTGTCCCAGGCGCCCCCGAGGTAGCCGGCGGTCAACCCGAGCGCGCCTCCCAGGGCCATCGCGACCGCGATGGAGGTCACCGCCACGTAGAGCGAGATGCGGGTGCCGTGGATCACCCGGCTCAGCACGTCGCGGCCGAAGCGATCGGTGCCGAACCACGCCTGCGCGCCCGGGCGGGCCTCGATCAGATCGAAGTTCTGCTCGTCGGGGAGCTGGGGTGCGATGGAGTCGGCGAGCAACGCCACCAGCACGACGAGGACCACGCAGGCCGCGCCCGCGACCGCCACCGCGCTGCGGGCGACCCGACGCAGCGGCCGGCTCCATCGAAGGCGCGGCGGGGCGATCACTGGCGAGCCCAGGACGCCTTCGGACCTGACCTCCACGCGGGAACACTAGGCCGGGGGCCCGCACCTGTCAAGCGCGCCCGGGAAACATTGACGGGGGGTTATTCGTTACGGCTTATGATCGTGATGATGCGTGGGCTCGTGGTCTCGGTGGTGCTCTGCGGTGTCGTCCTGGGGCCGGTGCCCGTCTCCGCGCAGGCCCCTGACACCGTGCTCCTCGAGGAGCTGACCTGGACCGAGGTCCGCGACGCACTCCGGGCCGGCAAGACGACCATCATCGTTCCCGCGGGCGGCACGGAGCAGAACGGCCCGCACATGACCCTCGGCAAGCACAACGTGCGGGTCCGGATCCTGTCCCAGGCCGTCGCGCGGGCCCTCGGCGACGCCCTGGTGGCGCCGGTGATCGCCTACGTGCCCGAGGGCGGGGTGACCCCCCCGACCGGGCACATGCGCTTCCCCGGCACGATCACGGTGCCCGAGGAGGCGTTCCAGAAGGTGCTCGAGTCGGCGGCCCGCAGCCTCAGGCAGCACGGCTTCCGGAACATCGTCCTGCTAGGCGATCACGGCTCCACCCAGGCCGGGCAGAGGGCGGTGGCGGCGCGGCTCAACCGCGAGTGGGCGGCCACCACCGTCCGGGTGCACGCCATCGAGGAGTACTACCGGGCCGCCGAGACCGAGGTGCCGCGCCAGCTCCGGTCGCGCGGCTACCCGGAGGCCGAGGTGGGGCGTCACGCGGGCCTCGCCGACACCGCGCTCGCCCTGGCCCTCGAGCCGCGTCTGGTGCGAGCGGATCGCCTGCGGCCGGGGAGCCGGGAGGACGGGGTGGACGGGGACCCGACCCGCGCCACCGCCGAGCTGGGCCGGCCCGGCGTCGAGCTGATCGTCAGCCGGACCGTGGAGGCCGTCCGGAAATCCATCTCGCATCGCTGAGGAGAGGACACGCATGGTTCCTTCGCTGCGCTTGATCGCTTCGATCGTCTGCCTGTGGGTCGGAGTCGCCGCCGCGCAGGGCGCGCGCTCCGTCGAGACGGTGCCGGGCATGCCGCCGGTGCCGGATCCCACCAACCTCTACAGCGAGACGCGGGCCGACAAGCTGAGCCCGGCGGTGGCCAACGCCCTGCCGCGCATCTACGTGCCGAACCGTCAGGGCAACGATGTGAGCGTGATCGACCCCGCCACCATGAAGGTGGTGGACCGCTTCGAGGTGGGGATCAATCCCCAGCACGTGGTGCCGTCGTGGGACCTCAAGACCCTGTGGGTCACCAACAACGCGGAGGGGCGCCCGGACGGCAGCCTCACCCCGATCGACCCCACCACCGGGAAGCCGGGCAAGACCATCATGGTCGAGGATCCCTACAACATGTACTTCTCGCCGGACGGCAGGTCGGCGATCGTGGTGGCGGAGGCCTTCAAGCGGCTCGACTTCCGCGACCCGCAGACGATGGCCCTGCAGAGCTCGATCGCGGTCCCGGGGTGCAAGGGCATCAACCACGCCGATTTCTCCATCGACGGGCGCACCGCGATCTTCACCTGCGAGTTCCAGGGTGGCATCACGCGCATCGACCTGGTCAACCGCAAGGTGCTCGGCTACCTCAAGCTGTCGCGGGGCGGGATGCCGCAGGACGTCCGCATCTCCCCCGACGGCACCCACTACTTCGTGGCCGACATGAAGGCGGGCGGGGTCTTCGTCATCGACGGCGCCACCTTCACCGAGGTCGGCTTCATCAAGACCGGGATCGGCTCCCACGGCCTCTACCCGAGTCGCGACGGCACCAAGCTCTATGTGGCCAACCGCGGCTCCGCCCACGTCTACGGGCCCCCGAAGGGCAAGGGCAGCGTCTCGGCGATCGACTTCGCCACGCGCCAGGTCGTCACCACCTGGCCGATCCCGGGCGGAGGCAGCCCCGACATGGGCAACGTGAGCGTGGACGGCAAAACCCTCTGGCTGTCGGGTCGCTTCGACAACGTGGTCTACGCGATCGACACCACCAGCGGGGAGGTGCGGACGATCCGGGTGGGCCGGGAGCCGCACGGCCTCACCGTCTGGCCGCAGCCGGGCCGCTACTCCCTGGGCCACACCGGGAACATGCGCTGAGGGCGCCGAATGGGGGCGCGCCCAGGCGAGTGTCCGGAGGGCACGGCCGTGAAGCTCATCTGGGCTGGTGCGGCAGTCTACCTGGGATTGAACGTGGCCCTGTTCCCGAAGTGGACCGTGGACGATGCATACATTCTGTTTCGGTATGCCCGGAATCTCGTCGAGACGGGCCAGCTCACATGGAATCCTGGACACGAAGCCGTCGAAGGCTACACGGGGATCGCCCTCGTTCTCCTTGTCGCAGTGGCGATGAAGCTCGGGATCTCTCCCGTCGTGGCCAGTCAGGGCATCGGAGTCGTGGGCTTCGTGGCGACGACCGTTCTCCTGTCCCGCTTCCTCCGCCGCCTCGAGGTGATCCCGCCGGTGAGGAACGCGGTTCTGGTCCTCCATGTCGTCGCTCCGTTGTTCATTCCGATCGCGTTCGCGGGCCTGGTGCGCCCGGAGGGTGCGTTGCTCGGGGGGTAGCTCTCGTGGCCCTGGCGGTGAGGATACACGTGCGGGCACCCGCAGACGGGCGGGCCTTCATCGCTCGCGCCTGCGTTGCCTACGTTCTCCCCGGTCTCACCTACTTCTTGTGGCGGTGGTGGTACTACGGCCTACTCTTGCCAAACACGTTTTACGCGAAGACCCAGCCGGTGGGAGTCCTCGAGCAATCCACGCTGTGGGACCTGCAGCGCTTCGCCGGACTGTATGTGGCGTTGCCGCTCGTCGTCGCCCTGATGTGGGCAGTCGCCGAGCCCGACTCCACGTGGATCGATCTGCGCGGGAGTGATCGAGGGCCGGCCCTGCTCGTGCTCGGGCTGGTCGCCACGAGCTTCACGGGGGCCTGTATCCTCCAGTACACGCGCACTGCCCTCGAGATGAACTTCTCGTTCAGGTTCTTCGCGCCGTTCCTTCCCGTGCTGCTTCTCGGCCTGGCGATCGTCACGAGCGCGAGCTATTGCTCCGTGGCGGGCACGCGTGAGACCAAGCCTTTGCGGGCGCGGCTGCTCTCGGCGGGGTCGGTCGTTCTGCTCGTTCTGCAGCTGATGGTGTACGTGCGTAGCTTCAGAGACGAGCTCGACTACGTGTCGCGGTACAAGCGGCTGCTCGAGTCGCAGCAGGTGGCGGCCGGACACTTCGTCGCTGCGCGGCTCCCGGCGACCGAATGGCTGATGGTGCTGTACGATGCAGGCGCCACACCGTACTACAGCAGGCGCCTGACTGTGGATTTCGGGGGGCTCAACGGACCCGAGGTGGTCCAGCTGCAGCGCGCCGGTGTCATGCGCGACCTGATCGACTACTTCTTCTCTTTTCGCCCGGGAGCGGCCGTCTTTACCAGTAATGCCCCGGAGCACGTCACGCACTGGAACCGGCTGTCCAAGGCCATCGTGGAGGACGAGAGGTTTCGCGAGTACATCCTCGTGCGCAAGTTCAGCACGGACGGGACGCCGAAGCACCTGTTCGTGTATTTCCGGTCGGATCTGGCGAGAGACTGAGCGCGAGTTGCGGGTCAGTCCGGCGGCGGGTAGTCCGTGGGCGGCTCACCGGCGGCGCGTGCTGACGGTGAAGAGGAGCCAGCTGAGCGCCACCGCAGCCGGGGCGGCGCCGAAGGGCAGGGTGTAGGAGCCGGTCAGGTCGTACAGGAAGCCCGCCGCCGCGGGGCCGACGGCGGCGCCGAGCCGCCAGCCGAGGGTCAGCACGCCCATGATGGCGCCGATGGATCGGACGCCGAACACCTCCGGGATCACCTTGGCCACCATGGTGTCGGAGGCCGCGAAGCCGGCCCCGAAGGCCACCAGCGAGCCGAGCAGCGCTGCGCGCGAGGGCAGCCACAGCAGCGCGACCAGCGCCACCAGCTCGATCGCGTAGGCGCAGCCGATGGTGGCGCGCGTGCCGAGCCGGTCGGACGCCGCGCCCGCGGTGAGCCGCCCGACCACCGAGCCGAGCCCGTAGGCGGTGAGGGCGAGCGAGGCGTCGGCCAGGCTCACCCCCCGGTCGCGCGCGAACGGTACCGCGTGGACCGAGATCATGATCGCGAGCGCGCCCAGCAGGAGCCACGAGAGGTTCAGGCCCCACTGCCGCGGATCGGCGAGCGACTGGCGCAGGGTGGTGCTCCCGGCGTCGGCGCCGCCCGCGCCGGCGGGCGCGGCCCGGTGCAGGGCCCGGCGCTCCGCGGGGCGCGGCAGGCGCACCGTGACGGCGGCGCAGAAGCTCAGCAGCCCGCAGCCCGCGCCGAGGACCGAGTACGCGGCCCGCCAGCCGAGGCCCTCGATGAGCCAGGCCGCGAGCGGGCCGCCCGTGATGTAGCCGAGGTTGAAGCCGACCAGCACCAGGGCCAGGGCGAGCCCGCGCCGCTCGTCGAACCAGTGGGTGACGGTGGCGGTGCTCAGCAGGTAGAAGCTCGACATCCCGATGCCGCCGAGGAGCCCGATCAGCAGGTAGAGCTGCCAGAGCGCGCCCACCACCGAGACCAGCGCGAAGGCGGCCCCGGCCAGGGTCACCGTGACCACGAGCAGGATCCGGGGGCCGTGCCGGTCGGCGAGGGCCCCCACCCCGAAGCCGGCCAGGCCGCCCACCAGCAGGTTGACCGACAGGGCCGCCGAGATGGCGCCGCGGCTCCAGCCGAAGTGCTCGGCGAGCACCGGCAGGAACACCCCGTACGCGGCGAGCGGGGTGGCGATGCCGTAGGTGACCACGAAGAGTGCCGCCACGATCAGCCAGCGGCGGGCGGCCGGGCGCGCCATCGGGCGGCCGGATCAGGCCGGGCGCTTGCGCAGGAGGTAGCGGTGCTCACCCTCCATCACCAGCTCCCCGGCCTGGTTGTGCACGGTGGCCCGCATCACCACGACCCCGGTGGTGCGCCCGGGCTCGAGCGCGGTGATCGTGAGCGTCGGGTACACGGTATCGCCCACGTAGACCGGCCTGAGGAAGCGCGAGGACTGCGAGAGAAACGCGACCAGCGACTCGCCGATGCCGTGCGGGAACAGGCCGGCGCCCGCCGCGGCCTGCGCGGTCACCAGGAGGCCGTGGGCCAGGAGATCGCGGTGGCCGTGCGCCCGGCAGTACTCCCGGTCGTAGTGGATCGGGTGGTTGTCGGCGGAGGCGAGCTGGAAGGCCGCGAACAGCGCCTCGGTCATGGTGCGCGAGGGATTGCGGAAGACCTCGCCCACCTCGAGATCCTCGAACCAGCGCGGCTCGGCGAGCCGGTGGGTCTCCGGAGTGAAGGCCGGGTCGGGCATGGCGGCGGGCCCGGTCGGACTAGCGCGCCGGCGCGGGCGCGGCGGCGGCGGAGGGGGCCGGGACGCGTCCGGGGAGCAGCGAGACGAACAGCGTGGTGAGCGAGGAGATCCCCGCCATCACGAGCAGGAGGGTGGTGAAGCCGGCCGCCTTGACCGTCGGCCCCAGCAGGTAGACCGCGAGGGCGCTGACCCCGAAGGAGACGGCCAGGCGCATGCCGGCCACCCGCGAGCGCATCCGGTCGTCCACGTACTGCACGATCATGGCGTCGATGAACGGGATGGCGCCGAACACGAACACCATGAACAGGAGCATGAGCGCGTACAGCATCCAGCCCTCCGCGCGGGCGGCGAGGGCGAAGAGCGGGACCTGCGCGGCCACGATCGGCAGGTACACGTACTTGAGCGGGTAGCGGTCGATCAGCTTGCCGACCGCGATCTGGGCGAACGAGGCTACCGTGTAGACCACCGCGAGGAGGGTCCCCAGGGTGGCCGGATCCTCGACGAGGCCGCGGAGGCGCTCGGCCAGGAGCTGGTTGTTGCCGTTGGTGGTGAAGTTGAAGATCATGCTGCCGGAGACCGCGGCGAGCGACATCACGAAGAAGATCCGGACCATGAGCGAGGCGGGCAGGTCCACCTGGCGTCGCGGCTTCCTGGCCGGCGCCACCTCCTCCCGCGGCACCACCGCCGCGAAGAGCACGCCGCAGGCCATCGCGAGCAGGGACGGCACCGCGAAGGCCAGCCGCCAGCCCAGCTGCTGCACGAGGAAGCCGGTGAGGATCGCCGCGAACGCGATGCCCAGGTTGCCGGCGAGCCCGTTGAGCCCGATGGTGAAGCCGGGACGGGTGGAGTTCTGCACGATCATCGGGATCCCCACCGGGTGGTAGATCGACGCGAAGATCCCCATCACGGTGAGGGCGATCGCGAGCTGCCACGGCCCCTGCGCCGCCGCCACCAGCAGGCCGGCCGCGCCCAGCCCGAGGAAGAAGACGATCATCATGGCCCGCCGGCCCCACAGGTCGCCCAGGCGGCCGGCGGGCAGCGAGCCGAGTCCGAACATCACGAAGGCGCCCGCGGTGTAGGGCATCAGGTCCTGCCACACCATCCCCCACTGCGCCGCGATCGCCGACACCGCGGTGGCGAAGATCAGCAGGAAGAGATGGTCCATGGCGTGGCCGACGTTGAGGAGCAGCGCGGTGGGGCTCGTGTTCGACATGGGATCCGTGGTCTCGGCTAGAGCATACCGTATGGGGCGCGCCGGGAACTCCGCATTGTTGCCGTGGCCTCAGCCGCGCGCCGTCCTCAGCGCTTGACCCGGGGCAGGTGCCGGAGCGCCTCCTGCACGCGCTCCGCCGGGTACTCGTAGTCCTGCAGGCGCCCCGAGAGGTAGGCCTCGTAGGCGGAGAGATCGAGGAAGCCGTGGCCGGAGAGGTTGAACACGATCGTCTTGCGCTTGCCCTCCTTCCGGGCCAGGAGCGCCTCGTCGATCGCGCCCCGAACCGCGTGGGCCGCCTCCGGGGCGGGCAGGATTCCCTCCGTCCGCGCGAACTGCACCGCGGCCTCGAAGGTGGAGACCTGGGCCACCGCCCGCGCCTCGATCACGCCCTCGTCGTAGAGCTTGCAGATGAGCGGAGCCATGCCGTGGTACCGGAGCCCGCCCGCGTGCACCGGGGCGGGCACGAAGGTGTGGCCGAGGGTGTGCATCTTCACGAGCGGGGTGAGTCCCACCGTGTCGCCGAAGTCGTAGGTGTACGTGCCCTTGGTCAGGCTCGGGCAGGCGCTCGGCTCGACCGCGACGATCCGGAGCTTCCGGTTCTTGCCGGCGAGCTTGTCGGCGGCGAAGGGGAACGAGAAGCCGGCGAAGTTCGAGCCCCCGCCGATGCAGCCCACGAGCACGTCGGCGGCGTCGTCCGCCTTCTCGAGCTGCTTCCGGGTCTCGAGCCCGATCACGATCTGGTGCATGAGCACGTGGTTGAGGACGCTCCCGAGCGAGTACTTGGTGTCGTCGCGGGTGGCCGCGTCCTCGACCGCCTCGCTGATCGCGATGCCGAGGCTGCCCGGCGAGTCCGGGTCCTGCTCGAGCACCTTCTTGCCCGCCTGGGTGTCGGGGCTCGGGCTCGGGACCACCTGCGCCCCGAAGGTCTCCATGAGGATGCGGCGGTACGGCTTCTGCTGGTACGACACCTTCACCATGTACACCTTGCACTGCAGCCCGAAGAACGAGCAGGCCTGCGCGAGCGCGGAGCCCCACTGGCCCGCGCCGGTCTCGGTGGCCAGGCGCGCGACCTTCTCCTGCCGGTTGTAGTAGGCCTGGGCCACCGCGGTGTTGAGCTTGTGGCTGCCCGCCGGGCTCGCGCCCTCGTACTTGTAGTAGATCCGGGCGGGGGTATCGAGCGCCTTCTCGAGCCGCCGGGCCCGGTGCAGCGGGGTGGGGCGCCACAGCCGCAGGACGTCGCGTACCTCCTCCGGGATCTCGATCCAGCGCTCCTGGCTGACCTCCTGCTTGATCAGCTCCATCGGGAAGAGCGGGGCCAGATCCTGGGGGCCGATCGGCTGGCCAGTGCCGGGATGCAGCGGCGGCGGCGCCGGCGTCTTGAAGTCGGCCTGGATGTTGTACCAGCGGGTCGGCAGCTCCCGCTCGGAGAGCAGGTACTTGGTGGTCATGTCGGCCGGCTTCCGTGCCATGGCGACCTCCTTGGTCGGAGAAACGCGCCTCACACTACAGGCCCCGCGCGAAGCCCGTCAAGGGCCGGGCGCGCCGCCTCGGCTTGACGCCGCGCGACCCTGCCATGATACTCCCCCCATGCTCGGCGACGACGGCCTCGACCTGCTCTTCCGAAACGCGCGCAGTCACAAGGCCTGGCTGGATCGGCCGGTGCCCGACGATCTCCTGCGGCGGGTCTACGACCTGGCGCGCCTCGGGCCCACCAGCGCCAACTGCAGCCCGATGCGCGTGCTGTTCCTCACCTCGCGCGCGGCCAAGGAGCGCCTGCGGCCGGCCCTCAGCCCGAACAACGTGGACAAGACCATGCAGGCGCCGGTCACCGCGGTCATCGGGCACGATCTCGAGTTCCACGAGCAGCTGCCGCGCCTGTTCCCGGGGGCCGACATGCGCGCGAATTTCGTGGGCAAGCCGGAGCTGATCGCGGCCACCGCCTTCCGCAACGGGACGCTCCAGGGCGCCTACCTGATGCTGGCCGCCCGCGCCCTCGGCCTCGACTGCGGGGGCATGTCCGGCTTCGACAACGCCAAGGTGGACGCCGAGTTCTTCCCGGACGGACGGGTGAAGTCGAACTTCCTGTGCAACCTGGGTTACGGCGACCCGAGCAAGCTCACGCCGCGGGGGCCGCGGCTGCCCTTCGACGAGGTCTGCCGAATCATCTCGTAGAGAGGACGATCCGACCATGGCATCCAAGCTCCTGGGAGCGCACGTCAAGCGGAAGGAGGACCCGCGCCTCATCACCGGCGCCTCGCAGTACGTGGCCGACGTGGCCCTGCCCGGCATGCAGCACGTGGCCTTCGTCCGCAGCCCGCACGCGCACGCCCGCGTCCGCGCGATCAGGAGCGCGGTCGCGCAGAAGCAGCCCGGGGTGGTGGCGGTGGTGACCGGCCAGGACCTCCGACCGCACTGCGCGCCGATCCCGAGCGCGACCGTCTCGGCCGAGGGCGGCACCGCGGGCGAGATCAAGCTCGGGCGCCAGCACTACCCGCTCTCGGTGGACCGGGTGCGCTACGCGGGCGAGCCGGTGGCCGCGGTGATCGGCACCTCCGCGGAGATCGCCGCGGACGCGGCCGCGCTGGTCGAGGTGGACTGGGAGCCGCTGCCCGCGGTGGCGGACGCCTTCGCCGCGATGGCCGACGGGGCGCCCCAGCTCTTCGACGACGCCCCGAAGAACGTCGAGCACACCAACACCATCAAGTCCGGCGATCCCGACGCCACGTTCCGCGTCGCGCACCGGGTCGTCAAGCAGCGGATGAACAGCCAGCGCCTGTCCGGCATCCCGATGGAGACGCGGGCGGTGGTGGCCGCGCCCGACTTCGCGAGCGGCGGGCTCACGGTGTGGGCCACCCACCAGGCGCCCCACGTCCTGCGGGGCGGACTGGCCGACGCGCTCCGGATGCCGCAGAACCAGATCCGGGTCATCTGCCCGGAGGTGGGCGGCGGCTTCGGGGTGAAGTTCGGCACCTATCCCGAGGACGTCACCGTCGCCGCGCTGGCCCGCCTCCGCAAGGTCCCGCTGCGGTGGATCGAGAGCCGGGTCGAGCACATGACCGGCACCACCCACGGCCGCGCCCAGGTGACCGACCTGGAGGCGGCGGTGGACGCCGACGGGCGCATCAACGGGCTGCGGATGCACGTGGTGGCCAACATCGGCGCCTACCCGATCTTCACGTTCATCCCGGACCTCACCCTGATGATGGGGGTGGGCGTCTACCACGTGAAGAACGTCGAGCTCAAGAGCACGTGCGTGTTCACCAACACCACCTCGGTGGCGGCCTACCGGGGCGCGGGCCGTCCGGAGGCCGCCTACTACCTGGAGCGGCTGGTCGACTGCATCGCGCTCGAGCTCGGCAAGGCTCCCGAGGAGATCCGGCGGGTCAACTTCATCCCGCCGAGCGCCTTCCCGTACGCGGCGCCCACCGGGCAGAACTACGACAGCGGCGAGTACGCCCGGGCCCTCGCGAAGAGCCTCGAGGTCTCGAAGTACCCCGCGCTGCGCGCCGAGCAGCGGCAGCGGCTCGAGCGGAGCGACCGCAAGCTCCTCGGCATCGGCATGGCCTGCTACGTGGAGATGTGCGGCTTCGGGCCCTACGAGAGCGCGATGATCCGCGTGGAGCCGAGCGGGACGGTGACCGCCTACACCGGCGCCTCCGCCCACGGGCAGGGGCACGAGACCACCTTCGCCCAGCTCATCGCCGACTACCTGGGGGTGGACTTCGACCAGGTGATCGTCCGCCACGGCGACACCACCGGGGCCCCCATGGGCTTCGGCACCGGCGGCAGCCGCAGCCTGGTGGTCGGTGGCTCGGCCATGGTGAAGGCCGCCGAGCGCGTGCAGGAGCGCGCCCGCCGCATCGCGGCCTCGATGCTGGAGGCCGCCTTCGAGGACGTGGTGGTCACCGACGACCGGTACCACGTCAAGGGCGCGCCAGCCAAGAGCCTGGCCCTGGCCCAGATCGCCGAGAAGGCCTACGGCGAGGGCCTGCCCGCCGGGATGGAGCCAGGGCTCGAGGCGACCGAGTACTTCCGCCCGCCGCAGCTCGTGTATCCCTTCGGCGCGCACGTGGCGGTGGTGGAGGTGGACCGCGAGACCGGCCGGGTCGAGGTGCGCGACTACGTCTCGGTGGACGACTGCGGCGTCCGCGTGAGCCCCCTCCTGGTGGACGGGCAGGTGCACGGCGGTATCGCGCAGGGCGTGGCCCAGTCGCTGCTCGAGGAGGTCGTCTACGACGAGGGCGGCCAGCTCGTCACCGGCACCCTCATGGACTACGCGGTGCCCCGCGCGGACGACCTGCCGTTCTTCGTGACGGACCAGACCGTCACCACCTCGCCGTTCAACCCGCTCGGCGCCAAGGGCATCGGCGAGGCCGCCACCATCGGCTCTACGCCCGCGGTGGTCAACGCGGTGGTGGACGCCTTGAAGCCCTTCGGCGTGCGCCACCTCGACATGCCCCTGCGCCCCGAGCGAGTGTGGCGGGCGATGCAGGGGGGCTCGGCGAAGGCCTAGCCCGACCGGGACGGCTGCAGCATGAGCGTCGGGACGCCGCAGGTCCCGTCCCGCACCGTGAACACGTGCGTGCCCGGCTTGCGGCCGGGGCGGATCTCCGAGACGTCGAGGCCGGCCGCGCCCAGGAGGGCGTGCGCGGCGACGGGATCGTCCGTCCGCCACGAGAGGCCCCAGAGGCGGTCCGGCCCGGCCGACACCCCGGCGCGCAGGTCGTGGGCCAGCTCCACGATCAGGTCCCCGCAGCGGAAGAACATGAGCCGCGCGCCCCACGCGGGGTTCGAGCGGTCCAGGCGCATGTCGAGCCCCAGGCGCGCCCCGTAGAGGGCGGCGGCCCGCTCAGGATCGGGGGTGCGGATCACGATGTGGTCGAGCCCGGTGACGCCGCCAGGCGGAGCGGGGGCGGGGGGCGCGGGGGGCGCCTCGCGCTGGATCAGGAAGATGCGCACGCCGTGGGTGGCCGCGGTCGCGGCGCGGGTGCGACGCCAGCGGCGGCGCACGCCGGTGGCCCGGTCCACGCTCTCGCCCGCCACCACCGGCTCGGGATCGAGGCCGAGCCGGGCCAGCCGGCGGTGCGCGCGCTCGAGGTCGTCCACCGCGAAGGCCACGCTCGCGAGCCCTTCGCCCTGCTCGGCGAGCACCGCGCGCAGGCGCGCCCCGGCGGGGCCGTCGCCCGCGGGCGCGATCAGCTCCGCCGCGACGTTGGCGAGCTGGAACCCCGCGGTCTCCGCGCCGCCGCCCACCGCCTCCGCCCGCCAGGCCGGCGCGCGGCCGAGCAGTCGGTGGTAGGCGGCGATCCCCGCGTCGAGATCGCGCACCGCGACGACCACGTGATCGAGCGCGTGAATCATGGCGGGCACGGTGCGCGCAGTGTAGCATTCCCGCGATGAGCACGACGATCTCCGCCGCCGATCCCCACCCGCGACGGCGGGTGGCGGTGCTGGACACCGAGATGGCCTACGTGGACACCGGCGCGGGCGATCCGGTGGTGTTCCTGCACGGCAACCCCACCTCGTCCTACCTCTGGCGGAACGTGATCCCGCACCTCGCCGGCCTCGGCCGCTGCCTCGCCCCCGACCTCGTGGGCATGGGCGACTCGGGGAAGGCGCCCACGGGCTCCTACCGCTTCGTGGACCACGCCCGCTATCTGGACGCCTGGCTCGAGGCCGTGGTGCCCGCCGGCCGCGTGACCTTCGTGGTGCACGACTGGGGCTCGGCGCTCGGCTTTCACTGGGCGCACCGGCATCCGGCCCGCGTGCGCGGGCTGGCCTACATGGAGGCGCTGGTCCGACCGGTGACGTGGCAGGAGTGGCCCGAGGCGGCGCGGAAGGTCTTCCAGGCGATGCGCTCGCCGGCCGGCGAGGACATGGTGCTCCAGAAGAACGTGTTCGTGGAGCGCATCCTGCCCGCGAGCGTGCTGCGCGGGCTCGGCGAGGACGAGATGGCGGTCTACCGCCGACCCTTCCTCGAGCCGGGCGAGTCGCGACGCCCCACCCTGACCTGGCCCCGGCAGATCCCGATCGACGGCGAGCCGGCGGACGTGGTGGCCGTCGTGGACGCCTACGCCCGGTGGCTCGCCGCGAGCGCGGTGCCCAAGCTCTTCGTCAACGCCGATCCGGGCGTGATCCTCACCGGTCCGCAGCGCGAGTTCTGCCGCCGCTGGCCCAACCAGGAGGAGGTCACGGTGCGCGGAAGCCACTTCCTCCAGGAGGACTCCCCCCGCGAGATCGGGCAGGCGGTGGCGCGCTTCGTGTCGCGGCTGGCCGGCTGACCCGTCAGGCGAGGAAGTCGCGGAGGACGCGCAGGAACTCGTCGAGCCGGTCGTGGTGCAGCCAGTGACCGGCACGGTCGAAGCCGATCACGGTGGCGTGCTGGAACGGCTCGGCGCGCCCGTCCTCGGCGGGGTTGCCGGACCAGCTCTCCGTGCCGTGGAGCAGGAGCGTCGGGCACGTGATGCGCGACCAGAGCAGCGCGATGTCCCGCGCGCGCATGTCGTAGGGCGGGAACACCCGCACGTAGTTGTCGAACTTCCAGCTGTAGGTGCCGTCCTCGTTCTGGTTCACCCCGTGCACGGTGAGGTGCCGCGCCTGCTCGGCCGAGAGGTGCGGGTTCTCCTCCTGCATGCGGCGGAACGCGTCCTCGATCGAGGCGTAGCGCCGGGGCATCCGGCCCGCGAGCCCGCGCTGCTCGCGGATCCACTCGTCCATCCGCTGGGTGATCGTCTTGCCGTCCCGCTTCGACCGCCCCGGCGCGGGCCCCAGGCCCTCGATGGCCACCAGCCGGGCCACCGTCTCCGGGTAGATGCCCGCGTAGCGCAGGGCGATGGCGCCGCCGAGCGAGTGGGCCACGATGGTGACCGGGGCCAGGCGCTGACCGTGGATGAGCTGGGCGAGGTCGTAGATGTAGCCGGCCATCGTGTAGCTGCCGTCGGCGGACCACTGGCTGTCGCCGTGGCCGCGCAGGTCCGGCGCGATGATGTGCCAGTCGTCGCGGAGGGCCGCCGCGGTCCAGTCCCAGTTGCGGCAGTGATCGCGCCCGCCGTGGATCAGGAGCAGGGGCGGCTTGTCCGGGTTGCCCCAGTCCACGTAGTGCAGGCGCAGGCGCTGGGAGAAGAAGGTGTGCGAGGCGGGGCCGGGCATGCCGGAGGTCACCGGGCGCCTCCCGCCAGGAGGTAGTCCACCGCACGGCAGTGGCTCTCGAGCAGGCCGTCGAGCCGGGAGGGCTCGCCGCGCCCCCAGCCGCACTCGGTGGCCACGCCGAACCCGCCGCCGACCGCCGCGCGCGCGGTGTCGATGCGCCGCCGGTCGCCCTCGGCGTCGCGGTGGTGGATCAGCCCGAGGTACAGGCGCGTGCGCGCGAACAGGTCGAGGCCGCGGAGCGGCGCGAAGTAGGCCGGGTCGTCGCGCTCGCGCGGCACCGGCAGGTGGACGAAGTCGACGGGCCGGGGCACCCGGTCGAGGATGGCGCGGCTGAGCTCGGCGAGCACGCCCGCGTCGGCCGGCATCACCAGGTGCTGGTCGGCCGGGCTGCCGTAGCAGAGGTGGTAGCCCAGCTCGACCTCCGCGGGTACCGCCGCGCCCAGCCGCGCGAGCTCGGCGAAGATCCGCTCCCGGTAGTCGGCGGGCCGGACCGGGAAGTAGCGCTCGAACACCAGCACCTCCTGGCAGATGTCCCACTGGATGCTGAGCTCCTGGTGGGGGACGGCGGCGAGGATCTCGTCGAGGGCACGGAGGAGCGAGCGCTCGTAGGCGCGCACGTACGCCTCGTGCGCGCGCGGGCTCACGTACATGTACGCGCTCGACATCGCGGTGGGCAGGCACACCTGGAATCGCAGCCCCGGCGGCACCACCCCCTCGCCGCGGAGGCGCGCGAAGACGCCCCAGGACTCGCGCGCGGCCTCCGCGTAGCCGGTCGGGAACTCGACCGAGGCGGGATCGACGCCGGGCCGGAAGCGCAGCAGGTCGGTCCGGCGCAGCAGCGAGCCGTCCCACTGCCGCAGCTCGAGCAGCCCGGCCTCGGCGTCCACCTCCATCGCAGGATGGCGCTCTAGCATCGTCCGCTGCCAGTAGATCCAGCGGCGTCGCTCCCCGGTCTCGCCGTCCGGGATGCGCGCGAGCAGGGGGCCGAGCGCGGCCGCGAGGCGGCGGAACACCTCCTCGGGGCTCGCCAGCGGCACGCTGCCGATCAGGTGGGCGAGCCCGCGGCGGCTCATCGGACGAGGGCCCCGCGCTCGAGGGTGGCCACGCGATCCGCCACCGCCCCCGCGACCGCCGGCTCGCGCTCGGTCAGCACCACGGTGGTACCGGCGTCGCGGATCGAGGCGATCAGCGCGGCCACGCCCGGGCGATCCTCGGCGGGCAGGCGGCCGAGCGGGCCGTCGAGCAGGAGCACCCGCGGGGCGAG
>DATIFV010000210.1:0-21828 GCA_035455085.1 Candidatus Methylomirabilota bacterium | reverse complement strand
TCCGCACGCACCATCACGTTGCTGCAGGCGGTCACGATCGGCCCCGGATCGGGTACCGCGAGCGCCTCGACCCGCGCCCCCAGGCCGCCGAGCGCCGCCACCGCCTCGGCGAGCGCGCGGGTCACGGTGTCGTCGAGCCCGTCGGCGTAGAAGTCGCCCGCCACCCCGACTCGGAGCCCCGCGACGCGGCCGTCGAGATCGGCCACGTAGTCCGGGACCGGCCGCCGGCTCGCCGTCGCGTCGAGCGGATCGGCTCCCGCGATCGCGGCCAGCATCAGCGCCGCGTCACGCACGGTGCGGGCGAGCGGGCCCACGTGGTCGTAGGACCAGGAGAGCGGCATCACCCCGGCCCGGCTCACGCGGCCGTAGGTCGGCTTGAGCCCCACCACCCCGCAGGCCGCCGCGGGCAGCCGGATCGAGCCGCCGGTGTCGGTGCCGAGCGCGCCCGCCGCGAGCCCGGCCGCCACCGCCGCGCCCGAGCCGCTGCTCGAGCCGCCCGAGACGTGACCGATCCGCCACGGGTTCTGCACGTCGCCGTGGTGGGCGTTGTCGCCGAAGGGCCCGAGCGCCAGCTCGGTCATGTTGAGCTTGCCCAGGGTCAGCGAGCCGGCCGCCCGCAGCCGCATCACCGCGGTGCAGGGCGGCGCGCCGACGAAGTAGTCCGCGGTGCGGGTCCCGCACGACGTCGGCAGGCCCGGGATCAGGCAGAGGTCCTTGTGGGCGAGCGGCACGCCGTGGAGCGGGCCGCGCCAGGCGCCCGCGGCGGCCTCGCGCTCGAGGTCGGCCGCGGCGGCCAGAGCACCCTCCGCGTCCACCGTGATGAAGGCGCGCAGCGTGGGATCGAGGCGCGCGATGCGGTCGAGATGGGCGCGGGTCAGCTCCACCGGCCCGACCTTCCGGGCGCGGATGGCCTGGGCCAGGTCGGAGAGAGAGGCAGACGTCGGCTCGTCCATGATGGGGCTCCCTTCACATGCCGAGGTACGCGCGCTGCACGTGCTCGTTGTCGAGGAGATCGCGCCCGGCCCCCGAGAGCACGACCCGCCCGTTCTCGAGCACGTAGCCGCGACCGGCCAGGGCCAGCGCCTGGCGCGTGTTCTGCTCCACCAGCAGCACCGTCGTGCCGGCACGGTTGATCTCGGCGATGATCCGGAAGATCTCCTGGACGATCATGGGCGCGAGCCCGAGCGAGGGCTCGTCCAGCATCAGCAGGCGCGGGCGGGCCATGAGGGCGCGGCCGATGGCCAGCATCTGCTGCTGGCCGCCCGACATGGTGCCCGCGGCCTGACTGCGCCGCTCGGCCAGGATGGGGAAGAGCCCGAGCACGCGCGCCAGGCTCTCGCGCCGGTGCGGGCGGGAGGCGCGGGAGTAGGAGCCCAGCTCCAGGTTCTCGAGCACGGTGAGGCTCGGGAAGATCTTGCGGCCCTCCGGCACCTGGACCACGCCGTGCTCGACCACCGCGTGGCTCGGCAGCCGGTCGAGACGCACGCCGTCCAGCAGGATCTCCCCCTCCCGTGGACGCAGCAGCCCGGAGATCGCGCGGAGCATGGTGGTCTTGCCCGCCCCGTTGGCCCCGACCACCGAGAGGATCTCCCCCGGCTCGATGACCAGGTCGATCCCGGTGAGCGCGGGCAGGTCCCCGTAGGCCACGTCCACCCCGCGGAGGGCGAGCAGGCTCACCGCGCCGCCGCCTCGCCCGCTTCGCCGAGGTAGGCCTCGACCACGCGCGGGTCCCGGGCCACCACCGCGGGCGCGCCGTCGGCGATCTTCTCGCCGTGGTGCAGGACGACGAGGCGGTGGGACAGGGCCAGGATCGCGCGCATGACGTGCTCGATGATCAGGAGGCTCACGCCGCACCCGTGGATCCGACGGATCAGCCCGATGATGGCCTCGATCTCGGTGGGGTTGAGCCCGGACATCACCTCATCCAGTAGCAGCAGCCGGGGCTCGGTGGCAAGCCCACGCGCCACCTCGAGGCGCTTGCGATCGGACAGCGTGAGGTGGCGGGCGGGCACGTCGCGCCGGGGCCCGAGGCCCACGAAGTCCACGATCTCACCGGCCCGCCGCCGGGCCTCGGCCACCTCGCGCGAGCGGTTGAACGCACCCACCATCACGTTCTCGAGCGTGGTGAGCCCCGCGAAGGGCTGCACCAGCTGGAACGTGCGCGCCAGCCCGAGCCGGCAGATCGCGTGGGGCTTGAGCCCGACCAGGCTCGTGCCCTCGAAGCGGATCGTCCCCTCGCTCGGCGGGTGGAACCCCGCGACGAGATGGAACACGGTGGTCTTGCCCGCCCCGTTGGGCCCGATCAGGCCCACGATCTCGCCCGGGGCGACGGTGAGGTCGAACCGGCTCACCGCGACCAGGCCCCCGAAGCGCTTGGTCAGCCCGCGGATCTCGAGCCCCGGGCCCACCGCCGCGCTCACGCGGCCCTCCCGGCCGCGGGCCGGCGGCCACGCAGCCAGCCCACCAGCCCGTTCGGCAGGAACGAGATGACCAGGATCAGGATGAGCCCGTAGAGCATGATGTCGGCGCCGGCGCGGCCGCGCAGCGCCGCCCGGGTCAGCTCGGAGACCGGGGTCAGCACGAAGGAGCCGAGCAGCGGGCCGATCACCGTGCCGGCCCCGCCCACGATCGCGGGCAGCAGCCCGCCGATGGAGATCGCGGGGCCGAAGGTGAGGCTCGGGTCGATGTAGGCGAAGTACTGCGCGTAGAAGGTTCCGCCGAGCGCGGTGAGGAACGACGACGCGGCCATCGCGGAGAGCTTGGTGGCGAGGGCGTTCACCCCCGCCGCCTCCGCGGCGTCCTCGTTCTCCCGGACCGCGACCAGCGCGTAGCCCATGCGCGAGCGCTCGATGGCCCGGCAGATCGCGAGCGCGCCCAGCACCATCCCGAGGATCACGTAGTAGTAGGGCAGCTTGCCCGCGAAGACGAAGTGCAGGGGCGCCGAGCCGCGGCGCGGCACCACGAGGCCGAGCGAGGAGCCCACCGCCTTCCAGTTCACCGCCACCACCCGCAGCATCTCCGCGAAGGCCAGCGTCACCAGCGAGAAGTACGGGCCGCGCAGCCCGTAACGGAAGGAGAGGTACCCGGCGAAGAGGCCGAAGGCGGCCGCGAGCCCACCGCCCGCCAGCATGCCGAGCCAGGGGCTGACGCCCAGCTGGAGGAAGAGCAGGGTGGAGGTGTAGGCTCCGATGCCGAAGAACGCGGCGTGACCGAACGAGAACTGCCCGCCGTAGCCGCCGAGGATGTTCCAGGAGGCGCCGAGGTAGGCGAAGAAGAGGATGCTGATCAGCACCTCGAGCACGTACTTGGGCAGGAGCGGCGGCCCCGCGACGAGGCCGGCGAGGCCGACCGCGATCGCGAGCCTACCGGCCACCGCGCGCTCCGAAGAGGCCCTGGGGACGGAGCAGCAGCACGATCACGAACAGGGCGAAGACCACGAGCTGCTTGAGGGAGCCGGGCAGGAAGGCGGCCCCGAGGGACTCGGCGAGGCCCACGATGAAGCCGCCCAGCAGCGCGCCCAGAAAGTTGCCCATCCCCCCCAGCACGACCACCACGAAGGCCATGATGTTGAAGCTCTCGCCCACGTCCGGGGCGATGTAGAAGAACGGGGTCACCAGCGCACCCGCCACCGCCACGCACGCCGAGCCGATACCGAAGGCGGCGCCGCGCATGCGGGCCACGTCGATGCCCACGAGCCGCGCGCCCTCCTGCTCCTCCGAGAGCGCCCGGATCGCCTTCCCCGCATCGGTCCAGCGCAGGAAGGCCCAGAGGGCGAGCGCGATCAGCAGCGCCCCGCCCGCCGCGATCAGGCGTGGCACCTCCACGAGCACGTCGCCGAGCATGAAGGACGCCCCCGAGTAGGAGACGCGCAGGGTGCGGAAGTCGCCCTGCCAGAGCACGAGGGCCAGGTTCTCGAAGAACAGGGCCAGCCCCAGGGTGATCAGGAGCTGGTTGTGCTCGGCGGCGGCCCGGTTGGGCTCGATCACCAGCCGCTGGATCAGGACCCCGATCCCGAAGAAGAGCGGGCCGGTGAGGAGGATCGACAGGTAGGGGTCGACGCCCAGCAGCACGAACAGCCAGTAGGAAGCGTACATCCCGAGCATCATCACCGCGCCGTGCGCGAAGTTGATGATCCGGAGCACGCCGAAGATCAGCGAGAGCCCGCTCGCGACGAGCCCGTAGACGCCGCCGAGGAGCAGGCCGCTGACGACGGCCTGGAAGAAGAGCCAGGTCACCTCCCGGCGGCTAGCCCTTCCACTTCGGGACGGGGAACACCGGCTTGGCCTCCACGAAGCGGGCCGGCCCCACCACCACCGGCTTGGCCCCCTGCACCTGCAGCAGCGCCGGGGTCGCGTTGACGTTCTCGCCCGCCTCGTCGAACCGGATGGCGTCCTGGGTGAGGATGTGGTCGGTGAGATTGGTCTTGCTGATCGCGTCGCGGACCTTCTCGCGGTCGGTCGAGGCGGCCCGCTCCAGCGCGTCCTTGAGCACGAACGTCACCTGGTAGCCCTGCACCCCGTGGTTGGACATCACCGAGCTGAAGCGCTTCTGATACGCCTCGAACACCGCGCGCGCCCGCGGGCTCTGCGGGTTGTGCCAGTAGTTGCCGTCGAAGAGATGGTCGGTCAGCTCGCGGTTCTCGGCGATGAAGCGGGGGTTCGAGTACGCCGCGTTGGCCAGCCCCACCAGGGCATGGACCCCGATGCGCAGCTTGCCCGCGGTCTCCGCGATGATCTTGGAGTCGCCGTAGTAGCCGCTGATCAGCAGCAGGTCCGGCCGGGCCGCCTTGACCTTCGACAGCTCGGCGGTGAAATCGGGGGAGCGCAGGTTGTAGGGCACGCGCTGCACCAGCTCATAACCCATCTTGCCCGCGAATGCCTCCACGTGATTGCCCATGGTCGTGCCGAAGTTGCCGTCCTCGTGCATGATGGCCACGCGCTTGATCGGGGTGCCCGCGGCCTTGGCCATCTCGATCATGTTGCCCACCGTCAGCGTCGCCATCGCGCGTGCGTTCGGCTGCATGCGGAAGGTGTAGCGCAGGCCTCCTTCGAGCACGTTGTCGGCCACGGTGGCCAGGAGCAGGAACGGGGTCTTGTTCTTCTCGGTGACCTGGCGGACCGAGAACGCGACCAGGCTCGAGAACGGGCCGATGATCGCGGTGACGCCCTGGTCGATCAGCCGCGCCGCTTCCGAGTTCCCGAGCTCGACCTTGTTCTGGGTATCACCGGGCAGCAGGGTGATCCGAGCCCCGCCGAGTGACTTGATCCCACCCGCGCCGTTGATCTCGTCCACCGCCTGCTGGATCCCGTTGAGCGCGAGCTGGGCCTCGAAGGCGAGCGGACCCGTCACCGGGAGGATGTAGCCGACCTTCACCTCGCGCACCTGCGCGCGCCCGAAGGCCGGCGCGGCGAGCGTGACCGCGCCGGCGGCCCCCATCGTCTCGAGGAAGCGGCGGCGATCGATCGGCTTCAGCGTGGAGTCTGACATCGTGTCCTCCGGGCGGGAATCGGGTGAATGGCTGGCGCGAGCCTAGCACCGGCCCCCGCCCCCGTCAAACTGTGCCCAGCACGCGCGCTCCGGTGTAGAGTGGGCGTCACCGCCTCGGCCCCGGGGCTCCGCGAGCCCGCGAGACCTCTGGCGGGAACGACCGCCTCCGGACGCTCCCGCCGGAGGTCTTCGCGCTTCCGGAGGCAGGAGGGTTCGCGTGGCCGCGCTCTGGACCTCGTTCCTCGTCGTCCTCCTGGCCGAGATGGGCGACAAGACCCAGCTCATCGCGCTGGCGCTCGCCGCGCGCTTCCGCCGCCCGTGGACCATCATGCTCGGCATCCTGCTCGCGACCCTGGCCAACCACGCCCTGGCCGCCAGCGTCGGGGTCTGGCTCTCCCGCGCGCTGCCGCCCGCCGCGGTGGCCTGGGCGCTGGCGGTGAGCTTCGTGGCGTTCGGCATCTGGACGCTCGTTCCGGACCGCGCCCGCGAGCCCGGCCGCCGAGCGCGCTGGGGCGCCCTCCTCACCACCACCGTGGTGTTCTTCCTGGCCGAGATGGGCGACAAGACGCAGCTGGCCACCGTCGCGCTCGGGGCGCGGTTTCAGTCCCTCGTCGCGGTCACCACCGGGACCACCTGCGGCATGCTGGCGGCCGACGGCCTCGTCGTCTTCGGGGGAGCCCATCTCACCCGGCTGGTCTCCGCCTCGTCGGTCCGGCGGATCGCCGCGGGCCTGTTCCTGCTCCTGGGGATCGTGGCCGCGGCGGGAGCGCTCTCGTCGCGATGAGCTTTCCACAGCTATCCACAGGTTTTCCCGCATCCCCAGGCTGCCCACATCTTGTGGATATCGCACCCCGCCACCCCAACCCCTGGGTTCCGCCGGACCAGGTAGAAGCGGAAAAGCTACATGTTGACAGGGGTTTGCGCATCCACTAGAGTACCCGATGTTCGCCCGCTGCATAGACCGTCCCCACGGAGGCGGATCGGTTCATGATCACGGTTCCCGCGCACCGCGTGAAGCAGTTCGGCGTCGAGTTCTTCCAGGCGTCCTTCTCGGCCAAGGACATCGACCGGCTCGTGAAGTTCGAGGTGCTGGGTTACGGCGGAGCGGAGCCCCCGGCCGGCAAGGGCAAGCAGCGCTCGAATCGGGCGCGGGTGAACTGGGAGGCGCTCGAGAAGCGGATCGGGGAAAGCGAGACCGCGTACCAGCGGCCGGTCATCCGGCGGAAGATCGACGAGCTCGTGAACTACTACCGCGACTGCAAGGACGCGGGGACCCTGCCCGCGATCCCCGGCGCGGTGATCATCACCTCCGAGAAGCGCTTCACCTTCACGCCGATGGCGAGCCAGCACGACCTGGGGCTCCTCCAGATTCCCGAGGAGCACGGGGTGCTCCGGGTGCTCGACGGCCAGCACCGCCTGCTCGCCCTGCACGCGCTGACCCAGGCCGGCGAGAACCTCGGCATCGAGGTGCCCGCAGTGCTCTTCGACCGGCTCGACGCGCGCCAGATCGTGGAGCTGTTCGTCACCATCAACGCCAAGCACACGCGCCTCAACCCCTCGCACATCGTGAGCCTGGCCGGACGCAAGCTCTACCCGGACCCCAACCAGGCTCTCGCCCACGACGTGATCCGCTCGCTGAACGAGGACGAGACCTCTCCGCTCTCCGGCGACATCAAGATGCTCGGCACCGGGCGCGGGCGCGTCTCGCAGGCCCCGCTCGCCGAGGAGATCGTGGACTTCCTGGAGGCGGTGGAGAAGATCGGTGGCGGCGCCCGCATGAACGAGGTGCGCCACAACGCCAAGCGCTTCTTCCTGAACTACATGAAGGCGGTGGCCGGCGTCTTCCCCACCGCGTGGGCCGGGCGCAAGTACTCGATCAAGACCGGGGCGGCCCTGCGCGCCTTCATCCGGGTCGCTCCCGACGTGATGGCCCGCGCCCGGGAGCTCAAGCGCGACGCCTTCGACTTCCACGCCATCCGGGAGGCGGTGAAGCCCTGGGGTGAGCGCCTGCGGGACCGCCGCTTCGAGACCGAGGGCGAGTGGAAGAACAAGCTCGCGGGCGGCACCCGCGGCACCGTCGAGGCCCTCACTCGCGAGCTGCGCGAGGCGCTCCGGGCCTGACCCGGGTCCGCGGCTACTGCGGCGCCAGCTTGAAGTTCGCGGCGAGGATGTCGAAGGTCTTCTTGCCCCCGGGCAGCGTCGCGGTCACGCTGTCCCCCACCTTCTTGCCGATGAGGGTGCGGGCGAGCGGGGACATGACCGAGATCAGGCCGCGCTTGGGATCCGCCTCGTCCGACCCCACGATCTGGTAGATCGTCTCCTTGCCCTCGTCGTCCTCCACCTTCACGGTGGAGCCGAAGGTCACGCGGTCCCCCGTGGTCGGCGGATCGATCACCTCGGCGGTGCTGATCTTGGCCTCCAGATCGGTGATCCGCGCCTCGACGAAGCCCTGCCGCTCGCGCGCCGCGTGGTACTCGGCGTTCTCGCTGAGGTCGCCGTGGGCCCGCGCCTCCGCGATGGCCCGGACGATGCCCGGACGCTCCTTCTTGAGCCGCTCGACCTCCTCGCGCAGCCGGTCGTAACCCGCGCGAGTCATGGGCGTCCGCTGGATGCTCATGCGCCGATCACCTCGTCGCTCCGCTTCACCTCGGCCAGGAAGCCGTTGAGGCTTCCCAGGTGCGTGCGGTGCACCTGATCGTGGGGGATGACCGCGCCGTCGGGCCCCTTGACGTCCATCGCCGCGGTGGCGTCGGAGAGCAGGGTCACCTTGAAGCCGCGATGCGCCGCCTCCCGGGTGGTCGTGTCGCAGCACATCTGGGTCATGAAGCCGGAGACGATCACCCGCTCCACCCCGAGCCGCCGGAGCTCCGTCTCGAGCGCGGTGTTCGTGAACGCACCCGGCAGGTGCTTGGTGATGACCGGCTCGCCCGCCGCGGGCGTCACCGCGTCGTGGATCGCCAGCGCCGGGCTGCCCGGTACGAAGGTGGCGGCCCCCGGCCGCCGGCTCTCGTGAACCACGTGGAAGACCGGGATCCGGCGCGCCCGCGCCCACCGCAGGGTGTCCGCGATGCGCGCCAGCGCCTTGGGCCCATCGGGCAGGACCACCTTGCCGATCGGCGCGAAGTACTCCAGCTGGGCGTCGATGATGAGGAGGGCGGTCTTGTCCATCGTCTCGGCCGCCCGGCTCAGCGGGTGAGGGTGGCGGGGCGGCCGCCGATCTCGACCTTCGAACCCGCGAGCCGGTTGCGGATCCAGCCGTCCCAGGCGAGCGCGCGCTTCTGCTCCAGCACCTGCCGCTCCAGCTCCGAGCGCTCCCGCTCGTAGCCGTCGGCGGCCGCCGGCTCCCGGTCGAGCGTCTTGACCACGTACACGCCCCCCTCGGCGCGCACCGGCTCCGCGACCTGCCCCGCCGGCGTCTGCAGCGCGGCCATCAGCACTCCGCCGGGCAGGCTGCCCCGCTCCTTCGGCGGCTCCGCCCGCGAGAAGAGCGGGATGCTGCCGGTGCTGAAGCCGTCCGCCTTCGCGGCCGCGGCGAAGTCGCCGCCCTTGGCCAGGGTGGTGACCAGGGCCTTGGCCTTGCCGGTGGCCTGCTCCTCGGCGCGCTCGCGCTTGATGGCCTCCACCACCTTGTCCCGGATCTCCGCGACCGGCGGCACCCCGGCCGGGATGTGCCGCGCCACCTTCACGATCACGAAGCCGCCGGAGGTCTTGATCGGCGTCGAGATTCCGCCCTCCGCGAGCCCGAAGAGGGTCTCGTCCAGCTGCGGATCACGCCCCGCCTCGCCCAGCGAGTCCCCGCGCCCGAAGGTCGCCTCCTGCGGGTCGAGCCCCAGGCGCTTGGCCTCCTCCGGGAAGTCCTTGGCGGAGAGCAGCGCGGCGCGCACCTCGTCGGCCCGGGTCTGCGCGGCCTGCTCGCTCCGCCGCGTGGTGAGGGTCTCCTTGATCTTGGGCGCGACCTCCTTGAGCGGCACCTTGCCGCTCTCCTTCACGTCGATCACCCGGATCGCGTGATAGCCGAAGGGGGTGCGGACCGGAGCCGAGATCTCGCCCTTCTTGAGCGCGAAGGCGGCCTGCTCGAAGGGGGCCACCAGCTCGCCAGGCCCCACGAAGCCGAGGTCGCCGCCCTGGACCGCGGTCGCCTTGTCCTCGGAGATCTCCCGCGCGAGCTTGGCGAAGTCCTCCCCGCCCTTGGCGCGCTTGATGACGTCCTCGACCTTGGCGCGGGCCGCGTTCTCGGCGTCGCTGCCTCCGACCGGCGGCACCCGCACGAGCACGTGGGCCACCCGCAGCCGCTTCGGCTCGTCGAACTCGGCGGCGTGCTCCTGATAGTAGGCCTCCACCTCGGCGTCCGCCACCGCGACCGCCAGCTTCTTCGGGCTCACGATCACGTACTGCAGCTTGCGACGCTCGGGCTGGCTGAACCGGGGCTGGTGCGTCTTCACGTAGGGCTCCAGATCGGCGTCCGCCACCTGCATCGACGCCATGAGCGGCTTCACGTCGGCGTAGGCCCACGCCGCCCGCACCCGCTCGTGCCGATCGGCGTACGCCTGGCGGAGCTCCGCGTCGGAGACCTTCACCCCCTGCTTGATGAGTGTCTCCATCTTGCGCCGCACGAGCTGGCGGCGGATCTCGGTCTCGAACTCCCCCGGCCCGAGCCGTAGCTGGCGCAGCACCTTGAGGTACTCCTCGCGGGAGAAGCGCCCGCTCTCCTGGAACTCGCGGATTCCCTGAATGGTGGCGCGCAGCTCGTCGTCGCTGACCCGCACGCCTTCCTTGGCCGCGCCCTGGATCACCACCGCCTCGGTCACCAGCTCGTTGACCACCTGCTGGGAGAGCCCGAGGCGCTCCGCCATCTCGGTGGTGAGCCGCTGCCGCGCCATGCGCTCGTAGGCCGCCGCGAGATTGGCCTGGGCCCGCCGGAAGCGCTCGAAGGGGATCTCCTCGCCGTTCACCACCGCGACCGCGTTGCTTCCCCCCTCCCGGAACGGGCCGCTCCCGAAGTAGAAGAGCACGCCCGACGTCAGGATGAAGACCGCGATGACGATCAGGAGCACGATCTTCAGGCTCCTGGCATACTCACGCATCACGCTGATCACCGCCGCACCCTCCTAGCCGGTCGCCGATAAGGGGCAGCCGGCAAGACTTTCCGTAGCTTAGAGGAATGGTTCGATGGAGTCGATCCGGGTCTTAGCGTATCACAGCGGGCGCGCGGGCCGCCGGGGCTCAGGCGTGCAGCAGGCGCTGGATCAAGGGCAGGGCGAAGTAGACTACGAAGGCGAGCGCGGCCGCGTACATCATCGGGGCCACCTCGCCCCCGCGGCCGCGCACGAGCTTGATGAAGCAGTAGCTGACGAAGCCGGCCCCGATGCCGTTGGTGATCGAGTAGGTGAACGCCATCATGGTCAGGGTCAGCAGCGCCGGGAATCCCTCCTCGAAGTCACCGAAGGGGATCTCGCGGACCACCCGGCTCATCAGGTAGCCGACCACGATCAGCGCCGGGGCGGTGGCCTGGGCGGGAACCACGCCGGCCAGCGGAGCGAAGAACAGGGCGAGGAGGAAGCAGGCCCCGGTCACCACCGAGGCGAGGCCGGTGCGCGCGCCCGCCGACACCCCCGCCGCCGACTCGATGTAGGTGGTGGCGGAGGAGGCACCGGCCGCGCCGCCCGCGACCGCGGCGAGCGAGTCCACCAGCAGCACGCGATTGAGCCGTGGCAGGCGGCCGTCCGCCGCGAGCCAGCCGGCCTCGCCGCCGATGCCGATCACGGTGCCCATCGTGTCGAAGAAGTCGGAGAGCATCAGCGAGAAGATCGTGACCAGCGCGGTGATCAGCCCGAGGCGGGCGAAGACCGAGAGGTCGAGGCCGGCGCCCAGGGTCGAGAAGTCGGGCAGGGCCGCCAGCACGCCCGGCCAGACCGCCTGGCCCGGGGTCGGGAACGCGCGACCGCCGGTGGCGGCGTTGACCGCGATGGCGGCGGCGGTGCTCACCAGGATGCCCACCAGGAGCGCCCCCGCGAACCGCCGGGCGGTGAGCCAGAGGGTCAGGAGCAGGCCGCCGACCGCCACCGCGGTCGGGGCCGCGGTCAGATCGCCCAGGGTCACCGGCACGCCCGGCGGGCCCGGCTTCACGATGCCGGCCGCGCCGAGGCCGATGAACAGGATGAAGAGCCCGATGCCGACGCCGATCGCGCGCTTGAGCGCCACCGGGATCGCGTGCATGATCGCCTCGCGGAAGCCGGTCAGCACCAGCGCGGTGATCAGGAGCCCCTCCAGCAGCACCACCCCCATCGCGGCCGTCCACGGCAGCCCGAGCGTCGCCACCAGCTGGAAGGCGACCACCGCGTTGAGCCCCATGCCGGAAGCGATCGCGAGGGGGTAGTTGCTCGCGAGGCCCATCGCGATGGTCATCACGCCGGCCACGAGGCAGGTGGCGGCCTGGACGGCCGCGAACGACGGCCCCTTGCCCGCGAGGGGCGGGATCCCGGCGAAGGACAGGATCGCGGGATTCACGAAGATGATGTAGGCCATCACCATGAAGGTGGTGAGGCCGCCGCGGACCTCGCCGCCCACCGTGCCGCCCCGCCGGCTCACCTCGAACCAGCGCTCGAGCACGGGTCAGTCGCTCTCCGGGTCCGCCGCCGGCGGGAGGGAGACCCCCTCCTCCGGGACCACCCGCCGGGCCACCGTCAGGAACCCGGTGTGCGCGACCATCCGGTGGAAAGGCCGGACCGAGGTGCCTTCGATGTTCCACGGCCGCAGCAGGGTCTCGAACGTCTCCACGAGCGCGTAGCCGCGGTGGCGGCGGAGCGCCTCGGTGAGCTGATGCGACTGGATGATGGTCGGCACGTAGGACAGGAAGATGCCGCCCGGCCGCAGGACGGTCGCGACCGGGTCCACCAGCCGCCAGGGCTCGGGCAGGTCGAACACCGCGCGGTCCACCGGCTCCTCCTCGGGGAGCCCGTCCTCCACCGGGCGGATGCGCACGTTCAGGTTGCCAACCTCCCCCATGCGCATGTGGATGTTCGCGAGCGCGCGCCGGCAGAAGTCCTCCCGCTGCTCGTAGCTGACCACGCGGCCTTCCGGCCCCACCGCCCGCAGCAGCGCGAGGGTGAGTGCGCCCGAGCCCATGCCCGCCTCGAGCACGCGGGCGCCCGGGAAGATGTCGGCCCAGAACATGACCATCGCGAGGTCCTTCGGGTAGATCACCTGGGCCCCGCGCGGCATGTCCAGCACGTACTCGGCGAGGGTGGGCCGCAGCGCGAGATAGCGCGTGCCCTTCGACGTGCGCACCCACGAGCCGTCGGGGTGGCCGATGATCGCCTCGTGGGTCACCCAGCCGCGGTCGGAATGGAAGGTGTCGCCCTTGCGCAGCAGCAGCAGATGCCGGCGCCCGCGCTGGTCGATCAGCAGGACCTGCTCGCCGTCCTGGAACTTATCCGAGCTCACCGGTCTTGGGATCCGGGAGGAACAGGGCCACCACGAAGCCGAGCAGCGGCATGCCCGCGGAGATGCCGAGGGCCACAGACAGCCCCCAGTGATCGGCCACCCAGCCAAGGACGCTCGCCCCGAGGCCCCCCGCCCCGATCGCGAAGCCCACGATGAGCCCCGAGGCCATGCCGGGATTCTTGGGCAGGTAGGCCTGCCCGAGCACCACCGACACCGTGAACGTCGAGACCAGCACGAAGCCGAGCAGGGCCAGCAGCACGAAGACGAGCGGCCCGCCGGTCACGAAGAGGAACCCCACCGCGATCGGGGTCGCCAGCAGGAAGACGCTCACCACGTAGCGCCGCACGCCGACCCGGTCCGCCACCGGCCCCGCCGCGAGGGTGCCGATGGCCCCCGCGCCCAGGAACACCGCGAGCAGGGTGCCGACCAGCCGCGGATCGCCGTGGAGCACGTCCTTCCAGTAGAACGGCATGAACGTCGTGAAGCCGAGCTGGGTCCAGGAGCGGATCGCCACCACCAGGATGAGCAGGCCCATCGCGCCCGCCATGGTCCGGGCGCCCGCCGCGCTCGCCCGGGCGCGCGCCAGCGCGGGGGCGGGCGCGGAGAGCCGGGGGAGCACCGCGGTGAGCAGCGCGGCCACCAGCAGGCCGGGCACCAGCATCCCGAGGCTGCCCGGCAGCCCGTAGGTGGTCAGCAGCAGGGTGAGCAGCGGCGGGCCGACCGCGATCCCGATGTTGCCGCCGGTGGAGAAGATCGACACCCCGGTGGCCTTGCGCTCCCCCGCCACCGCGGTGGCGGTCCGGTACCCCTCCGGGTGATAGGCGGCGACGCCGAACCCGGTGATCACCACCAGCGCGAGCGCCGCCCCGTAGGACGGCGCCAGGCCCATGAAGCCCAGCCCGACCGCGGAGAGCAGCACCGAGAGCGGCAGGAGCCAGCGCCGGGCCGTCCGGTCGGCGAGGTACCCGAAGAGCGGCTGGATCAGCGACGAGGTCGTGTTGGCGGCCAGCACGATCATCCCGGTGGCCGCGTACGACAGGTTGAGCGCGTCCTTGAGGAACGGCAGGATCACCGGGAACGAGCCCTGGTTGATGTCGATGACCATGTGGCCGAGGGCCAGGAAGCCGAGCAGCCGCATGTCCGGCCGGGCGCGGGTGGCGGGGGCCGCGGCCGGCGCGGGCAAGGCGACGGCGGAGGCCTGGGAGTCGGCAGCCATAGGGCCCTATGCTACACCAGCCTGACCCTCTCACCCCGCCCTCTCCCCTCCGGGGAGCGGGTGAGGCGCGGCTCCTTCGGGCCGGCGGTGAGAGGATGTCGTGGGATCCGCGCGAGCGGGCGAGGGGTCAGATCCCGAAGGCGTCGAGGCCCGTGATGTCCCGGCCCACGATCAGGGTGTGGATGTCGTGGGTGCCCTCGTAGGTGTTGACCGTCTCCAGGTTCATCATGTGCCGGATGATCGGATGCTCGTCCACGATGCCGGCCGCCCCGAGGATGTCGCGCGCCAGGCGCGCGGTGTCGAGGGCCATCTGCACGTTGTTCATCTTCGCCATCGAGATCTGCTGCGGCCGCACCCGGCCCGCGTCCTTCAGCTGGCCCAGGCGCAGGCACAGCAGCTGGGCCTTGGTGATCTCGGTGATCATCCACACGAGCTTCTGCTGCACGAGCTGGAACGAGCCGATCGGCTTGTTGAACTGGATGCGCTGCTGGGCGTACTGCAGCGACCAGTCGTAGCAGGCCATCGCGGCGCCGATGGCGCCCCACGCGATCCCGTAGCGCGCCTGGGAGAGGCAGGACAGGGGGCCCTTGAGCCCCTTCACCCCCGGCAGCTTGTTCTCCAGCGGGATCCGGCAGTCGGCGAAGGCGAGCTCGGAGGTGATGGACGCCCGCATCGAGAACTTGCCGTGGATGTCCAGCGTGCTGTAGCCGGGCGTGCCCTTCTCGACGAGGTACCCGCCGATCTCGCCGTCGTCGCCCTTGGCCCACACCACCGCCACGTCGGCCACCGAGCCGTTGGTGATCCAGAGCTTCGTGCCGTTTAGCACGTACTCGCTGCCCTTCTTGTGCGCGCGCGTCTTCATGGAGCCGGGATCGGAGCCGTGGTCGGGCTCGGTGAGGCCGAAACAGCCCAGCGCCGTGCCGGACTGCAGGCGCGGCAGCCACCGGTCCTTCTGGGCGTCGGAGCCGTAGCTGTAGATCGGGTACATGACCAGGCCGCTCTGCACCGAGGCGAACGAGCGCAGGCCGGAATCGCCTCGCTCCAGCTCCTGCATGATGAGCCCGTAGGCCACGTTGTCGAGGCCGGCGCAGCCGTAGCCCCGGAGCGTCGCTCCGAACACACCCATCTCTCCCAGATCCCGGGCCAGCTCCTGCGGGAAGGTGCCGTCGCGGTGGTGCTGGTTCACGATGGGCAGGAACTTCGCCTCCACCCAGTCGCGCACCGCGTCCCGCATCATGCGTTGCTCTTCGGTCAGGAGCTCGTCGAAGCCGTAGTAGTCCACGCCGCGGAACTTTTCCATGCGCCTGTCCTTCTCGAGCCGGGGTTAGAGGTTGGTGGGGTGGGCGGGCCGGTCCTCGCCGAGCGCCTCGTTCAGGGCGCGGGCCAGCAGCTGGTCGTGCTCGTGGCTCATCGCGAAGATCCGGCACTGGGCGACCTTGCCCGGCAGGTACTTGAGCAGCTCCTTGAGCGGCTCGGCCGACACGCTGCGGTCCGCCGCGTCGTACACGTAGATCTGCCGGTCCTTCATGCCGATCGGGTTCAGCGGGCGCGGATCCTGCTGGGCCATGTCGATCTTGAACGGGAAGCCGCGGAGCCCCGGCGGCAGGAGGTCCTTGACCCGCTGCTCGACCTCCTCCGCCTTCATGAAGCTGTGCCCGCGCCGCGGCTCGAAGAGATCGAGCACCACCTCGTGGGACATGCGCCACTTGAGCCGCCGCTCGAGGATCTGCCGCCACTCCCGGCCCAGGTCCCGGCGCTCTCCGTCCTCGGCGTGGTCCCAGCGGGCGACCTCCTCCAGCAAGGTCCACTCGGTCATGTTGAGATAGGGCCCGAGGTCCTTGTTGAGGTCGTAGGGGAAGACCAGCCGCATGGTGTCGCGGAAGATGTCCTTCAGGTGCAGGTCGATGCCGCGGGTGGTGCGGTGATAGTAGACGTTGGTGTACAGATAGAACCGCGCGTTCAGGAACATGATGAAGGCCTGGATGCCGCCGCGGTCGAGGGTCAGCCCCTTCTCGCTGAAGAAGGAGTAGTACATGATCCGCTCGATGTCGATCGGGCCCACCGCGACCCCGCACATGTAGGAGTCGCGCAGCACGTAGTCCATGTTGTCGGCGGTGTAGATGCCGGAGAGCAGCGGCTTCAGGTGGGCGAGCCAGCGCGGGTGCTCGGCGGTGGGGGAGGTGTAGCTCTTGCCCATGAGATAGCAGATCCACTCGGGGTCGACGCGCTCGCCGTTCTCGAACGGACCGGACGGGCTCCGCCGGAGACCCCGGATGAGGTCACCCAGCTCCTCCCGGATGATGCGTTGCCCCACCTTCTCGTGGGTGAGGTCGAAGTCGGCCAGGAAATTGTCGTCGAAGAAGTGCCCGAACGGGCCGTGCCCGACGTCGTGGAGCAGGCCGGCCATCCGCAGCAGCTCCTCGAGGAGCGGCGCGGACGGAGCGTCGGGGAACTCGGCCTTCAGGGAGGCGTGCAGCTGCAGCGCGAAGCGCCCGGCCAGGTGCATGGCGCCGAGCGAGTGCTGGAAGCGGCTGTGCTCGGCGGCGGGGAATACCCAGCGCGCGGATTGCAGCTGGGGCACGCGCCGCAGGCGCTGCATCCAGGTCGAGTCGATGAGGTCCTGCTCGGTGGCCTCGCCGGGCATCCCGTCGGGCCGGGTGTAGAGGATGTACTGATGGATGGGGTCGGCGATGAGGCCGCGACCCTGATAGGTATCGACGCCCTTCATGGCCTAGAGCCTAACCTACTTGTCGGAGGTTCGATAGAATCGGTAGCGGTCCACCGGCCGCACCGCGATGGCCTCGGTCCCGCCGGTCCTCCGCACGGTCATGTGCACGTCCTGATCCATCGGCGCCCGCCAGAGCTCGCGGTAGAACTCCTCGCGGCTCGTCACCGCACGGCCGTTGAGCTCCACGATGACGTCTCCCGGGCGGAGGCCGGCCGCGCCGGACGGGCCGAAGGGCGAGAGGCCGGTCACCCGCACTCCGCCCTCCCCCGGCTCGGTGTACAGGCCGAGCCAGGGTCTCGGCGCCCGGCTCAGCACCCGGCCCCGCGCGAGCAGCTCGTCCTTGCCGGCCAGGGACTTCTCGATGGGGACGGCGAGGTTGACGTGCGGGAGCGCGCCCAGCCGGAGCGTGGTGACTCCGATCACCGCGCCCGCCGCGTCGACGAGCGGGGCGCCGCCGAAGGCCGCGTTGGCCGGGGTCACGATGAAGGCGCGGTCCAGCATGTACTCCCAGGACGCCGCGAACGGACGGACCGCCTCCACGCGGCTCGGGGTGGCGACCAGCTCGCCGTCGTCGGACACGCCGACCGTGCCGGTGACCGCCCCGGCCGCGACCCCGGTCGAATCCCCCAGGCTCGCGGCCGGCCACGGGCCGCGGCCCTCGAGCCGGGCCACCCCCACCCCGACCTCGAGATCGAGCCCGGTCAGCCGGGCCGGCACCTTGCGCCCGTCGCGGAGCGAGACCTCGATGCGCGCCGCGTCGAGCAGGACGTAGCTCGCGGTCAGCAGGTATCCACGGTCGGCGTCGAAGATGACCCCGCTGCCCCACCGCTCGGCGCCGAGGGTGGTCGCCGACGGCCGCTCGCGGGGACCTCCACGTGCAGGCCCACCACCGCGGGGGCGACCCGCCGGACGTGCGAGGGCAGCGGCGAGACGTGGCGGGGGTGGAGGCGGCGATCGGTGTCGCGCGGCGCCCCGAGGGCGGGGGCGGCGAGGCTCAGGCCCAGCAGGGCGGCGGTGGCCCAGCGGCGTGGGGCGCGCGGCATGCCGTCACCTCCCGACGTACTGCGCCCGATAGTACTGCCGGAACGCTCCCGACTTGATCGGCTTCCACCACGCCTCGTGCGTGCGGTACCACTCCACCGTCGCGGCCAGTGCGGCATCGAAGGTCGCGGCCGGCGTCCAGCCGAGGGCGCGGATCTTGCCGGAGTCGAGCGCGTAGCGCCGGTCGTGGCCGGGCCGGTCGGCCACCGGCGTGATCAGGCTCTCCGGCTTGCCGAGCAGGGCGAGGATCCGGCGGGTGAGCGTCACGTTCTCCACCTCCGCGGCGCCCCCGACGTTGTAGATCTCCCCGTCCGCGCCTCGGCGGAGGACGAGATCGATGGCCGCGCAGTTGTCCAGGACGTAGAGCCAGTCGCGGACGTTGCGTCCGTCGCCGTAGAGCGGCAGCGCCCGGTCCTCGAGGGCGTTGGTGACGAAGAGCGGGATGACCTTCTCGGGGTACTGGTAGGGCCCGAAGTTGTTGCTGCTGCGCGTGATGAGCACGGGCAGGCGGTGGGTGGTCCAGTAGGCGCGCACCAGGAGATCGGCGGCGGCCTTCGACGCCGAGTAGGGATTCGAGGGATTGAGGGGGTCGCTCTCGCCGGCCGCCCCCGTCGCGATGCTGCCGTAGACCTCGTCGGTGCTCACCGCGAGGAAGCGGCCCACGCGCAGCTCGCGCGCCGCCTCCAGCAGGGTGAAGGTGCCCATCACGTTGGTGCGCAGGAAGTCGTCGGCCCCGCGATTGGACCGGTCCACGTGGGTCTCGGCCGCAAAGTGCACGACCGCGTCGACGCCGCGCATCGCCTCGCGCACCACCGGGGCGTCGCAGATGTCCCCCTTGACGAAGCGGTAGCGGGGGTCCGCCTCGACGTCACGCAGGTTCTCCAGGTTTCCCGCGTAGGTGAGCTTGTCGAGGTTGACGATCGAGTCGCCGGGATGGGCGGCGAGCACGTGACGGACGAAGTTCGAGCCGATGAAGCCGGCGCCTCCGGTGACGAGGAGCCTCATCCCCGGGTGACGTCCCAGATGTCGGCCCCGGCGAAATCCCAGGGCAGCCGCCCCTCCTCGGTCTGGTCGGGGTCCGGCGAGAAGTGGGCGTCCACGAAGTAGAGGATGCGGCCCCGGGACGGGGCGAGGTTCTTCACGCCGTGGGCGACGCCGGGCGGGATGCGCAGCAGCCGCGCCTGCCCGTCGCCCAGCACGATCCGGCGCTGGGCTCCCCGGCTCCGCGAGCGGGCCCGGACGTCGAGCAGGATCACCAGCATCTTGTCGCCGGGGGGAACGAACCACACGTCG
Source organism: Candidatus Methylomirabilota bacterium (assembly GCA_035455085.1). Taxonomy (GTDB): domain Bacteria; phylum Methylomirabilota; class Methylomirabilia; order Rokubacteriales; family CSP1-6; genus CAMLFJ01. Next base: position 2,620 of record DATIFV010000210.1, on the reverse strand, counting down.
GTCTGGCGGCGATGCAGGTGAAACGCCTTGATCACCCCCGGGTCCATCTCGGTGTAGTTCACCTGGCGGCACTCGAAGCCGGTCAGCGAGGCCAGGAGCCCCCGCTCGAGCCGTCCCAGCTCCATGAAGGACCCGCCGTCGTCGGTGAACCGCTTGAGGTCGACCAGCTCCACGCCCTCGATCTCCAGCGGCGGCCCGTAGCTCTGCAGCGCGAAGGCGCGCTTGGCCGCGTCGCTCAGCTCGACCGGATCGCCGACCGCCATCAGATCAGCCCCACCTCGCTGCGGTCGCCCAGCATGAAGTTGAAGGAGCGGGGCTTGGAAACGGTCCGGTAGATGGACACGTTGCGCCCGATCAGGCTCGACTCGATGCGGCCGCCGACGTCGGTGACGCTTGCGCCCTCCAGCAGGATGGAGTGCTCGACCTCGCTGGACCGGAGCACCACGCGGTCCCCGATCGAGGTGAACGGCCCCACGTAGGCCCCCTCGATGACCGCGTCGCGACCGATGATCGCGGGCCCGCGCACCGTGCTCCGGATCACGCGCGCCCCCGCCTCGATCACCACCCGGCCGACGACCTCGCTCTCCTCCACGGTGCCGTCGGTGCGGGGCAGCAGGGTGTCCAGGATGATCCGGTTGGCCTCGAGCATGTCCTCGAGCTTGCCGGTGTCCTTCCACCAGCCCTCGATGACGTGCGGCCGGACGAGGTAGCCGTGGTCGATCAGCCACTGGATCGCGTCGGTGATCTCGAGCTCGCCGCGCGCCGACGGCTTGATGGCCTTGACCGCCTGGAACACGGTGGCGTCGAACATGTAGACGCCGACGAGGCCCAGGTTGGACGGCGGCTGCTTGGGCTTCTCCACGAGCCGCACCACCTGGCCGTCCCGCAGGACCGCGACGCCGAACTGGGTCGGGTCCGGCACCGAGGCCAGCAGGATCTGGCAGTTGGGCTTCTCGTCCCGGAAGCGGGTGACCAGCGGCTCCAGCCGCTCGCGGATCAGGTTGTCGCCCAGGTACATGCAGAACGGATCGGTGCCGAGGAACGGCTCCGAGACCAGCACCGCGTGGGCCAGGCCGAGCGGGGCCTCCTGCTCGATGTACGTGACCGAGACGCCGAAGCGGCGGCCGTCGCCGACCGCGTCGCGGATCTCCTGCTTGGTGTCGCCGACCACGATCCCGATCTCGGTGATCCCCGAGGCGGCGAGCGCCTCGATCCCGTAGAAGAGGATCGGTTTGTTGGCCACCGGAACGAGCTGCTTCGCCGAGGTGAACGTGATCGGGCGCAGGCGAGTGCCGCGCCCCCCGGAGAGGATTAACCCTTTCATTTTGCGGCCAATTATAGCAGTCTTGGCCCGTCCCACCCAGAGTGGACGGGCCGATCCACTAGATCCGACCGGAATTGATGGTAATATGAAGTCGCTGATATTGCAGGCAGTTCGTCCAAGGAGCCGGACATGAAGACGCTGAAGGACATGCTGGCCGAGGCCCGGCAGGTGGTCCCCGAGCAGGGGCCGGCGGACCTCAAGAAGCGGATCGACGCCGGGGAGTCGCTCGTGCTGATCGACGTGCGCGACCCCGACGAGTACCGCGACGGCTTCATCGAGCCCGCGACCAATATCAGCCGCGGCTTCCTCGAGTTCCGCATCGGCGGGGCCGCTGCGGATCCGGCGACCCCGATCGTGCTCTATTGCCAGAGCGGCCTGCGCTCGATGCTGGCGGCCAAGGTCCTCCGGGATCTCGGCTACCAGAACGTGACCAACCTGCAGGGCGGCTTCCAGAAGTGGGCGCAGTCCGGCCTGCCGGTGGCCAAGGACCGGCCGCTGAACACCGAGCAGATCCAGCGCTACAGCCGGCACTTCCTGCTGAGCCAGGTGGGAGAGAAGGGCCAGCGCAAGCTGCTCCGCTCCAAGGTGTTGCTGATCGGCGCCGGCGGCCTCGGCTCGCCGACCGCGGTGTACCTCGCGGCGGCGGGCGTCGGCACGCTCGGCCTGATGGACGGCGACGTGGTGGACGTGTCGAACCTGCAGCGCCAGATCCTGCACACCACCGCCAACGTGGGACGCCCCAAGGTCGAGTCGGGCACCGAGATGATCCGGGCCCTGAACCCGGACGTCAACGTGGTCCCGCTGCCGATGCGCATCACCGTCGACAACGTGATGGACGTCATCAAGGACTACGACCTGGTGATCGACGGCTCGGACAACTTCGACACCCGCTACCTGATGAACGACGCCTGCTACCTGGCGGGCAAGACGAACGTGCACGGCTCGATCTTCCAGTTCGAGGGGATGGCCACCGTGCTCGCCCCGAACCAGGGCCCCTGCTATCGCTGCCTCTACCCGACGCCGCCCCCCCCGGGCCTCGTCCCCAGCTGAAGCGAGGCCGGCGTCCTGGGCGTGCTCCCAGGCATCATCGGAGTGGTGCAGGCCACCGAGGCGATCAAGCTCCTGCTCGGCATCGGCGATCCCCTGATCGGTCGCCTGCTGACCTACGACGCGCTCGGCATGCGATTCCGCGAGGTCAAGCTGCGCCGCGATCCCAAGTGCCCCCTCTGCGGCGAGCACCCGACCATCACGGACCTGTCGATCCACCGCAGCGCGCTGGCCGAGGCGTGCGCGGTG
>DATIFV010000209.1:0-18005 GCA_035455085.1 Candidatus Methylomirabilota bacterium | reverse complement strand
CCGCCGCTGCGGACGAAGCGAGACGTCGAGGCCTGCCTGGAAGCCCTGGCGGACGGCACCATCGACTGCGTGGCCACCGACCATGCCCCGCACGCGCTCTCCGACAAGGAGGGCGAGTTCGCGGAGGCGGCCAATGGGGTGGTGGGCCTCGAGACCGCGGTGCCGCTCCTCCTCGACCGGCTCGTGCGCCCCGGCGTCCTGGACCTCCCCACCCTGGTGGCCCGGCTCAGCACCGGCCCCGCGCGCCTGCTGAACCTGCCCGGCGGCAGCCTCGCGCCGGGGGCGGCCGCCGACATCACGATCCTCGACCTGGAGAAGGCCTTCACCGTCGACCCGGCCGCCTTCCGATCCCGCAGCCGGAACACGCCCTTCGCGGGATTCACCGGCACCGGCGCGCCCTGGCTGATCCTGGTCGGCGGCCAGAAGGTGACGCCGTGACCCGGCCGGCCCTGCTCGCGCTCGCGGACGGCCGCGTCTTCCGCGGCGAGGCCCTGGGCGCCGGCGGCGAGAGCGGCGGGGAGGTGGTGTTCAACACCTCCATGACCGGCTACCAGGAGATCCTCACCGATCCCTCGTACCGGGGCCAGATGGTCTGCATGACCTATCCGCTCATCGGCAACTATGGCGTCAACGCCGAGGACGTGGAGTCGACCCGGCCCTGGCTGAGCGGCTTCATCGTCAAGGAGGCCTGCCCGTTCCCCTCGAGCTGGCGCGCGCAGGTGTCGCTCGACGCGTACCTGCGCGAGCATCGCATCGTCGGCATCCAGGGCATCGATACCCGCGCGCTCACGCGCCACCTGCGGGATCAGGGCGCCCAGGAGGGCATCATCTCCACCGAGGAGACGGACGCGGCCCGGCTCGCGGAGCGGGCCCGGGCCCGACCCGGCCTGGTGGGCCGCGACCTGGTCACCGAGGTCAGCGTGAGGCAGCCGCACGGCTGGGCGGAGGCGCCGTGGGATCTCGCGCGCGGCTACACGACGCCGCCTCCGGCCCGGTTCAAGGTCGTCGCCTTCGACTCCGGGATCAAGCGGAACATCCTCCGCTGCCTGGCCGGGCTCGGCTGCGAGGTCGAGGTGGTGCCCGCCGGCACCGGCGCCGCCGCGGTGCTCGAGCGGAAGCCGGACGGCGTCTTCCTCTCCAACGGGCCCGGGGATCCGGAGGCGGTGCCGTACCTCATCGAGACCGTCCGCGGCCTGATCGGGCGGGCGCCCATCTTCGGCATCTGCCTCGGCAACCAGATCCTCGGCCTGGCCTTCGGGGGGCGCACCTACAAGCTCAAGTTCGGGCATCATGGTGGCAACCACCCAGTAAAGGATCTCGAGACCGGAAAGGTCGAGATCACCTCTCACAATCACGGCTTCGCGGTGGATCCGCGATCGATCGAGAAGCACGGGCTGGTAGAGACGCACGTCAACCTCAACGACCGCACCTCGGAGGGGATGCGGCATCGGGAGCTGCCCATCTTCTCGGTGCAGTACCACCCGGAGGCCGCTCCGGGTCCGCACGACGCGCACTACCTGTTCCGCCGGTTCGCTGACCTCATGACGAAGGGAGGGTGATCCGTGCCCAAGTACCTCATCGCCTACCGCAAGACGGAAGAGTCGGGCCAGAAGCCGGACTGGGCGGTCTTCACCACCGACAGCGAGTCGAGCCTGGAGGCCCACGCAGTCAAGGAGCGCGTCGAGAAGCGCATGAGCGTGCTCGGCGAGAAGCTCTGGGGCAGCGGAGAGGTCGTCTGGATCGGCAACGGCCGCCTCGACGACGTGCTCTACCGACGGGACGAGGCCGCGCCCGAGGTGTCGGTGGTCTACGGGGTCATCGACGCCTAGGAGCGCCCATGCCGAAGCGTACCGACCTCCGCAAGATCCTCCTGATCGGCTCCGGGCCGATCGTCATCGGCCAGGCCTGCGAGTTCGACTACTCGGGCACCCAGGCGTGCAAGGCCCTGCGGGAGGAGGGGTTCGAGGTGGTGCTGGTGAACAGCAACCCGGCGACCATCATGACCGACCCCGAGATGGCCGACCGCACCTACGTGGAGCCGCTCACCCCTGAGTTCGTGGCCAAGGTCATCGCGCGCGAGCGGCCCGACGCCATGCTGCCGACCGTCGGCGGGCAGACCGGGCTCAACCTCGCGGTCGCCCTCTCGGAGGACGGCACCCTCGACCGGTACGGCGTCGAGCTGATCGGTGCGAAGCTGCCCGCGATCAAGACCGCGGAGGACCGAAACCTCTTCGCGGCGGCCATGGAGCGCATCGGCCTCGCCATGCCCAAGGGGTTCTACGCCGCGAGCCCCGAGGAGGCGCTCGCGGGAATGAAGCAGCGGCGCATGCAGTTCCCGCTGATCATCCGGCCGTCCTTCACCCTGGGCGGCACCGGGGGCTCCGTCGCCTACCACCCGGAGGAGCTCGAGGCCGCGATCAAGTGGGGGCTGCAGCAGAGCCCGGTCCAGCAGGTGCTCGTCGAGGAGTCGGTGATCGGCTGGAAGGAGTTCGAGCTCGAGGTGATGCGCGACCTGAAGGACAACGTCGTGATCATCTGCTCGATCGAGAACTTCGATCCGATGGGCGTGCACACCGGTGACTCCATCACGGTGGCGCCAGCCCAGACCCTCAGCGACAAGGAATACCAGCTCATGCGCGACGCCTCGCTCGCGATCATCCGCGAGATCGGCGTCGAGACCGGCGGCTCCAACATCCAGTTCGCCATCGATCCGGCGGACGGACGCATGGTGGTGATCGAGATGAACCCACGGGTCTCGCGCTCCTCGGCGCTCGCCTCCAAGGCCACCGGGTTCCCGATCGCCAAGATCGCGGCCAAGCTCGCGGTGGGCTACACCCTGGACGAGCTACGCAACGACATCACGCGCGAGACCCCCGCCTCCTTCGAGCCGGCCATCGACTACTGCGTGGTCAAGTTCCCGCGCTGGGCCTTCGAGAAGTTCCCGGAGGCCGACCAGACCCTCACCACCCAGATGAAGTCGGTGGGCGAGGTCATGGCGATCGGGCGGACCTTCAAGGAGGCGCTGCAGAAGGCGGTGCGCTCGCTCGAGCAGGATCGCTGGGGCCTGCTCCTCGACCGGCCCCCCACGGACCTGGACGAACTCCGGCAGAAGATCCGGATCCCCAACGCGGACCGCTGCTTCGCGATCGGCGAGGCCTACCGGCGCGGGCTCGGCACCCGCGAGATCCACCAGCTGTCCGCGATCGACCCGTGGTTCCTCGACAACATCCGTGAGATCGTCGAGTACGAGTCGGTCATCGCGGCGGCCGGTCTCGGCGACGCGGTCGTCCTCCGGCGGGCCAAGCAGATGGGATTCTCCGACCAACGGATCGGGCAGTTGATCTCCGCCACGGAGGGTGAGGTCCGGCACGCCCGGGTCCGGGCCGGCGTCAGGCCCGTCTACAAGATGGTGGACACCTGCGCGGCCGAGTTCGTGGCCCACACCCCGTACCTGTACTCCACCTACGAGGAGGAAGACGAGGCGCCCCCCACCGCGCGCGACAAGGTGATCATCCTCGGCAGCGGACCCAACCGCATCGGCCAGGGCATCGAGTTCGACTACGCGTGCGTGCACGCGGCCTTCGCCCTCCGGGACGCCGGGGTCGAAGCGATCATGGTCAACTGCAATCCGGAGACGGTGTCGACCGACTACGACACCTCCGATCGCCTGTACTTCGAGCCGCTCACCTTCGAGGACGTGATGAACATCGTGGAGCGCGAGCGGCCGCGCGGGGTGATCGTCCAGTTCGGCGGCCAGACTCCGCTGAAGCTCGTGGTCCCGCTCGAGCGCGCGGGCGTTCCGATCCTGGGCACGCCCCCCGACGCGATCGATCGGGCCGAGGATCGCCGCCGCTTCGCGGACCTGCTCGACCGCCTCGGCCTCGCCCAGGCGCCCGGCTCCACCGCGCGCTCCTACGAGGAGGCGGCTCGGATCGCCACCACCATCGGCTACCCGGTGCTGGTGCGCCCCTCCTACGTGCTCGGGGGTCGGGCCATGCAGATCGTCTACGACGAGGCCGATCTGCAGGCCTACATGACGGAGGCGGTGCGGGTGAGCCCCGAGCATCCCATCCTGGTGGACAAGTTCCTGGAGGACGCCCTCGAGATCGACGTGGACGCCATCGCGGACGGGGAGCGCGTGGTGGTGGGCGGGGTCATGGAGCACGTCGAGAAGGCGGGCGTGCACTCCGGGGACTCCGCGTGCGCGCTGCCCCCGTACTCGCTGGGGGACGACCAGATCGAGCGGATCCAGGGCCAGGCCCGCGCTCTCGCCCGGGAGCTGGGAGTCGTCGGCCTGCTCAACATCCAGTTCGCGATCAAGAACGAACAGATCTTCGTGCTCGAGGTCAACCCGCGCGCCTCGCGGACCGTGCCCTTCGTGTCGAAGGCGATCGGGGTGCCGCTGGCCAAGCTCGCCACCCGCGTGATGCTGGGGGAACCCCTGGCCGCCCTGGGGTTCGGCGAGGAGCGCGTGGTCCGGCACATCGCGGTGAAGGAAGCGGTCTTCCCGTTCATCAAGTTCCCGGGGGTGGACACCGTCCTCGGACCCGAGATGAAGTCCACCGGCGAGGTGATGGGCATCGACCTCGACTTCCGGAAGGCCTACGTGAAGTCGCAGCTCTCCGCCGGCTCTCCCCTGCCCACCTCCGGCAAGGTATTCCTGTCGGTGAAGAACCGCGACAAGCGCGCGGTGCTGCAGATCGCCAAGCGGCTGGCCGAGATGGGCTTCAGCCTGGTCGCCACCGCCGGCACCGCCAAGCTCCTGCAGCGTCAGGGCATGACGGTGGAGACGGTCTACAAGGTCGCGGAGAGCTACCGCCCGAACATCGTGGACCTGATGAAGCGCGGCGAGATCGCGCTCGTCTTCAACACCCCGGAGGATGGCCGGGCGCGCAAGGACTCCTATCTGATCCGGCGCACCGCGGTGACCCAGAACATCCCCTACTACACCACGGTGGACGGGGCCCAGGCCGCGATCGGCGGCATCGAGGCCCTGCTCAAGGGCGAGATCTCGGTGACGCCGCTACAGGAATACCATGACGCCTGACCGCCTCATCGTTGCTCTTGACGTGGAGACCCTGGCGGAGGCCGAGGGGATGGTGGACCGCCTCCGGGGCCTCGTCACCCGGTTCAAGGTCGGCTCGCAGCTCTTCACCGCGGTGGGCCCCGCCGCGGTCGAGACCATCCACAAGCGCGGCGCGGAGGTCTTCCTCGACCTGAAGTTCCACGACATCCCGAACACGGTGGCCGCCGCCGCGCGCGAGGCCGCCCGCATGGGCGTGCTCATGTTCAACGTCCACGCCTCCGGGGGTCGCGCCATGATGAGCGCGGCGGCCGAGGGCGCCGCGGCCGCCGCGAAGGAGCTGGGGGTGCGGCGACCGACCGCGCTCGCGGTCACCGTGCTCACCAGCCTCGACCGCGGCGCGCTGAGCCGCGAGCTGGGGGTGGCGGCCTCGGTGGAGGGCCACGTCCTGCACCTGGCCCGGATGGCCGCGGAGGCCGGGCTCGACGGCTGCGTGGCCTCGCCCAACGAGATCGCGGCGCTCCGCACCAATCGCGGGCGCGACTGGGTGATCGTCACGCCGGGCGTGCGGCCGGCCGGCGCGGCCGCCGGGGACCAGTCCCGGATCGCGACCCCGCGGGCTGCGGCCCGGGCCGGCGCCCACTACCTGGTGGTCGGCCGCCCGATCACCGCGGCGGCGGACCCGGCGGCCGCCGCCGCCGCGATCCTGCAGGAGATGGCCTCGTGACCGCGGCCGGGGCTCACGAGACCCTGATCCGCCGCCTCTTCGAGATCGGGGCGATCCGCTTCGGCGAGTTCACGCTCAAGTCGGGCATCGTCTCGCCCTTCTACATCGATCTCCGTGTCGTCATCTCCTTCCCCGACGTGCTCGAGCAGATCGGCACCCTGATGGCCGCGGAGGTGGCCCGCTGCGGCGGCGACCGGATCGGGGCCATCCCCTACGCGGGCCTGCCCCTCGCGGTGGCGGCCAGCCTCGCCGGCCGCGTGCCCCTGATCTATCCCCGGCGGGAAGAGAAGGGGTACGGTACCCGGCGGCGCATCGAGGGACAGTTCAAGGCCGGGGAGCGCGTGGTGCTGATCGACGACATCATCACGGACGGCGCGAGCAAGCTCGAGGCGATCGCCCCGCTCGAGGAAGCAGGCCTGGTGGTGAAGGACCTGGTGATCCTGGTGGACCGCGAGCAGGGCGGCCGCGAGCTGCTGGCCAGGCGCGGCTACACCGTGCACGCGGTGCTCACGATCTCGCAGTGCTTCGACAGCTGGGAGCGGACCGGGCTCGTCCCCGCGGAGCTGATCCGTCAGTCACGGGAGTTCCTCCGGGCCACCCGCTTCGCCTGATGTCAGCCGCGAGCGACCGCCCGGGCGACATCCTGGTGGATCGCGACGCGATCCAGGCCGAGGTCGCCCGGCTGGCCGCCCAGATCTCGGCCGACTACCGCGAGCGGCCCGCGCACCTCATCGGCGTGCTGAAGGGCTCCGCGGTGTTCCTCGCCGACCTGATGCGGGCGCTCACGGTGCCGGTGACGGTGGACTTCATCTCGGTCGTCCCCTACGGGACGGTGACCGCCTCGGGAGTGGTGCGGATCCGGAAGGACCTGGACGAGCCGATCGAGGGCCGGGACATCATCGTGGTGGAGGGCATCTGCGCGAGCGGGCGCACGCTCGCCTACCTGCTACGCAACTTCCAGACCCGGAACCCCGCCTCGATCCGCGTCTGCACCCTGCTGGCCAAGCAGTGCCCGCGGCCCCAGGAGCTCACGCTGCACTACGTGGGCCGCGAGATCCCCGACGTCTTCGTCGTCGGCTACGGCCTCGACGAGGACGAGCGGTTCCGGAACCTTCCGTACGTCGCGCGCCTGGACGCCTGACCGTCCCGGGGCGCGCGCAGCCCGATCTAGGAGTGGCGGCCGGCCCCGCCGGGTGCGGTATGCTCTCGGACATGCGGCCTCGTCGCGCGACGGCTCTCTGGCTCGTCCTGCTCTCCCTCGCGGCCCTCCTGACCGGCTGCGAGAGCGCCGGGGAGTCGCGCACTGTTCAGCTCGCCGAGCGACCCCAGTGGACGGCCGGCGATTCTTGGACGTACCGGGGCAAGGGGCGCGAGGGTCCCTATACGGTCACCCGCACCGTGCTGCGGGAGGCCGTCTTCGAGGGGGTCGAGGCCTACGAGGTCCAGGCCGGGGACTCGCGGTACTGGTACACGAAGGAGCTCGGCTATCTCGCGCGGGTGACCGGCGACCGGCCGGTGCGGCTCGCCCGGCCGCCGGAGAACTGGCAGTGGCCGCTCCAGGTCGGCAAGTCCTGGTCGGCCACCGTGACCTGGACCGACGGGTCAGCGCAGGATCGGTCCTTCGTGCTCACCGCGGTCTGGGCGGTGGAGGCCTACGAGGAGGTCAAGACCCCCGCCGGGACCTTCAAGGCCTTCAAGGTGTCCCGGCGGGAGATCGAGACCGGGGCCTCGCAGGAGTTCTGGTACAGCCCCGCGGTCAAGGGCTGGGTCAAGGTGCGCGGCTCGGATACCGCCTCGGGCAGCTACGAGGAAGAGCTGACCGCCCACTCCTCGCGCTGACCCCGCCGCGGTCAGCGCTTCTGGTACTCCGGGCGCCAGCGAAGCAGGCGGGCCTCCACCTGCTTGATCCCGAGCGCCATCACGATCCCGATCACCCCCAGCACCACGAGGGCCACCATCATGTCGGCAGCGTTCAGGGTTCCGAGGGACTGGATGATCAGGTAACCGAGCCCGCCGCCCGACTCCCCGCCGATGAACTCTCCGACCACCACCCCGATGAGAGCGAACGAGATCGACGGGGTGAGCGAGGCGAAGGTCCAGGCGAGCGCGGAGGGAATGATCACGCTGGTCATGATCTGGCGCTCGGAGGCGCCCAGGAACCGGGCGGAGTGGATGAGGTCGGCGTCCACGCTGCGCGCTCCCTGGAAGGTGTTGAAGAACACGATGAAGAACACGATGCTCCAGGCCAGGACGATCTTGGCGAGCAGCCCGAAGCCGAAGATCATGGTGATGAGGGGCACCAGGGCGATGCGGGGTAGCGAGTTGAAGGCCACGATGTAGGGCTCGAAGATCCGGGCCGGCTGGTCGCTCCGGCCCAGCAGGAGGCCCGCTGCGAAGCCGGTGGAGACGCCGACCAGGAAGCCCCACACGGTGGACTGCACGGTGGAGAGCGCCATCTGCCAGATGGTCAGCCGCACCCCCGGCGACATGAGGTACAGGAAGCGGTCCGCGATCGCGGACGGCCGACTGATGAAGAACGGATCGATCCAGTAGAGCCCGGGCGTCTTCGAGATCGCCTTGATCCCGGTCAGGTACTGCCAGGCGGCCAGCACCGCGACCAGGATCAGCAGCTGCCACGCGAGAACGCGGAGACGGTCCCCACTCATGTGCAGTCGGTTTGCGCCCGGAACTCTTCGCCGAGGGCGTGCCAGATCTCGCGGTACTCGCGGAGGTACTCGTCGGTCTCGCGCAGACGGATCACGTCGCGCGGGCGCGGGATCCCGACGTCGTAGAGGAGCTTGACGCGCCCGGGGCGCCGGGTCATCACCACCACCCGGTCGGCGAGGGTGATCGCCTCCGAGAGGTCGTGGGTGACGAAGATGACGGTCTGTCGCTTGGCTTCCCAGAGCCGCAGGAGCTCGGCGTGCAGGCTCAGCTTGGTGTGGGTGTCGAGGGCGCCGAAGGGCTCGTCCATCAGCAGGATCTCGGGGTCCACCACCAGGGAGCGCATCAGGGCCACCCGCTGCCGCATGCCCCCGGACAGCGTGGCCGGGAACGCGTCCTCGAAACCCTGCAGGCCGGCGAGGGCGATCGCCTCCCGCACGCGGGCCGCCCGCTCGGCGGCGGGCACGTGACGGTACTCGAGCCCGAGCGCGATGTTGCGCTCGACGGTGCGCCAGGGGAACACGGTGTCCTTCTGGAAGACGTAGCCGACCTGGGACGGCGGCGCCCCGGCGACCGGCCGGCCGTCCACCACGATCTCGCCGCCGGAGGGCGCGACGAGCCCGCCGATCATGTTGAGGATGGTGGACTTGCCGCAGCCGGACGGCCCCACGATGGCCACGAACTCCCGCTCGTGGACGTCGAAGGAGACCGGCGAGACCGCCGGGACCTCACGGGCCCCCTGTGCGAAGGTCTTCGCGAGGCCCCGGATGGAGATCCGGACGCGCGGGGACACTGCCGAGCGCTTACTTGTACTTGGCCTGGGCCTTCTTGACGAAGCTCATGTCCACCGCCTGCCGGTACGGGATCGGCTTGTCGAGGGCGGTGGGCACCCACACCTTCATGCCGCGCTCGTAGTCCTTCTCGTCGATCACGAAGTCCCAGTCGAAGATGGTCCGGTAGTAGCGGACGGATTCCAGGACCACCTCGCGCTTGAAGGTCTCCATGTAGGGCTTCCAGAGCAGATCCGTGATCTCCTCGTCCTTGGCCCGGCGGATCCACTGCTGGGCGCGGTAGCAGGAGTTGACGTACGCCTGCACGAGGTCGGGGGACTTCTCGATGGTCTCCTTCAGCACGTAGCCCACCGTGACCGGGATGGGTCCGCCGAAGACGCGGTTCCAGGCCTTCTCGTCCTGGATATCGTAGAGCGGCTTGCCGAAGCCTTCCTCCACCGCGGCCGACTGCCATTCCGGCACCGCCATGATCGCGTCGAACTTGCCGGCCTTGAGCCCCCCGAGCATGGTGGTGGAGGCGCCTCCGCCCACCCACTCGACGTGGTCGTTGACCCCCCGACCGTCAGGCGCCTTGGTGTGCTGCAGGACGTACACCCCGTAGACGTAGGTGCCGGATCCGATGGCGGTGGCCGCGATCACCGCCTTGCGGCCGACCAGCTTCTGGTCGGCCAGGGCCTCGACGGTTCGGAGCCCCTTGTCCCAGAGCTCCTTGCGGACCACGATGTTAGCGTAGGAGCAGCGCGTGTCGGTGGCGAACACCATCAGCGCGTCCTTGCCCTTCTCGGTGATCTTGAGCGGATGGTTGGAATCCCCGAGCGCGAACTGGACCTGCCCGGCCGCGAGCGCCTGCACCACCTTGGCCCCGCCGCCCGGAACCACGAAATCGGGCGTCCTGACCCCCTCTTCCTCGAAGAACTTCTTCTGCGCGGCCACCAGGTGCTGGCCGTAGACGAAGGTCGAGACGCTGTGCGAGGCGGTGAGGCTCTTCAGGCCCTGGGCCCGGGCCGGGCCGCGCCAGGCTGCCCCGGCCGTGATGCCCCCGGCCACCCCTGCCGTCCTCAAGAACTCCCGGCGCGTCCAGGGCGCCGATCGCTGCTGCTCCCTCATTGTGGGTCCCCCCTTTTCGAGAAACTGCCACCGAAAACCCCACGCACTCTACATGTCGGGGGCCCGCGCTGTCAACGCCGGATCGGCCCAAAGACATTGACAGATAAGGTTTTTTGGGCTATCGTCCGGTGATGGCCGTGCCGGAGCTGACCACCCCCGGGCCGGAGAGGCAGAGATGATCCGCAGCATGACCGGCTACGGACGGGCGGAGGCGGGCGGCTCGCGTGCCGTCCTCACGGTCGAGTGCAGGTCGGTGAACCACCGGCACCTCGACGTGTCGCTGAAGCTGCCCCGGGCCCTGGCCGGCTTCGAGGCGGACGCGCGGCGGCTGATCCAGGCCGCGGTCCAGCGCGGCCGCGTGGAGGTCGGCGTCGCGGTCACCGCCGCCGAGGGCACCGTGCTGAACCCGCTCACCGTCAACCTTGCCCAGGCCAGGGAGTACGCGGAGGCCGCCCGCAGCCTCGCCGAGGCGCTCGAGCTCGGCGACGGACCGGCGCTCGGCTGGGTGATGGCGCAGTCGGGCGTCCTCACGCGCGAGGAGCAGGCGCCGCTGGCCGCCGACGAGGCGTGGCCACTGCTGGAGCGGGCCCTCAGCGGCGCCCTGGCCGAGATGGTGGCGCGCCGTGAGACCGAAGGCCGGGCACTGGGCGACGAGCTGGCCGGCCTCGGCGCGCAGCTGGCCGGCCACGTGGACACGGTGGCCCAGCGGGCGCCGGCGGCCGTCGAGCGGCGGGCCGCGCGCCTGCGCGAGCGGATGCAGGCCATGCTGGCGGGCGCGGAGGTCGACCAGGCGCGGGTGGTCGCCGAGGTCGCGGTGTGGGCGGACAAGACCGACGTGACGGAGGAGCTGGCCCGCCTGCGGGCCCATCTGGCCCAACTCGCCGCGCTGCTGGCCGGCGACGGACCGGTGGGCCGAACCCTGGACTTCCTGATCCAGGAGATCAACCGCGAGGTGAACACCATCGGCTCCAAGGCGGATGATCTCGAGATCTCCCAGGCGGTGATCGCGGCCAAGTCCACGCTCGAGAAGATGCGCGAGCAGGTGGCAAATCTGGAGTAGCCTGGAGAGCCGATGCAGCTGATCAAGCGGCGTGGAACCCTGGTGGTGGTGTCGGCCCCGTCGGGGGCGGGCAAGACCACCCTGTGCCACGAGGTGCGGTCCCTCGTGCCCGATCTCTACTACTCGGTCTCCTACACCACCCGCGAGCCGCGGCCCGGGGAGAAGACCGGGGTCGACTTCTTCTTCGTCACCGAAGGTGTGTTCTCGGCCATGCGGGCCCGCGACGAGTTCGCGGAGTGGGCCCAGGTGCACGGCCACCTCTACGGCACGCCGGCCAAGGCCCTCGAAGGTGCGCTCGGCCGCGGCCTCGACGTGCTGCTCGACATCGACACCCACGGGGCCCGACAGCTCCGCCAGCGCTATCCGGAGGCGGTCTCGGTGTTCATCATGGCGCCCTCCATGGCGGACCTGGAGGCGCGGCTGCGGGAGCGCAACAGCGACTCGCCCGGCGACATCGCCCGGCGTCTCAGCCGGGCCCGAGAGGAGATCGCGGCGTGGCGCCAGTACGACTACCTGATCATCAACCGTGACGTGAAGGACGCGGTGGACCAGCTCGCCACCATCATCCAGGCCGAGCGCTGCCGCACGAGCCGACTGACCCTCAGATTCCCCGACATGGAGGTGCCGGCGTGATGTCGTTCCCATCCCTGGAGAAGTCCCTGGACAACGTTTCCAACCGGTACATGCTCGTGGTCCTCGCGGCCAAGCGGGCGCGGCAGCTCAACCGCGGCGCCAAGGCCCAGGTGGAGACGCGCCACAAGAAGCCCACCAGCACCGCGCTGGAGGAGATCGCCGACGCCAAGGTCGGCTTCCGCGTCAAGGAAGAAGACACCCCGAAACTCTAGAAGGCAGACCCGAACCGGTTGTCCGCCGACTGGGGGAGTGCGGGGGCCATTTCCGGGCCCCCGCAGCTGAAGAGCCTGAAGATTTCGACCGTAGATCGGGCGCCAACGACGAGAGAGCACCAGACAACATGGCCCTCCACGGTAGAGAGCTGATCCTGGGCGTCACCGGCAGCATCGCCGCCTACAAGGCGGTGTACCTGCTGCGCGAGCTCACGCGCGCGGGCGCCCAGGTGACGGTGGTTATCACCGCCCACGCGGAGCGCTTCGTGGGCGCGCTCACGTTCCGGACGCTCTCCGGTCGGCCGGTTCTGTCGGATCTCTTCGATCCCCACAGCCCGGAGGCGGTCGAGCACGTCGCCCTCGCCGAGCGGGCCCACGCGCTGGTGGTGGCGCCCGCCACCGCCAACCTGCTGGCCAAGGCCGCCCACGGCATCGCGGACGACTTCCTCACCACGCTCCTGCTCGCCGCCCGCTGCCCGGTGCTGATGGCCCCCGCCATGGACGTCGGCATGTGGGATCACGCGGCGGTGGCCGCGAACGTGCGGACGCTGCGCGAGCGGGGCGTCGGCGTGCTCGAGCCCGAGGCGGGCGCGCTCGCCTCCGGCCTCTCGGGCCGGGGCCGCATGCCGGAGCCGGACGTCATCGTCGAGGCGCTCGAGCGCCTGCTGGCGCCGCGGCGTGACCTCGCCGGCCAGCGCGTGCTCGTGACGTCGGGGCCCACCCGGGAGCCGATCGATCCGGTGCGCTACATCTCGAACCGCTCGTCCGGAAAGATGGGCCACGCGGTCGCGACGGCCGCGCTGCGCCGGGGCGCCGAGGTGACCTTGATCTCCGGCCCCACCACGCTCACCCCGCCGCCGGGCGCGGTGTACGTGCCGGTGCAGACCGCGGAGGACATGCGCGAGGCGGCGCTCCAGCATCTCGACCGGGCCACCATCGTGGTCAAGGCGGCGGCGGTCGCCGACTACCGCGCCAGGAGGCCGAACACTCACAAGATCAAGTCGGCCAAGGACGAGGGGCTCACGCTCGACCTGGTCCCGAATCCCGACATCCTGAAGGAGCTGGCCGCCCGCAAGAGCGGCGCGTTCCTGGTCGGCTTCGCGGCGGAGACCACCGACGTCCGGGCCAACGCGGCCGCCAAGCTCCAGGCCAAGGGCGTGGACCTGCTCGTGGTCAACGACGTCAGCGTGAAGGGCATCGGCTTCGACGCCGAGGACAACCAGGTCACCCTCCTCGACCGCTGGGGAGGCGTGATCGATCTGCCCAAGATGAGCAAGCTTCACGTCGCCGACGCCATTCTCGACCGCGTGCTCGGCCTCCGCGCGGGCGACCGCTCCCCGGCCCCCGACCGCGCCGCGCGCTGACCCGATGAGCGCCAAAGGCGCGAAGAGGCCGAACCGTCCGCGGAGAAGGTCGCCGCAACGCGCTCTCCGATGAGCGACCCGCGGGAGGCGGTGGCCCTGGCCCTGCACGGGCTGGCCGACACCCTCCGGCATCACCGCGACCTCGGCCTGCGGGAGCTGGTCCTCTCCACCGTGCCGTTTCCCGATCCCGCCGACGCTCTGCGCGAGCAGGAGCGGGCGCGCCAGGGCTGCCAGCTCTGCAAGCTCTGCAAGAGCCGGACGAACATCGCGTTCGGCTCGGGCAATCCGCGGGCACGGCTCATGGTGGTGGGTGAGGGCCCCGGAGAGGAAGAGGACAAGCAGGGCCTGCCCTTCGTGGGGCGGGCGGGCCAGCTCCTGACCAAGATGCTGGCCTCGGTCGGCTTCGACCGCGAGCGCGACTGCTACATCGCCAACGTGGTGAAGTGCCGGCCGGAGCGGAACCGCAACCCGGAGCCCGACGAGGTCGCGGCCTGTAGCCCGTTCCTGATGGCCCAGATCGACACCATCGGTCCCAGCGTGATCCTGGCGCTCGGCAACTTCGCCGCGCAGACCCTGCTCGGGACCAAGGAAGGCATCACCCGGCTGCGGGGAAGGACGTACCAGTACCGCGCGAGCCTGCTCGTGCCCACCTTCCACCCGGCCTTCCTCCTGCGCAATCCCGGCCCGGAGTACCGGCGCATGGCCTGGGACGACCTGAAGCTGGCCCGCCGCGAGTACGACGCGCGGGCGGAAGGTCGCGCGAGCTGAGGTTCAGTCGGCGGACGCTCGACGCGGCTGCGTTGCCTTGATCGCGGACGTCGTCTTCGATATCCCGATCGATCACGCCTTCTCGTACGTCGTTCCGCCGGGGATGGTGGTGGGGCGGGGGCAGCGGGTCGGGGCGCCCCTTCAGGGTCGTGGCCGGGTCGGGGTGGTGGTCGGCCTCCGCGACGGCGATCCGGCGGGGCTGAAGCCCCTGCAGCGCGTCGTGGAACGGGTACCGGTGCTCTCCGGACCGGCGCTCGAGCTCGGCCGCTGGGCCGCGGCCGAGAGCCTCTCCTCCTGGGGCTCGACCCTGCTCTCGCTCCTGCCGCCCGTCCCGCGGGGCGCGGTGTCCGAGACGGTGTCGCCGGCCGCCGCGTCGCCGCCCGGCGCGCCGCGCACGCCCGAGCTCTGGATGGACGACCGCCGCGAGGACCGCCTCGCCGAGAGCCTGGACCGCGAGCCCGGCACCGCGCTCGTGATCGCCCCCGATCGCGAGGCGGCCCGGCGCTGGGCGCGGCGCCTGGACGCCCCGCGGCTCGACAGCGGAGTCCCGGAGGCGGAGCGCCGGCGGGCCTGGTTCGCGGCGTCCCGCGGCCGCGGTCGCGTGGTCGTCGGGACCCGCTCGGCCCTGCTCGCGCCGCTGCCGCCTCCGGCCACGCTGGCCCTCCTCGACGAGCACGATCCCGCCCACAAGCCGCCGGGAGCGCCGCGGCTGCATTCGCGGGACCTGCTGCTGCGGCGGGCCGAGCTCGACGGGAGCCGGCTTCTCCTGCTCTCCGCCACCCCGTCGGCGGAGAGCTGGTGGCGCGGCCGGCAGGGCCGGCTCGCCTGCGCCTCTGCCCCGCCCGCGCCCTGGCCCCACGTCGTCACCGCCGACACCCGCGGCATCCTGCGGAACCATCCCCTCACCCTGCCCCTGACCCGCGCCATCGAGGAGACCTCGCGGCGGGGACGGCGGGTCGTCCTCATCGCCAGCCGCCGCACCGCCGCCCTGGCCTGCGAGGACTGCGGCACCATCCTGCGGTGCCCGGACTGCGGCGTGGCGCTCGCGCGCGAGCGAAGCACCCTGCGCTGCCCCGTCTGCGCCCGCACGGACACGGCGACCGATCGCTGCCCGGCGTGCGGCGGGCACCGCCTCACCCCGTTCGGGTGGGATCCCGAGCGGGTGCAGACGTCGGTCGCGCGTCGCTTCCCCCGGCTCACCCTCTCCCGCGACAGCCTCGAAGCCCAGGTGCTCATCGGCACACCCGCGCTGCTGCGGGGGTTGCCCCGGCACTCGGTGGGCTGCGTGGGCTTCGTCGCCCTCGACGGGCTGCTCCGCGTGCCGGACTTCCGGGCCGGCGAGCGGACCTGGCAGCTCCTGTGGGCGGCTGCGGAATCGCTGACGCCGGACGGACGCCTGGTGATCCAGACCCAGCACCCCGAGCACTACGCGGTGAAGGCGGTGCAGGCGCAGGACCGCGCGCGCTTCTACGAGGAAGAGCTGCGCTTTCGCGCCGAGCTGGGCTACCCGCCCTACCGCCGCCTCGCCGAGATCTCCGCGCGCGCCCGGGACGAGGCCCCCGCGCAGGCCCTGGCCGCCGACTGTGCGGCGGCCCTTCGGGCGGTCGCCGGCCTCACGGTCTACCCGCCCACCGCGGTGGCCCCGTCGCGCGCACGGACGCGCCGGTGGCGCTTCGTGATCAAGGGGCCTGCCGAGCTACCGGCGCTGCTGGCCCCGGTCCTGGCGCCCTTCCTGGCCCGGCGACGCGGCTCGACCGGTGTGGTAGAAGTAGAGATGGATCCCCAGTTCAGCGGTTGAGCACGGAGGAGACGAGACGGTGGCATTGCTGACGGTGCGGCTCTACGGCGACCCGGTCCTGCGCCAGGTGGCGGTCCGGGTGCGCGAGATCACCCCGGAGATCAAGCAGATCATCGCCGACATGACCGAGACCATGTGGCACCAGGTCGGCATCGGGCTGGCCGCGCCACAGGTGGGCCTGCCGTATCGCATCCTCGTGATGGACGACGGCAAGGGCGGCGCACAGGCGCTCCTCAATCCGACGATCGAGAGCCGCAGCGGGACCGTCCGCGAGGAAGAGGGGTGCCTCTCGCTCCCGGGGATCTTCGGCGTGGTCGAACGCAGCAAGACGATCACGGTGTCCGCGATCGATGCCGAGGGCAGGCCCGTCTCGCTCGAGGCGACCGGGCTCAAGGCCCGGATCATCCAGCACGAGCTGGATCACCTCGACGGTGTCCTGTTCATCGATCGACTGCCCCCGGTGACCCGGGACCGCATCAAGAAGAAGATCCAGAAGGAAGGCTTCCCGAAGGAGACGGGGCACCACGCCTTCGCGCTCTAGCGGGTCCGGGCTGCGCGTCCTCTTCTACGGCACGCCCGCCTTCGCCCTGCCGACGCTCGAGGCCTTGCTGGCGCACCACGAGGTGGTGGCGGTGATCACCCAGCCCGACAAGCCGGCCGGCCGGGGCCGCGCCCTCACCCCGCCGCCCGTGAAGCGTCGTGCCCTCCTGGCCTCCGTGCCGGTGCTGCAGCCGCCCCGGCTTCGCGATCCGGGCTGGGCCGAGCGGCTGGCCGGGTACCGGGCCGACGTGGCCGTGGTCGCCGCCTTCGGACAGATCCTGCCCAAGGCGGTCCTCGACGCGCCGTCCCGCGGCTCGATCAACGTCCACGCGTCGGTGCTGCCGCGCTACCGGGGCGCCGCGCCGATCGCCTGGGCCATCATCCGCGGCGAGACGGAGACCGGGATCACCACCTTCCAGATGGACCCGGGGATGGACACCGGAGACATTCTGCTGACCGAGGCCACGCCGATCGGGCCCGAGGAGACCGCGGGGGAGCTCTCCGGGCGGCTGGCCGAGATCGGGGCCCGGCTCCTGCTGCGCACGCTCGAGCAGCTCGACGCGCTGCCTCGTAATCCCCAGGACCACGCCAAGGCCACCCTCGCCCCCCGGCTCAAGAAGGAGGACGGCTGGCTGCGGCCGGCGGAGCCCGCCCGCGACCTCGTCAACCGGGTGCGGGGCTGCAACCCCTGGCCGGGAGCGGCCCTCGTGACGCCGGCGGGACGACTGCTGATCTGGCGCGCCGCGGCGGTAGGCGCGACCGGCGTTCCCGCGCCCGCCGGCACGCTCGTGCCTCTCCCGCCCGCCCTCGAAGGGCGTGGGCGCGCCGAGGGGCTCGCCGTCGCCACCGGCGAAGGGCTCCTCCTGCCCCTCGAGGTGCAGCCGGACAACCGCAAGGCGATGGCGTGGGTCGATTTCCTCCGGGGTGCGCGTCTGCCGGCCGGCGCCCACGTGACCGAGCCCGGCCCGTGACCCCGGTGCTCAAGGCAGGCCCGGTATCCCAGGCGCGCTACGAGGCGCTGCACATCCTCGTGCGGGTGGAGCGCGATCGGGCCTTCGCCGACCTCGCGCTGGACGCCGCCCTGGAGCGGGCGCGCCTCGACCCGCGCGACGCGGCGCTCTGCGCGGAGATCGTGTACGGGACGCTGCGCTGGCGCCGCCACCTCGACTGGCGGCTGGCGCCGTATCTCAACCGTCCGCTCGCCAAGCTCGATCCGTGGGTGCGCGCGGTGCTGCGGCTCACCGCGTACCAGCTCCTGTTCCTGGACCGGGTGCCGCGCTGGGCCGCGGTGGACGAGGCGGTGAGCGTGGCGCGCCTG
>DATIFV010000208.1:0-3931 GCA_035455085.1 Candidatus Methylomirabilota bacterium | reverse complement strand
AGCTCGGCGAAGTGGGCCTCGTGGCCGGTGTCGAGCGCGGGCGGGACCTCGATCTGCCAGCCCGCGGGCCCGATCGGGCGCGCCTGCGATCCCGTCCACTCCGGCCCCGCCAGCACCCGGGCGAGCGCGCGCGCGGCCGGCGCGGCGTCGCCGCGGGCCTCGACCACCACGCGCCGCCGGAAGGCGGTCGCTGCGCTCACCTCGACGCGGACCTCCGCGGCCCGGCCGCGCAGGACGGTGCGCGAGGTGTCGCCGCCGCCGGGAGGGGTCGAGGCCTCCCAGCGCGTGGTCGCCCGCGCGGTCACCCCGTGGAGCGCGTAGGTGAGCGCGGCGTTGCAGAAGACGCGCAGGGCGTCGCCGTCCCGCGCGGACGCGAGGGCCGGCGGCACCCCGGCCGCGCCGGTGACGCGGGTGAAGGTGGCGACCGGCACCTGGGTGGACCAGCCGCGCGCGCCGAGCAGGCGAAGCGGCTCGCCGGGTGGCCCTCCCGCGCCCTCGAGCAGCCACTGCGCCTGGTCCACGAGGTGGGTGGGGATGTCCACCACGCCCCCGCCCTGGATCCGCGAGTCGAAGAACCACCACGGCCGCCGGAGCGGGACGGCGTCCACGTGCTTCTCGAAGTGGTGGACGCTCTCCTGCTCGACGGCGGGCTCGGCGGCGTCGCCGGACGCGAAGCCGCCGAAGAGGTCCGGCTCGTCCACCAGCTGCTTGACGAGCCGGCCGATCGGGTCGCGCCGGCCGGTCATCATCTCTCGCGCGAGCGGCCCGCCGCCGAGGCTCGCCCGGATCGCCGCGAGGTCGTCCGGCTCCACCAGCCACGGCTTGTCGGCCAGCACGTGCAGCCCCGCCGCGTGCAGCCGCTCGATCGTGCGGGCCTTGCCGCGGTTCCGGCCGGCCAGCACGACCAGGTCGCCCGGGCGCTCGTCGAGGAGGGTGGCGAGGGGATCCGGGGCCAGCCGCACCCGCGGCCGCCAGGCGGTGGGGCGCGTGGGGCGGCGGTTGAAGCGCTCCACCAGGGCCAGGAAATCGTCCAGCTCCGGTCCCGCGGTGGCGTGCACCGCGATCTCCGGCGAGACCCCCGGGTGGGCTTCTCTGAGGGTCAGGGTCGCGTGGAAGTGTCCGGGGTCGAGGAACGCCAGGGTGTGCACCGGACGGGAGCCTAGCACATTGCCCGCCCGCGGCCCGGGCGCGTCGAGTACTATGGCGGTGCCCTGCGATGACCGGGATCGGCCGCGCGCTTTCCCGCCACCTGCCCGCGATGCTGCTCTTCGTCGCGCTCATCGCGGTCTGGCAGCTCGCGGTGACCGTCCTCGGGCTCCGCGAGTACCTGCTGCCCGCCCCCCTGACGGTGGCTCGCGCGATGATGGGCGACGAGATCCCCTGGCTCCGGCACCTCGCGGTCACGTCGCTCGAGATCGTGGGCGCCTTCCTGGTGGCCGGGGTCGCCGGGGTGGCGCTCGGGGTCGCGGTGGCGTGGTCGGCGGTGCTCGCCCGGGCGCTGCTGCCCTTCCTGGTGTTCGTCAACACGCTCCCGAAGGTCGCGGTCGCCCCGCTCTTCCTGCTGTGGATGGGCTACGGCGTGCTGCCCAACATGCTGATCGGGGCCCTGATCGGATTCTTCCCGGTCGTCATCAACACCGCGGTGGGGCTCACCCAGGTGGACGAGGAGCTGCTGGACCTGGGCCGTGTCTTCAACGCGCCGAAGTGGAAGGTCTTCGCGAAGATCCGGATCCCCAACGCGTACCCCTACATCCTGAGCGCGCTCAAGGTCACCGCGACCGCGGCGGTGGTGGGCGCCATCGTCGGCGAGTTCGTGGCCTCGCAGCAGGGGCTCGGCTACGTGATCGTCACCACCCAGGGCAGCATGAACACCCCCGTGGCCTTCGCGGCGCTGGTCTGGATCTCGCTGGTCGGCCTCGCGGTGTACGGGCTGGTGGTGCTGGCGGCGCGGCGGATCGCGCCGTGGGCGGAAACCGTGGAGTAAAGGAGGACACACCATGCGACGCGTCTCGATTCTGCTCGTGCTCTCGGTCACCCTCATCGTCGCGGGGACGGTGCTGGCCCTCGGCCTCGGCGCGCCCGCGGCCCAGTCGGCTCCCCAGAAGGTCGTCTTCGCGCTGAACTGGTTCCCGGTCGGCGATCACGCCGCGTACTGGGTGGCGCTGGAGAAGGGCTACTACCGGCAGCGGGGCCTCGACGTGGACATGCAGAACTCCAAGGGCTCGGGCGACTCCATCGCCAAGGTGGACACGGGGCGCGCCGACGTCGGCCTGGCCGACAGCGCGGTGGTCATCGCGGCGGTCGGCCGCGGCGCCAAGATCAAGGTGGTGGGCATGGTCTTCGACAAGAGCCCGCTCAACATCTGGAGCCACAAGGCGGCGCCCATCACGAAGCCCAAGGATCTCGAGGGCAAGACGGTGGCCGCGCCGCCCGGCGACGGGCAGCGGCAGATGTTCCCCGCCTTCGCCCGGGTGAACGGCATCGACCAGAGCAAGGTGACGTGGGTGAACGTGGAGCCCGCGGCCAAGGTGCCCGCCTTCGCCGAGAAGCGGGTGGACGCGGTCGCGGACTACACCACTGGCCTGCCCTTCTACGAGAAGGCGGTGGGCAAGGGGAACGCGGTCATGCTGCCGTGGGCCGATCACGGCCTCGACATGTACAGCATGTCGATCATGGCCAGCGAGAAGACGATGAAGGAGCGCGCGCCGATGCTGCGCGCGTTCCTCGAGGCCTCCTACCTCGGCTGGCGCGACGTGATGAGCGATCCGAAGTCGGCGCTCGAGATCTTCAAGAAGCGGGTGCCCGAGATCGATCTCGCGATCATCGAGCCCAACATGATGATGGGGCTTGACCTGATGAAGACCGATCGCTACGCCAAGAACGGGATCGGCTGGATGGAGGACAAGAAGATGTGCGCCTCGGTCGACCTGGTCAACACCTACATGGGGGTGCCGACCAAGGTCGACTGCCACGCGGTCTACACCAACGAGTTCCTGACCAAGGTGGAGCTGCCCCGGTCCGCCCGCTGACGCTCGCGCGTGACCGATCTCATCCGGCTCGACCGCGTCGGGATGACCTACCCGACGTCCTCCGGCGCGGTCGAGGCGCTGCGGGACATCGATCTCACCGTGGGTCGCGGGGAGCTGGTGGCGATCGTGGGCCCGTCGGGCTGCGGCAAGTCCACGCTCCTGCGCATCATCGCGGGCCTGCGGCCGGCGAGCCGCGGGCGGGTCGAGGTGGACGGCCGCCCGGTCACGCGCCCGATCCCGTCGGTGGGCATGGTCTTCCAGGCCCCGGTGCTGCTCAAGTGGCGGACCATCGAGTCCAACGTGCTGCTGCCCGCCGAGCTCTCCGGCCTCGATCCGGGGGCCCATCGGGGCCGGGCCGCCGAGCTGCTGCGGCTGGTGGGCCTCGGCGAGTTCGCGCAGAAGCTGCCGCGCGAGCTGTCGGGCGGCATGCAGCAGCGGGCCTCGCTCTGCCGCGCGCTGCTGCTCGACCCGCCGCTGCTCCTGATGGACGAGCCCTTCGGGGCGCTCGACGCGATGACCCGCGACGAGATGAACGTCGAGTTGCTCAGGGTGTGGGGCGAGCCCGGGGGCGCGGAGCGGAAGACGATCGTCTTCGTCACGCACTCGATCCCGGAGGCGGTGTTCCTGGCCGATCGAGTGGTCGTGATGAGCCCGCGTCCCGGTCGCGTCGCC
This sequence comes from Candidatus Methylomirabilota bacterium, assembly GCA_035455085.1. Lineage (GTDB taxonomy): Bacteria > Methylomirabilota > Methylomirabilia > Rokubacteriales > CSP1-6 > CAMLFJ01. The sequence goes on along the minus strand of DATIFV010000208.1, from coordinate 230 downwards.
GCCCAGTTCACGGTTCCGCTGGGCCGGCCGCGGACGGTGGAGACGCGGGCGGCGCCCGCCTTCGGGGCGCTCTCGCTGGCGATCTACGAGCGGCTCACGTCGGGCCCCTGACCCATTCGGAGAGGGCCTCGACGCGAGGCCCTTACGCCGCGGAGGCTCGCGACTGGCGGAAGCGGATCGCGAACAGCGGATCGAAGAGGGCTGCCGTGGCCACCAGGGCCATGTCGGCC
>DATIFV010000207.1:0-46022 GCA_035455085.1 Candidatus Methylomirabilota bacterium | reverse complement strand
GAAGAGCGGGTCGACGAAGAAGAAGACCGCGTCGATCTCCCGGGTGGCGACGCCCGCCGCGATCTGGGCGTCGCCGCCCTCCGGTCCGCTCAGCAGCTCCTCGACGTCGAGTCCGACCTTGTCCCGCACGAGCCGGGCGGTGTGTCCGGTGGCCACGAGCGGGAATGCGGCGAGGGTCTCGCGGTTGAAGGTCGCCCACGCGACCAGATCCACCTTCTTGTTGTCGTGCGCGATCAGGGCCAGCTTCTGCGGCATGGGCTAGGCTCCCTTCCGCCCGGCCGGCGCGAGCTGCGCGCCGACCCGGAGGCACCGGGCGGCCACCGCGTGATCGCCGAGGGCCGTGCTGCCGTCCTTCTCGGTCATGTCGGTAGATCCTCCTCGAGAGAATGAGCGCTGTCATCGTACGGCGACGGCGCTCCGGATTTCGCGACGGTGCGATTAAGTGCTCGCGACGAGGACTAGCAGAGCGCGTGCCAGGAGGGCGCGCTCGGGGATTCCGCGAAGCGGGACGGCTACTTGCGTCCGGAGTTCGGCAAGGCGGGCGCGCGCGAAGCGCCTGCGGATCGGGCAGATGGGGCCCGCGCTGCCGTCGCGGCAGGCAGCGTCAGACGACCTTCGCGCCCTGCTCGAGCAGCAGCTGCCGGAGCAGCGAGCGATGGCAGCGGCTCTCGTCCTCGCAGTAACAGCCGACCGAGAAGTCGGTGCGCGAGGAGAGCGCGGCCAGCAGCGCGATCAGCCGCCGGGTGGCCGGCCGGCTCATCTCGTGCCGGTAGCGGCGGGCGTAGAGCGCCCAGCGCGCGGGCGTGAACGGCCTGGACAGCGCGAAGGAGACGAGCGGCGCGGTGGGCGACAGCTCGGGGAGCCACACGTCGTAGTAGTCTCGCGCCGCGTAGTCGGCCCGGCGCACGCCGCGCGGAGGCCGGCGCACCGTCCCGATGCGCAGGCCCTCGCCCGCGCGCCGCGGGGTGCCGAGCCGGACGATCCGCACCGCCACGCCGGGATCCGGACCCGTCACTCGGGGCACAGCCCCTTCGGGCGCCAGCCGTCGGCCGGCACCTTCCAGGGCTGCGAGGAGTCATGAAGGATGAGGACGAGGGAGCGGCGCGTCTCGGTTCCGATGCTGGTGAGCTGCATCGGCTGGCCGCCGGCCACCAGGAGCGGCTCATCGCCGGCGCGCCCGACCAGCTTGCCCCGAGGTGTCTCGAGACAGACCGCTCCGGACAGCGTGTACAGGGCTTCGGGTCCGGCGTGCAGGTGGACGTCGGTCTGGAAGCCCGGCGCGGTGGCGGCTTCCAGATAGCTGGCGGTGACGCGCCCGTGCGCGGCCAGCGGCAGCGGGCCGATCGTGGCCACGCGCTCCCCGCCGGTGGGCCGCCATCCGGCCTCGGCGATGGTGAACAGCCACACGCGACCGAAGCTCTCCGCCACGGTGCCGCGCGCGTCCCGCGCGGTTTCGGCCGCCGCCCGCGCCGGATAGGCGTCCAGGTGCCAGTAGAGAGGGCCGCGCGGCGGGTCGGTCAGGACGTTGGTGCCGATTACACGCGCGCCGGCGCGGCCGGTCTGGGCCCACGCCACCCCGAACAGCGGCAGCGTCAGGGCGGAGAGCAGCGCCGCGGAACGGATCAGCAACCGGATACGCACTTACCGCGGCCGTCGAATGCCATCGTCTTTCCGCTCAGGGGGACACGCGCCGGCACCTTCGTCGCCTTGATGAAGGTGTCGGTCCGGCTCCCCGCGACCACCTGGCCGCCCTTGGTGCCCACCTCGTTGGCGTGAGACAGGATGACCTCGGCGGGCTTGACCATCTCGTTGATGACGTGGGCCGCCTCGGTCGGGCCGGTGGTGAACACGTCGCCGATGTTGATGACCGCGAGGTTCGCGCGATAGTACTGGCGGACGACGAGGTCCTGCTCCGCGGTGATCCCGGTGTCGCCGGACAGGTAGACCACGAGCCCGTTGCTGAACTTCAGCACGTAGCCGGTCGGCGGGCCGACGTGCGCGGTGAGGCCGTTCGCGCGCAGGGTATCGGCGAGACTCTTCTCGAGGAACTCCGGGCCCACCCCGTTGGTGTGAACGGCGGGAACCGTGGCCACGCTCACGCGGCCGACCTTCGCCATCGCCCCGAAGCGGACGAGCTGGACCTTGGCGGGATCGCCCCCGGCGGTCCTGACCTTCGCGGCGAGGAACGCGGCCATGTCGCTGCCGACCAGGAGTCGCGCCTGCTTGCCGACCGCGACATTCACGGTGTTGGAGGCGGGCGCGTCCGTGACCGAGAAATCGGGCTTGCCGCACTCGCCCGCATTGGCCGCCGGCTGATGAGCGTACCCGAGATGGTCGCCGTGGACGTGCGAGAGCAGGACCGCGTCGATCTTGCCCAGCCGCGGGTCGGCCGGCCCGCGGACGGTGAGCCCGGTGTCGTACAGGATCCGGGTGCCGTCGGGATCCTCCAGGACCAGGGCGCGGTCCAGCGCGCAGAACTCCCCGTCGTGGCTACCCAGGGGGGTGATCTTCACGGTCCCCGGACCGGTCGGCGGGGTCATCGTACCCGCACAGCCGGCCCCCAGCGAGACCACCATCACCAGGACAGCGAGTCCTCTCATCATCGTCGTCTCCTCCGCTGACGTGGAATCGGTACGAGTGAATCGTGGCCCATCCCCTGCTCACCGAAGAGGCGCGCCGGGGGAGAGCGTCCGTGCGACCGGAGAGAAATGCCGCCTCTGGGCGCCGACTATAGCCTTGGCGACCGGCCGGTGGCAAGCGGCCGGTGGCGGCGTCGGACCAGCCCCGCGAGGCCCGCGGGTAGCAGCAGCACCACCACGATCAGCACCAGCCCGAGGCTCAGCATGTAGAAGTAGCGGAACTTCACGAGCAGGGTCTCGGACAGGAGCCCCAGGAACACCGCGCCGAGCACCGGGCCCACCACGGTGCCCGCTCCCCCGAGCAGGGCCATGATCACGGTCTGGAAGGACACGAGCGGGTTGAACACCTGGGGATCCAGGTAGGTCCAGCGCGGGGCCATCGCGCCGCCGACCGCGCCCATGAAGGCCGCGCTCAGGGCGAAGGCCCCGATCTTGATCCGGGTGGTGTCGATGCCGAGCGTCTCCGCGCGCTCCTCGTCGGCGCCGATGCCGATCAGGGCGATGCCCCAGCGGCTTCGAGGCAGCCCCACCGCCGTCGCCACCGCGAGGGCGGCGATCCCGAGCACGGTGTAGTAGAGGGTGATCGTGCCGGGCGGGTTGAGCAGCAGGCGGCCGACCGTCCCGGTCACGCCGGTCTCGTACCAGATGAGGGTGTGCTTGGCCAGCTCGGCGAGGCCGAAGGTGAAGACCGCGAAGTAGGGCCCGCGCAGCCGCAGCGCGAGCGTGCCCACCACCAGCGCCATCGCTGCGGCCACCGCCGCCGCGACCAGGACCGGCACCGGCCACGGCAAGCGCGCCATGACCACCGCGGTGGTGTAGGCGCCGGCGCCGAAGAAGGCGCCGGTGGCCAGCGAGAGATAGCGCGTGGGCCCCGAGAAGAAGGCCCAGGAGACGGCCAGGGCCACGTCGGCCAGGATGGCCAGGGTGAGCGAGCGGTGGTAGGCGGACAGCGCGTGCGGCGCCGCGAGCAGCGCCGCCCCGAGGAGGGCGACGGCCAGCCTAGCGACCAAAGAGACCGGAGGGCTTGAGGATCAGGATCAGCGAGAGCACCGCGTAGGAGGAGATCAGGCGGATGTCGGAGGAGGCGAGGTAGACGCTCGCGGTCTCGACGAGGCCCAGCAAGAGCCCGGCGAGGAGGCAGCCCAGCATGTTGCCGAGCCCGCCCAGGATCACCACCACCAGCGCGGTGACCGTGTAGGGCAGGCCCATGAAGGGCGTCAGCTCGAAGAGCATGCTGACCAGCGAGCCGGTCACCGCCGACATCGCGAGCCCCGCGCCGAAGCAGAGGCCGTGGATGCGGGAGGTCTGGATGCCCACGAGCTGCGCCCCCTCCGGCTCCTGCATCAGGGCGCGCACCGCCTTGCCGGTGAGGCTCGAGCGCAGATAGACGTAGAAGGCCACCGCGAGGGCGAGGGCGATCGTGGCCGCCAGCACCCGGTTGGCCGGGAAGACGGTGCCGAGCCAGCGCAGGGGGACCGCGAGGTAGCTGTAGCCCTGTAGATCGGCGCTCCAGATCAGCAGGGCCGCGTTCTGGAGCACGAACATGAGCCCGAAGGAGAGCAGGAGGGAGCGCGACTCGAGGCCCTCGGCGGCCTCGCCGCCGAGCAGGCGGGCGTAGAGCAGCCGGTGGAGCACGAGCCCGACGGCGAAGGCCGTCGGGCCCGTGATCAGCAGGGTCAGCAGCGGGTTCACGCCCCAGCCGGTGTGCAGGGAGAACGTGACGTAGGCGCCCAGCATCAGGAACTCGCCGTGGGCCACGTTCAGCACGCGCATGAGGCCGTACTGGAGATTGAGGCCGAGGGCGACGAGGGCGTAGATGCCCCCGGTCGTGAACCCCCCGACCACGACGTCCAGCAGGAGCGTGGGCGAGAGCGTCACGCCCAGGCCGGTTTCGGCACCACCGCCGCTCCGGTGGCCCGCGCCTTGGGCCACAGCAGCTCGAACTCGTTCTTCTGCCACTGGCCGACCATGCCGGGGGTGGCCACGTTCTCGCCCTTGGAGAACTTGATGGGGCCGGCCACCGTCTGGAACTCGGTCGCGTCGAGCATGGCCTTGATCTTCGGGCGGTCGAGGCCGACCTCGCCCACGCAGCGCTCCAGGATCTGCAGCGACGCGTACGCGAAGGCGCTGGCCCAGCGGTCGGGCTCCTTCTGGTGCTTCTTCACGTGGGCGTCGTAGTACTCCTTGGCTCCCGCGAACTTCACCTTGGGGTTCCAGCCCGCGATGCCCATCACCCCCTCCGCGCCCTTGAAGCGGTCGCGGAAGAACGGGAACGCGGTACCCACCCCGGTGAAGTAGACGGCCGGGTTCCAGTCCACCTCCTTGGCCTGGCCGGTGGCGAGCATGTTGTCCGGCGGATAGGTGAGCCCCACGAAGGCGTCGGCGCCGGCGTCCTTGAAGCCCTTGAGGATCGGGGAGAGATCCTTGACGCCGAGCGGATAGCTCTTGGTGTCCGCCACCTCGAGGCCGGCCGCCTTGAAGGCGGGGCCGGTGGCCGCGTTCAGCTCGATGCCGAAGAGGTCGTTCACGTAGGCCACCGCGACCTTCTTGATCTTGCCGTGGCCACGCAGTTCCTTGAGCAGCGCGGCCACCGCCTGCATCTGCGGCTCGGGCTGCACCAGCATCGTGTAGAAGTAGGGCAGGGCCAGCTCCTTGAACTTCGCGGAGATGGCGGTGGGGCCGATCATCGGGTAGCCGTGCTTGGCGGCCACCGGGGCGATCGCGAAGTTCATCGCCGAGCCCCACGGCGGCAGCAGCAGGTCCACCTTGTCGTCGGTGGCCAGCTTCTCGTAGAAGCGCACCGCGGTCTCGATCTCGCTGCGGTCGTCGATGGTGACGAACTCGATGGGCCGGCGTCCTTCGCCCTTGATCGCGAGACCGCCCCTGGCGTTGACCTGCTCCTGCCACAGCGTGTAGTTCGGCGCCTGGGTGATGCCGGCGCCCACCGCGTAGGGGCCGGTCGCGGACAGGGTGTAGCCGATCCGGACTGGCTTCGCCTGCGCGCGCGCGCGGCCGCGCCACAGCGGGACCGTGGCCGCGCCCGCTGCGGCCGCTCCTGCCGCAGCCGTGAGAAACCGTCGCCTGTTCATCGTCATGGTCATGGCCTCCTTGCCACCGGGGATGCTTCGCCGAGATATGCCTCGAGAACCCGGGCATCGCGCGAGACCGCCGCGGGCGGCCCTTCGCAGATGACCTCGCCGTGGTGGAGCACGATCAGCCGCTCCGCCGTCTCCATGATCGCCTTCATCACGTGCTCCACCCACAACAATCCGACCCCGCGCTCGTCGCGGATCCGCCGCAGGATCACGGTCGCCCGCGCCGCCTCGGTGGGAGTGAGCCCGGCCAGCAGCTCGTCGAGCAGGATCATGCGCGGCCGGAGGGCGAGCGCCATCGCCAGCTCGAGCAGCTTGCGCCGCGCCCCGGTGAGCTGCCGGGCCGGCACCGCCGCGTGCTCGGCCAGCTCGACGAGGGCCAGCAGCTCGGCGGGTGTCCCCCCCGGCCGCTCGCTCCACCGGGCGGCCGCGGCGACGTTGTCGGCCGCGGTGAGGTCCAGGAACGGCCGCGGCGTCTGGAAGGTGCGTCCGAGACCGAGCCGCGCGATCCGGTACGCGGGCAGCGCGCTGATCCGATGCTCGCCCAGGCGGATCGAGCCCGCCGAGGGCCGGAGCAGCCCGCTGATCAGGTTGAACAGCGTCGTCTTGCCCGCGCCGTTGGGCCCGATGAGCGCCACGATCTCTCCCTCGGAGACCGCGAAGTCCACCCGGCTGAGGACGCGCAGGCCGCCGAAGCTCCGGGCGACGTCGGTGCCCTCCAGGAGGGGGAGCGGCATCTATCCGCCCTGCGCCTGCAGCAGCAGCGAGCCGCCGACGATCAGGACGATGGCGAGCAGGCGTACCCAGGTGAAGGGCTCCTGGAAGAGCAGGAAGCCCGCGAGCAGGACGAGCACGGTGGAGGTGCCGCCGATGAAGAACGACGAGGTCACCTTCAGGCCCCGGTCGTAGGCGAGGAGCCCGAAGATGTCCACCCCGGACGCGGCGATGCCCGCGAGGGCCATCAGCCAGAGCGCCTCGCGGGTGAAGACGATCTCGTGCCCGTTGGCCCGCGTGACCAGCAGCGCGAGCGAGTTGACGCCGAGGGCGACCCCGGTGATCACCAGCGCGCCGAGCGCGGCGGTGATCCGCGTCGAGGCCAGCTTGAGGCAGACCGTCCAGGTAGCGGCCGACAGCCCCGCGAGCACCGCGAAAAGGACGGCGCGGCTCAAGCGCGTGAGATCCCCGCCGGGTCGATCGCGAGCGGGCAGGGACGGGCGGTGGGCAAGGGGACGGCGCCCATGGGCGCTTCACCACACCACAGGGCGCCGCCGACTGTCAATACGTGGAGGCGGCCCGCGGTCGGCCGAGCCACGCGACGGCCAGCAGGTAGGCCACGTCGACCGCGTAGCCGAGCACGATGGTCGCGACGAGGCCCAGCCGCTCCAGGAGGCATCGGTCATCCGCGGGACTTGTGGTAGCCCCGCCACATGAAGACGAGCGCCAGGATCCGCCAGATGATGTGGATCAGCAGCGCCCGGTGGAGATTGTGCCCGATCGGCATCGCGAGGAAAGCGCCCACGTTGATGAGCAGCGCCACCGCCTGGTAGACCGTCAGCACCACGACCGGCGCCAGCCCCGGCCTCGCGAGTAGCCAGACGGAGCCCGCGAGCAGGATCGCGATGTCCACTAGATCGACGGTGAGCACGCCGATGACCACCAGCCCGACGGCGATCCACAGCAGGTGGCCGACCTGCACCGCGGCGGCAACCACGAAGTCGGTCGGGCGATCGGGGAGGAGGCGGGTCACCCCCCAGGCGAGGCCGGTCAGGACCAGCGGGATGAGCAGGTGGATGCCCGAGTAGACGCCGGCCGCGAGCCCGACCACGATCGCCACGATGATGGCGGCCTTCATCCGTGGATGGGGCTCGGGCGCACGTCCGTCTTCGGAGAGCGATAGCTGAGGGCGGTCACGTCCTAGCCGCGGGCGAACGGGTCGTCGAGGATGAAACGCCAGGTGCCGTCCGGTTGGCGGCGGACCACCTCGATCGCCTTGCCCACCGCCTCGACCCGCTGACCGTCGGGTCGCTTGCCGGACAAGCGCCAGTCGTTGTACACCATCGCGAGGTCCCCCGTGGTGACGACCTTGACGATCTCGGTGGTCATCCGAGGGCGCATCCCGATCAGGCGCTCCAGGACCTCGCGGATCTCGGCGTGGCCTTGAGCCACGCTGCCGTCGCGCCGCACCATGCGGCACGCCGGCTCGTAGAGCGATAGCACGGCGTTCACGTCGCCCGCGTTGACATGCTCCACGAACAGCCGGTCGCACGCTTCCGGGCTCGCCGGCGCCGTCGGCATCGGGCCTCCCCCTCACCCTGCCCTCTCCCCGGAGGGGAGAGGGGACGCCTACTTGAAGATCGAGAAGTTGATCTCCTTCTCGGTGATGAACTCGAGCAGGACCGGAACGCCCTCGCGGGTCTTGGCGATGCCGCGCTTGAGGGCCGGGATGATCTCCCCGGGCTCGGTGATGCGCTCGCCGTAGCCGCCGAAGGCCTTCGCCATGTCCGCGTAGTGACCGCTGATGTCGGTCGAGCGGTACTTCTGGGTGGCCGTCTTCATGATCGGCAGCTCGATGGCCATCGAGAAGTTGTTGAGCAGGATGGACAGGATCGGGATGCGCTCGCGCACCGCGGTCTCGAAGTCCATGCCGGTGAAGCCGATCGCCGCGTCGCCCCACACGTTGACGCAGAGGGCCTCCGGCCTGGCCAGCTTGGCTCCCATCGCGAGGCCCAGGCCGTAGCCGAGCTGGGTGGTCTTGCCCCAGCCGATGTAGGTCAGCGGCGCGGTGCTCTCCCAGAAGGGAGAGAGCTGGTCGCGCGGGCTGCCCGCGTCGTGGGTGATGATGGTGTTGGCCACGTCCACCGTGTGCAGCAGGTCCCAGATCACGCGGTAGGGCGAGAGCGGCTTGTCGTTGGCGGTCAGCTTGGGCATCCACTGGGCCATCCACTCCGCCTTCATGGTCGCGATCTGCCTCGCGACCTCGGCCCGCCGGCCGCGCGGCTTGCCCTTCAGGCGGTCGCGCACCTCGGCGAGCAGGGCGTCCAGGACCAGGCCCGCGTCGCCGATCACCGCGTGCGCGGCCACCACGTCCTTGTTGAGGTCGGCCACGTCGATGGTGGAGTGCACGATGGTCTTGCCCTTCGGCATCGTCACCCCGTAGTTGGTGGTCGAGAAGCTGCAGCCGATCCCGAAGATCACGTCCGAGCTCTTGAGGAACTCGAACACCGTCCTGGGGATCGAGCGGCCGCCCGAGCCCAGGGAGAGCGGGTGGTTCTCCGGGAACGCGCTCTTGCCCTCGAGGCTCGTGGTCACCGGCGCCTCAAGCAGCTCGGCCAGCTCGCGCAGCTGCTGCCAGGCCCGCCCGTAGTGCACGCCCTGGCCCGCGTAGATCACCGGCCGCTCCGCCTCCACCAGGATCCGCGCGGCCTCGGTGACCGCGTCCGGATCGGGGGCGATGCGGGTGCGCGGGGCCGTCTTGTAGGCGAGCGGCTCCGGGACCTCCTCGCCGAAGACGTCGATGGGGATCTCCACCAGCACCGGCCGCGGGCGGCCGTTCTTGACCTGGGTGAAGGCCCGGCGCATGGCGTCGGGCACCGCGTCGCCCAGCGTGACCTGCTCGCACCACTTGGTCACGTTGCGGTAGTTGATGAAGGAGTTGAAGTTGGGCGGGATGTTGGTGATGCGGCGCGGATAGCCGCCGGGCAGCACCACGATCGGTACCGAGTCACCGTAGGCCTGGGCGACCCCGCCGAAGGCGTTCTCGGACCCGGGCCCGTGCTGCATGGTGAACACGCCGATCTTCTGGCCGGAGGTGATCCGGCTCACCGCGTCCGCCATGTGGAGGCCGGTGCGCTCCTGGCGCACGATGATGGTGCGGATGTCGGCCTCGGCGGCCGCCTCGATGATCGGGTTCACGGGATAGCCGATCAGAAAGGTGGTACCCTCGCGCTTCAGGATCTCGGCTACGGCGGCGACCGCCTTCATTGGAGCCTCCTCTGGCCTGCGGTTGGGATGGGGCCGACTCTAACCCAATCGGCCCGCGAATGGAATCTGCTGACGAAAGGATCGACGAGGAATGGCTCGCAAGAAGCACCGCGTGGGCATCGTCGGGCTCGGCTTCGGCCGCGCCCACATCCCGGCGTTCCAGGCCAACGGCTGCGAGGTGGTCGCGGTCTGCCAGCGCAACCAGGAGACCGCCCGCGCGGTGGCCGCGCGCTACCACGTGCCCGCCGTGTTCGAGCGATGGGAGGACCTGCTCGAGCAGGCCCGGCCCGACATCGTGGTGATCGCGTCGCCTCCCAGCCTGCACCGCGAGATCGCCCTGCGCGCGTTCGCGCAGGGCGCCCACGTGCTGTGCGAGAAGCCGGTGGCGATGACCGCGGCCGAGGGGCGCGAGATGGTGGAGGCCGCCGCCCGCGCGCAGCGGGTCGGGATGACGTCGTTCAACTGGCGCTTCATCCCCGCGATGCAGCGCTTCCACGCGCTGGTGGAGGAGGGGGTGGTGGGCCGGCTCTTCCACGCCACCGGCCGCTGGCTCGGGGCCCGCGCGGCCGACGAGGCGGCGCCCGCCACGTGGCGCATGGACCGCGCGGTGGCCGGCCACGGCGCGATGGGCGACATGGGTGTGCACGTGATCGATCTCGTGCGCTGGAGCTTCGGCGAGTTCGCGCGGGTCTGCGCGCAGGCGGGGGTGGCCTACCCGACGCGCACCGCCCCCGGCGGGCGGCCGGCCGACGCCGAGGACTTCTGCAGCGTGATCGCCCAGCTGGCCTCGGGCGGGCAGGTGACGCTCTCGGTGAGCCGAGCCGCGCGCGGGGCGAGCGAGCAGTTCCTCGAGGCCTACGGCAGCCAGGGCTCGCTGGTCTACCGCGTCGACCGCGAGAAGGCGAAGTGGTACGTGGGCGAGCTGCGCGCGGCCGGCGCGAGCGGTACGCTCCAGCCGGTGGCGGTGCGCGCGGGGCTGCCCCGGTCCGCCGGGGAGGGCGATCAGATGGAGGTGACCGGCAAGGCCACCATCGCGCCGCTCGTGAAGCGGTTCCTCGACGGGATCCGCAAGGGGGAGAGCCCGTCGCCCTCGCTCGAGGACGGCGTGCGCGCCCAGCTCGTGCTGGACGCCGTGCTCCGCTCGCTCCGGGACGGCGGCTGGCAGCGGATCGAGGCGTGAGCCCGGTCTCGCTGCGGGGGCCTAGGCCTTCAGCCGCTTCGTCCAGGTCACCAGCTCGGCGAGCAGCTTCCGGATGAGCTCTCTCGAGGTCTCGTCGGTCAGCTCGCCGCGCTCGTTGAATCGCTGGGGCGCGTTGGCGATCAGCACCTCCGGCTGGTTCACCGGGTACATGTTGAGGAAGACGAAGGACTGGCGCAGGTGGTACTGGGCGCGCGCGGTGCCCAGCATGCCCACCGAGGCGCCCATCACCGCCACCGGCTTGCCCTGCCACGCGCTGTCGCCGTAGGGGCGCGACGCCCAGTCGATCGCGTTCTTGAGCACGCCGGGCACCGAGTAGTTGTACTCCGGCGTGGCGAAGAGGACGGCGTCCGCGGCCCGGACCCGCGCCTTGAGCTCGACCACCCGGGGCGGGGCCTGCTTCTCCTGATCCTGGTTGTAGGGAGGAATGCCGTCCAGATCGAAGACGTCCAGGCTCGCGCCGGCGGGGAGGAGCGCCTGGGCCGCCCGCAGCGCCGAGCGGTTGAACGACGCCTGGCGCAGGCTGCCGGGAATGCCGAGGATCTTGATGTCGGCCACGAGTGACCTCCCTAGAACGAGGTGAACACGCCCTTGCCGGTGGTCTGGGTATCGAAGCGCTTGTAGGCCGCCGCGGCCTCGTCGATGCGGTAGCGGTCGGTGAGGAGCCGTCCGAGCGGGATCCGGCGGTCGGCCACGAAGCGCGCGCACTCCCACTGGCCCATGCTGCTGAACGTCCACGAGGCGATCAGGGTGAGCTGCTTGCGGATCAGGTCGCTGCTGACGTCGAAGGCGGTGGCGCCGCCCTCGCCCACGAAGCACATCCGTCCCCACGTGGCCGCGCTCTTCACCGCGGCCACGCGCGGCTCGGGCAGCCCGGTGCAGTCCATGGTGGCCTCGGCGCCCTCGCCGTGGGTGAGATCCCGGATGGCCCTGACCGGATCGGTCTCGCGCGAGTTCACCACCGCGTCGGCGCCGAGCTGCCGCGCGAGGGCCAGCCGCTCGCCCGCGATGTCCACCGCGATGACCCGCGCGCCCATCGCCACGCCGAGCAGGGTGGCGGAGAGGCCGACCGGGCCCTGGCCGAAGACGGCCAGGGTGTCGCGCCCGGAAACGTCGAGCCGCTTCAGCGCCCCGTAGGCGGTGCCGGTGCCGCAGGACACCGCCGCGCCTTCCTCGAAGGTCAGCTCGTCCGGGAGCGGCACGTTGGTGCGGGCGGGCACCTTCATGTACCGGGCGTGCGCCCCGTCGCCGGTGACCCCGAACACGGTGATGCCCGCCCGGCAGAGCTGCGACCAGCCCACCCGGCAGTGCTTGCACTGCCCGCAGCCGGCGTAGTGGTGGTTCATCACACGCTGGCCCACCCGCGCCTCCGTCTCGCTCACGCCCGGTCCGACCGCCGCGACGATCCCGCAGGGCTCGTGGCCGGCGATGACCTGCTTGCCGCTGCCGCCCAGACCGAGCGAGGCCGCCTCGTTGCCCGCGGCTCGATAGAACTTGAGATCGCTCCCGCACATGCCGGAGGCCTTGATCTCCAGCACCACCTCGCCGGGGCCGGGCGTCGGGTCGGGGAAGTCTCGCAGCTCGAGCTGCCGGTTGCCGGTGAAGACGATGCCGCGCATGGGTGCCCCCCGCCGTTGTCGTTCGAGCCCGGTGTAGTGTAAAAGATGAGGTGGCCGACGGCCAGCAGTGCTCACCCCTCACGGTTCTGGGAGGCGTCCGATGTCGCGGCTCGTGCTCACGCTGGCCCTGGCGCTGGCCACCACCGCCTGCGCTCCCCAGACCGAGCCCCGAACCGTCATCGGCACCGGGCCCCGGGTGCTGTTCGACGACGACCTCCGCACCGCCCGCAACTGGTCGGCGAGCTCCGGCACCATCTGCCGGTCGTCCTACGCCGACGGCGGCTTCGTGGTCGAGAACATCGCGGCGGCAGCGCCGTGCCTGCTCGGCCCGGTCCGCCCCGAGGTGTTTCCGGCGCGGGTGCGCATCGAGGTCACCGCTCGCCTGCGCCGGGGGACGCGCGAGGGCGCGTTCGGGATCATGTTCGCGAGCCGGGGCGGGCCGGACAACCGCACCTTCGCCACTCTCGGGCTCACCGCCAACGGCACCTACCGGGTGGCGAGCTGGGGCGCCGGGAAGTGGACCTATCCGGTGCCGCCCACCGCCAGCCGCAGCGTCAAGAGCGAACCCGGCGCTCCGAACACGCTGGCGGTGGAGCTGCGGGACCGGTCCATCGTGGCGTACGTCAACGGGCGCCCGGTGGCGACCGCCGAGCTGGCCGCGGAGGGCAGCGGCACCCTTGGGCTCTACGTGGACCAGCGCGGCATGGAGGTGCTCTTCAGCGACCTCCGGGTCAGCGAGCTGCCCCCGATCCGCTGACCCTCGACCCGCTCAGGCGCCCGCGCGCCGCAGCGCCAGGTCGATGTGCTCCGGCGAGGGCTTCCGCGTCCCCGCGTCGATCTCCCGCACCAGCGCCACCACCGCCGCGGAGACCGGCGTCGGCACCCCCACCTCGCGGCCCTTGTCGACCACGAGACCGTTCATGTAGTCGATCTCGGTGCGGCGTCCCTTGATGACGTCCTGGGCCATGGAGGCGCGCCAGTTGCGGCCCGCGCCCTCCTTGGGGATCAGGCCGGCGTCGAGCTGCTGGTAGATGTCGGGTCGCGCGGCCTGCGCCCATTGCTCGGCCTCGCGGCCGTTGAACTTCGGGATGCGGTAGCCGAGCTTGAGGCCGACCTGCGCGGACTCCTGGGCGATGCGGATGGTGATCTCGCGCCCGCGCGCCTGCCCCGCGATCTCGATCGACCCGAGACCGGTCATGGCCTGGACCGGATTGCCCATGCAGTTGGCGCAGAGCTTGGACCAGCGCTCGCCCCAGAGGTTGTCGGTGGGCCGCGCCCCGTCCACCACGCTCAGGATCTCGGCCAGCTCGGTGACCCGCCCGGTGATGCGCCCGTCGTGCTCGCCGGCCCGGAAGACGTCGTGCCCCGCGCCCTGGCCTCGCTCCATGCCGCGCTCCACCTGGCCCGGCTTCCAGAGGGCCACCCCGATCTTCGACATGACGAGGCCGACCGCGCGCTCCGCCCCCGCGATGCTCGCGACGATCGGGTCGTTCCAGCAGTTCTGGGCCGAGACCACGTAGCCCTCGGGGCCCAGGTGAGGCAGCGCCATCCAGGTGGCCCACGCGGTGTCGTAGGCCTTCATGGCGATGAACGCGATGTCGAAATCCGCGCCGTAGCGCTGCAGCTCGTGCACGTGGAGCGCGGTGGGCCTGGCCTCGAAGGGATCGTGAGGGCCGCTCACCGCGAGGCCCTGGCGGCGCAGCGTCTCGACCTGCTCGGGCCACGGGTCGACCAGGGTCACGTCGTGTCCCGCCCGCGAGAGGAACGCACCCAGGTAGCTGCCGATCGCACCCGCGCCGATGAAGAGCATTCGCTTGGCCATCTCGACTCCTCCTGTGGTGAGCGACCCCGCGATCTTAGCCCTCCGCGGTGCCGTTGCCAAGCGGGTGCGGTCGTCCCGCGCCTCCGCTAGAATGCGGGCGCATGAGCGAGCCCGAGGCGGTCCGCGCGGAGGTGGAGACGATGCTCGCGCTGGTCCGCGAGCGCTACGGGCCCCGCCTGGACGCCGAGCAGCTGGCCGGCGTGCGCACCGCCCTCGAGGGCATCGTGCAGGCCGCGCGCGCCCTGCGCGCGGTCCGCCTCACCAGCGCGGAGGAGCCCGCCCAGCCCTTCGCGGCCTACCGGGCGGAGCCCTGATGGCGGACGACGTGGTGTTCGCGCCGGTGCGGCAGCTCGCGGAGGGCATCCGCGCCCGCCGGCTCTCCCCGGTCGAGCTGGCCGAGACCTTCCTGGATCGGCTGGAGCGGCTCGGCCCCCGCTACAACGCGGTGGTCACGGTCACACGCGCCCGCGCGCTCGAGCAGGCGAGGCGCGCGGCGGCCGAGATCGCGGCCGGCCGCTACCGGGGGCCGCTGCACGGCGTCCCCTACGGCGCCAAGGACCTGCTGGCAACCTCGGGCGGGATCCCGACCACCTGGGGTGCGGCGCCCTTCCGGGACCGGTGCTTCGACTTCGACGCCACCGTGGTGCGCCGGCTCGAGGAGGCGGGCGCGGTGCTCTGCGCCAAGCTCGCGATGGTGGAGCTGGCCGGCGGCATGGGCTATCGGCAGCCCAACGCCGCCTTCACCGGCCCCGGCGTCAACCCGTGGAATCGCGAGGCGTGGAGCGGCGGCTCCTCGAGCGGCTCGGGCTCCGCGGTGGCGGCCGGGCTCGTGCCCTTCGCGATCGGCTCCGAGACCTGGGGCTCCATCCTCTCACCCGCCGGCAACTGCGGCCTCGCGGGGCTGCGGCCGACCTACGGCCGCGTGAGCCGTCACGGCGCCATGGCCCTCTGCTGGACCCTGGACAAGCTCGGGCCCCTCGCGCTCACCGCGGACGACTGCGGCCTGGTGCTCGAGGCCATCGCCGGGCCCGATCCTGCCGACCGGACCACGGTGGACCGGCCCTTCCGCTATGACGGTGCCACGACGAGTCGGCGCTTCCGCTTCGGAGTCCTGCGCGACATCACCGACGGCTGCGAGGCCGAGGTGCGCGAGAGCTTCGCCCGGTCGCTGGAGATCCTGCGGGGCCTCGGCACCGTCGAGGAGGTCACGCTGCCCGACCTGCCGTACGACGACATCACTCGCACCATCCTCTTCGCGGAGGCGGCGAGCGCCTTCGAGGACCTCATCGAGAGCGGAGCGATCGCGGAGCTCACCGCCCCCGAGGACCGCTACACCGCCTACGCCCGCGACGCGATCCTCGCCAAGGACTACCTCAAGGCGCTGCGGCTGCGGGGCGTGATGGCGCGCGAGGCGGACCGGGTGCTGGCATCCCTCGACGCCCTGGTGGCGCCCGGGCGCTCCGGCGTGGCCCCGATGCTGGGCGGCGAGGTGCGCAGCGCGATCCGGGGTAGCGCGCGGGACGTGATGGGCGCGGTGGGCAACGGCGCGGGGCTGCCTGCGGTGGCGGTCCCGAACGGCTTCGGCGCGCGCGGGCTGCCCACGAGCCTGCAGTTCATGGGGCGGGCCTGGGAGGAGAACACCATCCTGGCTGCCGCGCGCGCGTACCAGTCGGTCACCGACTGGCACCGGCGCCACCCCGCCGACGCCTAGCCTTTGGCCGGGGCGCTGACTACTTCGGATCCGCGGCGCCGTCGCGGCGCTCGTGCTTGTCCCGGGCGGATTGGTTGCGGACCTTCTGGTAGTTCTCCCGTGCCACCTTGATCGCCGTGGGGTCGCCCGACTTGTAGGCGTTGCGTAGCTGTTGCCGCGAGGTCTCGAGCTCCCGGCGCTCCTGCTTGGTGTCCTGCCCGTGGACGGGCATGGCCCAGATCCCGCTCACGATCACGGTGGCGCACGCGGCCCCCACCGTCCAGCCGATCAGCGTCCTCATCGATCTGCTCCTCTTTCCGGTGAAAGTACGAGTGCGAGCTCGGCGATGAGAGGAGCAAGTGCAATGTGGTTGCCAGGCGGCAAATACCTGGATTGCTTGGCTGATCCGGCCACCTACCCGGGTCGGGCCTGACGCCGCCCGTCACCCTGGCCGCGCAATTGCGGCAGCAGGCGCCGGCGCCTCAGGCGGAGCGGCGGCCGTAGAGGCGGCGGGCGGCGCGGAGATGGGTCATGGCGGTTGGCCGCCGACCCAGAGCATCCAGCAGCAATCCCAGGTTGTAGTGCGCGTCCGCGAGGTCGGGATCCGCAGCGACCGCCCGCTGGTAGGCGAGGACGGCGTCGGCGGCGCGCCCGGTCTCCTCGAGCAGTCCACCCAGGTTGAAGTGGGCCACCGCGTCGTCCGGCGCGAGGGCGATGGCGGCCCGGTAGTGGGTCTCGGCGTGGACGGTGTCCCCGCCGTGCTGGTGGAGGCGGCCGAGATTGACGTGCGCATCGGCCAGCCCCGGGTCGAGCGCGAGCGCCTGCTCGTAGGCCCGGCGCGCCTCGTCGGGGGACGCGGTGTCGAGCTCGCAGCCGAGGTTGAACCAGTCCTCCGCGGTCCGAGTCGCGCCCGGCGCCTCGGAGGCCGGCTCGCGGATCGGGGTCGCGCCCGCGACGGCGGCCTGTGCGTCGAAGTTGAACAGGAACTGGCCGGAGTCCGGCTGCCAGCGGGCGGTGCCGTCCCAGGCCACCACGCGGCGGCCGTCGGCGTAGATGGTCAGGCTCGACAGCGCGCGATCGGGGGGAAGCTGACGGCGGAGGGAGGCGATCATGCGGCGGATCCGACGCGCGGGGATCCGGGCATCGAGCAGCTCCTTTGCGGTCCGGAGCAGGAGCAGGTCCTGGAAGGACCACTGCAGGCGGCCGCGGCGGCCGCGGGGCGGCGAGAGCAGGGCCGCGCGGGCGCAGGTGCGGATGCGGGAGTCGGACAGGCCGAGCGCCTTCGCCACCTCGTGGGTGGTGAAGCGCGTCATTTGCGGCCGGCTTGCGCTTTCCGGTCCGGCTTGTCCGATGAGGCGGCGCGCCGGGGCGCCTTGACCGGCGGCTTCTTGGCGCCGGGCGCGACGGCCTTCGCGTCCGCGCGCTGCGCTTCGGGAGCCCCCGCGCGCTTGGCCAGGCTCTGCTTGAGCGCGTCCATGAGATCGATGACCTGCGCGCGCTGGGCCTCGGGGGCCGCCGCGGTGATCTCCTTGCCCTCCACCTTCGAGTTCACGAGGTCGAGCACGCGGTTGCGGTAGTGGTCCTGGTACTGCTCCGGCTTGAACTCGGCGTGCGAGAGCTCCCCGATCAGCCGCTCGGCCAGGTCGAGCTCGCCCTCGCGAAGCTTCGCCGACTTGCCCTTGTCGATCTCGCCGAAGTCGCGCACCTCGTCGGCGAAGTACATGGTGTGCAGCATCAGCCCGTCCTGCGCGGGCCGGATCAGCACCAGGCTCTCCTTGCCGCGCATGACGAAGGTGGCGAGCGCCACCCGGTCGCTCTTGGCCATCGCGTCGGCGAGGAGCCGGTAGGGCTTCTCGCCCCCCTTGTCGGGCCCGAGGTAGTACGTCTTCTCGAAGTAGATCGGATCCACCGAGGCGAGAGGGACGAACTCGGCGATGTCGATGACCTTCGAGGCCTCGCCCTCGAGGCCCTTGAGCTCCTCGTCGGTCAGGCGCACGTACTGATCCTTCTGGAACTCGTAGCCCTTGACCAGGGCGTTGCGCTCCACCACCTCGTTGCAGACCGGGCAGAACGTCTGCTGCTTGATCCGGCTGCCGCACTTGGCGTGCAGGAGGTTGAAGCTCACCGAGCCCGACGACGCGGCGGTGTAGAGCTTCACCGGGATCGAGACGAGCCCGAAGGAAATGGTCCCGGAGCCGAGAGAATGGGGAGCCATGACCGTGAGGCTTTGCACAGTAGCACGCAGGCGGCTATGCTCCAAGTCTCCGATGGCAACCGCACGGGATGGTGGTGCACGCGGCGAGAAGGGGCGAGGGATGGGGCCCGAGCTCACCGCGTATCGCGGCAAGCGCGATCCGGAGCGCACCCCGGAGCCGTTCGGGGGCCGGCCCACCGCGGCGGGCCGGCTCTTCGTGGTGCAGAAGCACGCGGCGCGACGGCTGCACTACGATCTGCGCCTCGAGATGGACGGGGTGCTCAAGAGCTGGGCGGTGCCGAAGGGTCCCTCCGCGCACCCGGAGGAGAGGCGGCTCGCGGTCCAGGTCGAGGATCATCCCGTCGAGTACGGCGACTTCGAGGGCGTGATCCCGCCCGGCAACTACGGCGCCGGCTCGGTCATCGTGTGGGACCACGGCTCGTACCGGTCCGCCAAGCCGGAGGAGCCGCTCGCCCAGCTCGCGCGCGGCAAGCTCGAGGTGGAGATCTTCGGCCACAAGATGCGCGGGCGCTGGACGCTCGCCCGCATGTCGGGCAAGACCAAGGACTGGCTGCTGCTCAAGAAGGCGGACGGGGCGGCGGTCCCGGCCGAGGCGGCCGACCTCCCCGAACGGTATCCGCAGTCGGTGATCTCCGGGCTCACCGTCGAGGAGATGGCGGATCGGGCCGGACGCCGCGGCGCCCTCCGCGCGCGCCTCGACGCCCTCGGAGCGCCGCGGGGCGAGGTGGTCGCGCGCAGGCAGCCGTTCACGCTCGCCACCCTCGCCGAGCGGCCGTTCTCGGACCCGGCCTGGATCTACGAGATCAAGTACGACGGGGTCCGCGTGCTCGCCTCGCGCCGCGGGGAGCGTGTCGAGCTGTACGGGCGGAGCGGCCAGGACATCACGTCGCGCTACCCGGAAGTGGCGCGCGCCCTGCGCGCGCTCCCCGCCGACTCGTTCGTCATCGACGGCGAGATCGTGGCCCTCGACGACGCGGGTCGGCCGAGCTTCCAGCGCCTGCAGTCGCGCATGGGGCTCACCGATCCGCGCGAGATCGAGCGGGTGGTCGCGCGGCGCCCGGTGATCGGAGTGTTCTTCGACTGTCTGATGCTCGAGGATCGCGACCTGCGCAAGCTGCCCCTCGTGGACCGCAAGGAGTGCCTGCGGCTGCTGGTGCCGCCGCTCGGCACCGTCCGCTACGGCGACCACGTGGCGGAGGCGGGGGAGGCGTTCTTCGACCTCGCCTCCGAGCAGCGCCTCGAGGGCATCGTGGCCAAGCGGGCCCGGAGCCTCTACACCGGCACCCGGACCCGCGACTGGATCAAGATCAAGTGCCAGCGCCGGCAGGAGTTCGTCATCGGCGGCTATACGGATCCGCAGGGCTCGCGGGGCCACTTCGGCGCGCTGCACCTCGGCCTCTACGACGGCCCCATCGCCGCCCCGCGCCTGGTCTACGTCTCGAAGGTGGGCACCGGCTTCGACCGCGCCGGACTCCGGGCGATCTGGGAGGCGCTCCGTCCGCTCGCGCGGGCGACCTCGCCCTTCGACGCCGGCGCCGTTCCGACCGGGCGCGGCCACCACTGGGTGGAGCCGCGCCTGGTCTGCGAGGTTCGCTTCACCGAGTGGACCGAGGACGGCGGCCTCCGGCACCCGACGTTCGTCGGGCTGCGCGACGACAAGAAGCCCACCGACTGCCGGCGCGAGGAACCGGAGCCGATGCGGGAAGGCGAGGCGGCGGGAGGTCCGGAACGCTTGGCCGCGCCGGAACGATCGAGAGCGCCGGAACCACTGCCCGCAGATCGCGCGAGACGATCGACGCAACGCGGCCAGCAGAAGCGAGCGGGGGTGGGGGGGCTTGGGGGCGGAGCGGCGACCGCTCCCCCCCAATCAGAACAAGACGCCCCGGTGGCACCGGCACCGGCTCGTCTTCGGCCCACCAACGTAAACAAAGTCTTCTGGCCCGCAGACGGCCTCACCAAGGGCGACCTGATCGCGTACTACGAGCGGGTGGCGCCCCTGATGCTCCCGTATCTGAGGGACCGTCCGCTCGTGCTCACGCGCTTCCCGGACGGCATCGGCGGCAAGTCCTTCTACCAGAAGGATGCGCCCGAGTTCGCGCCGGCGTGGGTGCGGACCGAGCGCATCTACTCACGGGACACCGAGCGCGACATCGCGTACCTGGTGGTGGACGACATGGAGATGCTGCGCTACGTCGCCAACAGCGCCGCGATCCCGATCCATCTCTGGGCGTCGCGGATCCCCTCCCTCGAGCGCCCGGACTGGCTGGTGCTCGACCTCGACCCCAAGGGGGCGCCGTTCACCGACGTGGTCCGGGTCGCCCTCGCCCTGCGGCGGATCCTCGACCGCCTCGAGCTGCCGAGCTACGTGAAGACGTCGGGCGCCACCGGGCTACACATCCTGCTGCCCCTCGGCGCCCGGTACACCTACGAGCAGTGCCGGACGTTTGCGCGGCTGCTGGCGATCCTGGGCGTGGAGGCCGAACCGGACATCTCGACGGTGGCGCGGCCGCTGCGCGCGCGCGGTGGCAAGGTCTACATCGACTTCGGCCAGAACGGATACGGCCAGACCATCGTCGCGCCCTACTCCCTGCGGCCGCTGCCCGGCGCGCCCGCCTCCTGCCCGCTCGAGTGGCGGGAGGTGACCCCACGCCTCGATCCGGCGCAATTCACCCTCAGGACCCTCCCCGCCCGCTTCGACCGGCGGGACGACCCGCTGCGCCCGGTGCTGGGCGAGGGCATCGACCTGGCCGCCGCCCTGGAGCGCATCGAGGCCCTGCGCGTACCCTCTCGTCTCGGGGGAGCGGGCAGGGTGAAGAGGACCCCGCGGAGGGTCAGCGCCTCAGGAGCTCCTGCAGCTGCCGGGCGAAGGCGGGGCCGGTCCCGGCCTCCTCGTGCTTGAAGTAGACGAAGGCATCGCGCCAGCGGGAGCGGAGCTCCAGGATCCGGCGGCTCCAGCTCTCGAGGTCGTGGGCGGTGTAGCCCTGGTCGCGCAGGCGCAGGTAACCCCAGTCGGCGGTCACCTCGAGCGGCGTGGTGGCCTCCTCGGTGTCGGCCACGCAGAGGGCGGCGTTGGCCGCGCGCAGCTGCTCGTACACGTCGTCGGCGAACCAGCTCTCGTGGCGGAACTCGAGCGCGCAGCGCAGCCCGTCGGGGAGGCGCTCCAGGAGCCCGCCCAGGCGGACGAGGTCCTTCTTGAAGTTGGGCGGGAGCTGGAACAGGACCGGGCCGAGCTTCGGCCCCAGCCCCGCGGCGGTATCGAGGAAATAGCGCAGCGGGTCGTCGATGTCCCGCAGCCGCGCGAAGTGCGTGATGCGCTGCGGGGCCTTGAGCGTGAACGAGAAGCCGTCCGGGGTCTCGGCGACCCAGCCCGCGATGGTCTTCGCGTTGGGCATCCGGTAGAACGTGTAGTTGATCTCGACGGTGTCGAAGCGCTCGGCGTAGTAGGCCAGCATCTTGCCGGTGGGAAACTTGTCCGGGTAGAAGCTGCCGCGCCACTCCGGATAGTTGTAGCCGGACGTGCCGATGCGGATCATGCCAGGCGGTGCAGCGCGATCGCGCACGCGGTGGCCACGTTCAGGGAATCGATCCCGGCCGCCATCGGGATGCGCACGCGCCGGTGTGCGGCGGCGCGTGAATCCGGGCCGAGCCCGGCGCCCTCGGCGCCCAGCAGGAGGGCGAGCCGCCGCGCGCCCGGACCGCGGCCGGCCACGGTGCCGATGTCCTCGGCGTCCCGGTCGGGCGTGAGCGCCAGCAGCGTGTAGCCGGCCTCCCGCAGCCGGAGGAGGCCCAAGGCCCAATCGATCCGGGCGAACGGCAGCGAGAGCGTGGTGCCCATGGACACCCGGATGGCCTTGCGGTAGAGCGGATCGGCGCAGCCCGGTGAGAGCAGGACGCCCCCCACGCCGAAGGCCGCCGCGTTGCGAAAGACCGCGCCCACGTTGTCGGGATCGGCCAGCCCTTCCAGGGCGAGCAGGGTCCTGGCACCGGGCGGCTCGATGAGCGCCTCCGATCCCGGCGGCGCGCCGCGCGCGGCGACGGCCAGGCAGCCGCGGTGGAACTTGAAGCCCACGATGGCGCGGACGGTCTCGGCGGAGGCGACGTAGAGCGGGAGACCCCCGTCACCCGCTAGCAGATCGCGGAGATCGTCGAGCGCGCTCGGGGTCAGCAGCAGGGAGCGGACGTGGAAGCGGGAGGTCTCGAGCAGGCGGCGGACGACCAGGCGGCCTTCGGCCAGGAACAGGCCCGCGCGACGGCGGAGGTGGCCGTCGCGCGCATCACGGAAGTCCGCGACCCGGGGATCGCCGGGATCCTCGACGATTTCGACCTGCAAAGCCACCGGCATGGCGGCTATGATCACACGGCGCGGACGTGCGGGGAAACCCCGCCCGGACCGGGCGGGACGGACCGTCTACCGGCAGGCAACAGGCCCGGCTGGGGCCGGGCATCCGCGTCTATTGATACGCAACAGGCCCGGCTGGGGCCGGGCATCCGCGTCTATTGATACGCAATAATGCTCGCGGCCCACTCCGGCAGCTCGAGGTCGGCCGGCCGCGGCAGATCGAAGCGGATCCGGCTCAGCGCGAACTGCGGCAGCGCGACGTGCTCCATGCACCGCAGGCAGTAGAAGTCGAACTCGAGCTGGGCGCGCCGGCCCTGGAACTCGAGCGGCTGCTTGCACGCGCCGTGGTAGAGCTCGCCGTCGTGGCTCGCGTAGACGATGCCGAGCGGCACCTTGGCGAGCTCGGCGGCCAGGACCGAGTCGGGATGGCGCCGGCTGATGCCGGTGCTACCCTTCGGCCGGCCGCGCTTGCGGCGAACCTCGGGGGGGTGGGGGTCGGTGGTGTGCTGCCTGGCTGCGCTCTCCCGGGGGCCGTGTACGCGATCACGATTTCTCATGCAAGGCCCTCGGAGCAAGAGGCGTTCCACAGCTGACACTGCTGGTAACTGGCTGAAAAGGTTGATGTCGGTTGGTGTCGAGGGAGGCCGGGGGCCCGTGCCGCCAACAAATTTCGGCGCCCCATGGCCGGAGGTTGTCAACCCTAGAACGGCGGCGTGTCGGATCGGGACACCCGCCGGGAGGTCCGCAATGCTCGGGGTCGTCGCCACGATCAAGGTCAAGGCAGGAATGGAGTCCCAGTTCGAGGCCGTGGCCAAGGAGCTGGTGGCCAAGGTCAATGCCAACGAGCCGGGCTGCCGGCTGTACGCGCTCCATCGGGGCGAAGCCCCCCTGACCTACGTGTTCATGGAGCGTTACGTCGACCAGGCCGCGGTGGAGGCGCACCGGGCCACCGACTACTTCAAGGCGCTCGGACGGAAGATGGGCGAGTTCATGGACGGCCGCCCGGAAGTCCTGCGGCTCAAGGAGGTCGAGTAGCGCTCAGCCTCCGGCGAGCTTGACGGTGTGGCCCAGGGCGCGCAGGCTGGCGGCGAGCCGCTCGCGATGGTCACCCTGGATCTCGAGCACGCCGTCCTTGACCGTGCCGCCGGCGCCGCAGAGCCGCTTCAGCTCGGAGAGGCGGGCCTCGAGCGCGGGGCCGCGCTCGGGCAGGCCGTGGATCACCGTCACGGTCTTGCCGTTGCGGCCGCCGCGGTCGCGAAAGATGCGGACGACGCCGTCGCGCGGAACGGACTGGGCCACCGCCCGAATCTAGCAGACTCAGGAGGAGTCCCGTGAAGATCACCGACGTCACGCTCACCCTGTTCGCGTGGGAGAACATCCCGGCCACCAGCTACGGCCGGCACACCGGCAAGTTCGGCGGCCGCAGCCAGCTCGGCCTGCTCACCCTGCGCACCGACGAGGGGGTGGAAGGCCACGCCTTCCTCGGCTCGGCCAGCCGCGGCGCGCAGCACGACGCCGAGTCGCTGATCGCCGCCCTCAAGCCGCTCGTGATGGACCAGGATCCGCTGGATCGCGAGCGCCTGTACCAGGGGCTGCTCTCGCGCAACCGCCACACCACGTGGCGGGCGATCGGGGCGGTGGACGTGGCCCTGTGGGACCTGGCTGGGAAGGTGACCGGACTGCCCATCCATCGACTCCTCGGGACCTACCGGGAGCGGCTGCCCGCCTACGCGAGCTCCGCGGTGCTATCGTCCAAGCAGGCCTACGCGGAGGAGGCGGCCCGCTTCAAGGCGTCAGGCTGGACCGCGTACAAGATTCATCCCCCCACCGATCCCCGCGCGGACATCGAGATCTGCGAGGCGGTGCGGGGCATGGTGGGCGATGCCTTCACCCTGATGCTCGACTCCACCTGGGCCTACGACTATCCGGCCGCGGTCCGCGTGGGGCGTGCCATCGAGCGGCTCGGCTACTACTGGTACGAGGACCCGCTGCCCGACGACGACCTCTACAACTACGTCAAGCTCAAGCAGCAGCTCTCGATCCCGATCCTCGCGACCGAGTACTCCCCGGGCGGCTTCACCGCCTACGCGCCCTGGCTGGTGGCCCGGGCCACCGATTACCTGCGGGGCGACGTGGCGGTGAAGGGCGGGATCACCGCGCTGGTGAAGGCGGCGCACCTGGCCGAGGGCTTCCACATGAACTTCGAGATCCACCACGGGGGCAACTCGCTCAACAACGTGGCCAACCTCCACGTGGCGATGGCCATCCGGAACTGCGAGTTCTTCGAGGTGCTCCTGCCCGCCGAGGCCCAGAAGTACGGGCTCGTCGCCGACATCGAGGTCGACTCGCACGGCATGGTGCGCGCCCCGAGCGCGCCGGGCCTGGGCGCCCAGATCGATTTCGCGCTGATCGAGCGTCAGAAGATCGCGACGCTTACGTAGCTCGGAGGGGGGCCGGCGGCGTGGCGTGCGGGGTCATCGGGCGAAGCGGCTGGGCGCGTCGAGCCCGGAGACGATGGCGATGAGGGCGGCGGCGGCGCGGTGAAGGGCGGCGGGCTCGAGGGTCTCGAGCGCATCGCGCCCGGTGTGGTAGGTGTGGAACGGGGGCGGACGGCGGATCAGGCTCCGGAGGGTCGAGCGCACCGGGCTCAGCACGAAGCGGCGCAGCGCGCCCGCGTGGGCCGACGGCACCATCGTGAAGCCGTACGCGGGCGCGCCGGCGGCCGCGAAGGCCCGGTGATCGCTGCCGAAGACCGGGATGCGCCCGACCACGTGATAGCCCTGCTCGCGGGCCAGGCCGATGGACTCCAGCGCGGCGGTGGCACCCTCGAGAAACGGGGTGGACTCGGTCGCGTCCCACAGGGCCACCGCGTCCCCGATGCCGCACAGCTCGAGACTCAGCACGCCCGCGACGTCGTCGAGCGAGGTGTCTTCCACGTAGGCGCGGGCGCCGAGGTAGTCGAGCTCCTCCGCCGCGGTGAAGAGCAGGCGCACCCGCCAGCCACGCGGGATGCGCGGGGGGAGGCGGGGGATCAGGTGCAGGAGGATGCCGACCGCCGCCGCGTTGTCGTTCGCCCCGGGGCTGCCCGGGACCGCGTCGTGGTGCGCGCAGAGCACGAGCACGCGCGGCCCCTCGCCCAGCTCGACCGCGAAGGTGTCGCCGCGCCCCTCGGGCCGCGCGAAGCGATGCCGCGAGAACGCGATGCCGCGGTGCTGCAGGTAGCGGGGCAGGGCTGCTTCGCGACCCGCGTTGTCTCGGCCGCACAGCAGGCGCGCGAGGGCCGCCGGCGAGTCGTCGCCCACCAGGACCGTCTCGAGTGGCGCGGGCGGCGCGATCGGGCCGCCGGGACGGCGGTCGAGCAGCCGTTCCAGCGACCGCCGCAGCACCCGGGCCGCGGCGCGGGCGAGCGCGCTCAGCTGAAGACGACCACGCCGCGGGCGACCTGGCCGGTCCGCAGCGCGGTGAAGCCCTCGTTGATCTCGTCCAGCTTGTAGGTGCGGCTGACCAATTCGTCGATCTTGAGCCGGCCCGCGAGATAGAGGTCCACCAGCTTCGGGAAGTCGATGTTGGGGCGCACCGAGCCGTACATCGTGCCCTTGATCGCCTTCTCCTGCAGCGCCATGTTGTAGGGAGTGATCGGCGCCCGCACGTTGAGCGCGGCCATGCCCACGATGACCGCGGTACCGCCGGGGCGGATGGCCTCCACGATCTGCAAGGTGGTCGCCTCGCCCCCGATCGCGTCGAACGCGTAGTCGACCCCGCGTCCATGGGTCAGCTCGCGCGCGCGGTCCACCACGTTCTCGCTCTTGGCGTTGACGGTGTGGGTCGCCCCGAAGTCCTTGGCGTATGCGAGCTTGCTGTCGAGCAGGTCCGCGGCCAGGATGACGCCGGCGCCCGCGAGCTTGGCGCCCTGGACCACGTTGAGCCCGACGCCGCCGCAGCCGATGACCAGGACCGAGGCGCCCGCCTCCACCTCCGCGCAGCGGGTCACCGCGCCGACGCCGGTCGGCACGCAGCAGCCCATCAGCGCCGCCTGCGGCCACGGCATCTCCTTGCGGATCGGCACCAGCATCTCGGCCGGGCACACCACCTTCTCGGAGAAGGTGCCGATGCGCGCCATCTGGTAGATGTCCTGCCCGTTGCGCTTGAGGCGGTAGGTGCCGTCCAGCATGCCCCAGCGCGGCGAGGCGTGCCCGTCGCAGAGGATCGAGCGGCCGATCGAGCAGTAGAGGCACCGGCCGCACTGTGGCCGGAACGAGAAGATGATGTGGTCCCCGGGCTTCACGTTGGTGACTCCGGCGCCCACCTCCTCCACGATGCCCGCCGCCTCGTGGCCGAGCACCATCGGAAGCGGCGGTGTCCAGTCGCCGTTCATGATGTGCCAGTCGCTGTGGCAGATGCCGGCGGCCTTGACCTTGACGCGGGCCTCGCCGGCCTTCGGACCTTCCTGGGTGAGCTCCACGACCTCGAGGGGGGTGTTGGCCTTGTAGAGGACGGCGGCTTTCACGGGACTCTCCTCCTTCTCACCCCTCCCTCGGGGAAGGGCAGGGCGACACGGGTGGTCTTGCTCCGGGTGGGACGGGCGCCGCGCGGCCGATCATGCGGCGGGGCGGGTGGCCTGTCAAGCGCGGTATCATCGAGCGCCATGGCATGGTCCGGAACCGGGCTCGGGCGGTCGCACCTGCTCTTTCTCGGCACGACGTGGGCGGTGGTGTCGGTGCTGGCTCTCGTGGTGGTGGGGCTGGCGTGGACGACCCGGCTCAAGCCGCAGGCGCTCGCCGACGCCCGCGCGCAGCGCCACGAGGTGGTGCGGGTGCTCGCGCGGCTGGCCGACGCCCAGGTGCGCGACCGGCTCGACGCGCTCGGGCCCCTCGCGGCCCACTTCGCCCACAGCTGGGCCTCGCACGAGCCGCGTGCGCTGCAGCGGGAGATCGACGCGATGCGGGCGATGCTCCAGATGCCCACCCTCTTCGTGGTGACGCCGGAGGGGCGCCCGGTGGCCTTCAGCCCGCTCACCGGGCCGGACGGGGCCTCCAACCTCGATCTGCGCTATGCCGACCGGCCGCTCCTGCAGGAGGCCATCCGCGTCCGGGGCCCGGCGATCTCCGGCATCATGCTGGGCCGCGCGTCGCGCGAGTTCATCGTGGGCGCCGCGGTGCCGATCAAGCTGGACGAGCAGATCGCGGCCTACCTGCTCGGGAGCATCCGCCTGCAGGCTTCCATCGAGGCCATCGAGCAGGCCGGGCCCGGAGGCTGGCTGGTGATGATCGATGCCGACAAGCAGGCCATCTATCTGGACCGGCAGACCCGCCAGATCACCCGCGAGGACTGGAAGAGCCATCCCTTCGTGGAGGAGCTCGGTCGGCGGCGGTCCGACGGCGTGGTCGCCCTGGGAGAGGACGAGTGGCTCCTCACCCAGGCGGTGATGCCAACCCTCAAGGTGAACCTGGTCCTGGCGGCCTCGGTCCGCCAGATCCTCGGGAGCCAGCGCGCGGTGCTTCTGACCCTGGTCGCCACCCTGGTGGTGTCGGTGGCCATGAGCCTGACCGTGAGCACCGTGAACGCCGTCCGGTTCGTCCGGGAGCAACGGGTGGCCGAGCTCGGAAACCAGTCGGGGACAGGAGGTTAGCGTGCAGCCCGGGGAAGGTTTCACACTCGCCGGGTCGCGGGGTCTCATGGGCAGGGCCATGGCGGAGGACGCGTTCGAGGCGGTGGTGGCGGCCCATCACGCGGAGATCCGGCGCTACCTGCTCCGGGTCACGGCGCGCGCCAGCGATGCCGACGACCTGTCGCAGGAGACCTTTCTGCGCGCGTTCCGGGCCTATCGGGGTCTCGCGCCGGATGCCAACGTCCGGGCGTGGCTGTTCGCGATCGCGACCAACGTCGGGCGCAACCACTTCCGGGCGAAGGGGCGGCGGCGCCGGGCGTACGAGGCCGCGGCCCTCGAGATGGCGGCGGACGCCCCGGATCGGGCCGACGGTCGGCTGCTGGCCGGCGAGACGTGGGACCGCATGGAGCGGGTGATCGGGGCGCTGCCCACGAAGCAGCGCCTGGCCTTCATCATGAGAAAGATGCACGAGCTGGACTACACGGAGATCGGCGCGAGCCTCGCGTGCTCGGAAGAGAGCGCGCGCGCCCATGTGTTCCAGGCCCTGCGCAAGGTGCGGCGGGGTCTCGACGGCCATCTCCCGGTGGAAACGGAGTCCCGATCATGAGCCCTCTCCATCCGGTGTGCCGTGTCATCGAGCCCGACCTCCTGAGCGTCGCCGCGGGGGAGGCGGGATCCACCGCGACCGCGCGCGTGCAGGCCCACGTGGCGGATTGCGGGCCCTGCCGGGAGGAGCTCGCCCAGTACCGCGCGCTCGAGGGCATGATGCAGACCCTGCGCCGCGCGCCGCGCGGGGACGACGATGCGACACTCGCCCGCGCGCAGCTCGCCTCCCGCCTTGCCGACCTGCGCTCCCGGATGGTGAGCTTCGGGATCTTCCCGTCGCCGCTGGGCCGCATCCTCATCGGCCGCTCCGAGCAGGGGGTGGCGCTGGTGCAGTATCTGCCCGCTTCCGGGGGGCTACCCGATCACGTGCGCCGGCTTCTGGGCGAGGACGCGGTCGAGGACCGCGCCGCGACGGAGGCCCTCCAGGCGGAGCTGACGGAGTACCTCGAGGGTCGCCGCGCTCGCCTCGACTGGCCGCTCGACCTGCGGCGCATGCGGAGCGGCTTCCAGCGGCGCGTGCTCGAGGCCACCGCCGCGCTCCCGTACGGCGCGGTGACCTCGTACGCGGGGATCGCCGCGCGTATCGGCTCGCCGGCGGCGGTGCGTCCGGTGGCGCAGGCCCTGCGCTGGAACCCGCTGCCCATCGTCATTCCCTGTCACCGGGTCATCGGCAGCTCGGGGGCGCTCACCGGATACGCGGGACGCCACGTCGACCTCAAGCAGCGGCTGCTCGCGGTCGAGGGCGTGAGGGCGGTCCCGGCCCGGGACGACTTCCGGATCGACCGCACCGCGATGTACACGATGATGACCGGCGACCAGGAGTACTGCGTGCCGACCTGCGGCTCGCTGCCGTCGCAGCCTCTCTCCAAGCTCACGCTGTTCGGCACGCGCGAGCGGGCCGAGGCCGCCGGTTTCGCTCCCTGCACGGTCTGCCGCCCCGACCTGCATCCCCTGCCCGCCTGACCGCAGACCGCCCCTTTCACGCGGCGCCGTGGCCGGTGTCTCACGTGGCGAATGGAGGCAACGGCCATGGAAGACATCGTTCGAGTCAAGGTGCTGGTCCTGGCGGGGCTGCTCGTGACGTGCGTGACGAGCGCGCTGGTGGTGCACGTGCTCGCGCGCGTGCAGAGCTGGCTGGGCGCCCGGGCCGCGGAGGTGCAGCGGGGGCTGACCGTGAGGAATGCCCCGGAGAGGGGGATGCGATGAGGACGCAGGTGGTCGTGGTGGTGATCGCGGTGCTGCCCTTCCTGGCGGTCGCCGGGCTGCTGTGGCTGTCCGCGGTGCTCCGCGGTGTCCGCGCGGAGAGCATCGCGAGGCAGATCGCGTTGACCGACGCCATCCACCGCGAGCTCGGCGCGGCCGCGGCGCCCGAGGTGCGCTGGAGCTGGAGCCGCGGCTGGATCGTGTCGATGCGGCTGCCGCTGCGGAGCGAAGGCACGGTGGGTGCGGTCAGCCGGATCACGCACGACGTCTTCCGCGGACTCGACCGGTCCGACGCGATGCGGCTCTCCCTGGTACTGCTCGCGCAGGAGCCGCGGCGGGGGATGCAGGCGAGGCCCACCGGGCTCGGCGGCCCCGCCGCCCGGCTCCGGCCGGCCGCATAGGAAGGGAGGGGGTCATGATGGAGAACGTGTACGCGGTCGAGAGGATCGCGGCGGCGCGCCTCGAGGATCTGCGTGCCGCCGCCGCGCGGATCGCGTTGATCGAGTCGGGCCGGGTCGGCCGCCGCGGATGGGGCCGCGTCGTCGGGGCCGCCCTCGTCCGGTTCGGGCGGTGGCTCGCCGGCGGGGGAGGCGCCGAGGCTGCGAATGCAGGGGTGCGGGTGGCCCGCTGAAATAGTATGCTTGCGCCCAGGCCGGGGAGGGCCGGGGCCATGGCGGGGAAAGCGTTCGATCGGCGGGCGGAGGATCTCGGCAACATCTTGCTGCTGGAGCACGTGAACGTGCGGGTGCCGGACCAGCAGGTGGCCACGCTGTTCTACATCGCGGGGCTCGGGCTCACGCGCGATCCCTACCTGATGGTGAGCGTGGAGAACATGTGGGCCAATGCGGGCCAGACCCAGTTCCACCTGCCCACCGGCAAGCCCCAGGTCCTGCAGGGGCACGTCGAGCTGGTGGTGCCGGACCTCGACGCGCTGACCCGGCGCCTGGCCGCGGTGCGCGAGGCGCTCGCGGGCACCCGGTTCGCCTACGAGCTGGGCGACAAGCACGTCGCGGTCACGTGTCCTTGGGGCAACCAGTTCCGGTGCGTGGCCCCCGCCGCCGAGTTCGGCGACACGACGCTCGGCATCGCGCGGGTGGAGATCCCGGTGGCGCGGGGCACCGCGGCCGGGATCGCCGGCTTCTACCGGACGGCCCTGCGCGCGACCGCCGTCGTGAGCGAGCACGACACCGGCGCGGCCGCCCGCATCAGCGTCGGCAACCGGCAGGAGATGGTGTTCCGGGAGACGGACGGGCCCATCGCCCCCTACGACGGCCATCACGTCGCCGTCTATATCGCGGACTTCTCGGGCCCGCACGGCTGGCTGGTGGAGCGCGGGCTCCTGTCCGAGGAGAGCAATCCGTACCAGTACCGCTTCCAGGTCATCGCGGACCCGGAGAGCGGCCGGCGCCTCTCCGAGATCGAGCACGAGGTGCGCAGCGCGACCCATCCCATGTACATGCGCCCGCTGGTGAACCGCAACGCGGCCCAGCGCCAGGCCACCTACGTGCGGGGCCGGGACGCGTTCGTGCCCGGTCTGCTCTAGCGCCGCCCTCGGGCGCCCAGGAGGATCTGCATGCTCACCGATCGCTACGTCAAGGGTGTGCTCACCGTGATCGCCCTGGCCCTCGTGGCCATCGCCGCGCATCTCTGGCAGGGGCAGCTCGCGCCCTCCGCGGTGGAGGCCCAGACGCCCAAGCACGAGGTCGGCGTCCCGCGGGCGTGGGGCAAGCTGGTGGGCTTCTCCAACAACAACCTCCTGCTCGAGTCCGCCGATGGCCTGCGCATCGTCGACGTCGAGGGCCGCGAGCCGGAGTATCCCAGGATCAAGGTGCACGTGCGCTGGAAGTAGGCCGACTGCCGGCGACCCTCGCCGGCCTGACCCTCCTCGTCCCCCTGCTGATCGCGGCCTCCGCCGAGGCCGGGTTCGAGGAGGGTCGCCGGGCCTTCGAGCAGGGCGACTACCCGGGCGCCTACCGCGAATGGCGACCGCTCGCGGAGGGCGGGGATTCCGCCGCGCAGTTCCTCATCGGGTTCCTGCACGAGCGCGGCCAGGGTGTGCCCGCCGATCCGGCCGAGGCGGTCGCGTGGTATCGCCGTGCCGCGCTGCAGGGGGACGTCCACGCTCAGTTCCGCCTTGGGTTCCTCCATGCCTGGGGCCGCGGCGTCGCGCGCGACGACCTGGAGGCCGCCGCGTGGTACGAGCGGGCGGCCGCTCAGGGCAATCGCGCGGCCCAGGCCGCGCTCGATCAGATGCGCGCCGAGGGGCGGCTGGCCGCGCCGGGCGGCTCGCGGGAGGCGCGCCAGCTGCGCGCGGCGGCCGACCGCGGCGCCGCCGCCGCGCAGTACCAGCTCGCGCTGCGCTATGCGGCCGGCGAGGGCGTGCCCCAGGACGCCGCGGAGGCGGTGCGGTGGTACCGGCGGGCGGCCGAGCAGGGGCTGGCACCCGCGCAGTACCAGCTCGCCCTGCGCTACGCCAACGGCGACGGGATCACCAAGGACTACGCGGAGGCGGTGAAGTGGTACCGGCGGGCGGCCGAGCAAGGGGTGGCGTTCGCGCAGTTCAACCTGGGCGTGCGCTACGCCAACGGGCAGGGGATCGAGCGCGACGCGGTGCAGGCCTACCGGTGGTTCAGCGTGGCGGCCCAGGGACTGCTCGGCCGGGAGGCGGAGACCGCGCGGCAGGCGCGCGACTCGATCAAGGGACAGCTCAGCCCCGAGCAGCTGGCCCGCGCCGAGGAGCTCGTGAGGGCCTGGCGGCCGACCCCGGAGCGGTCCGGTGCCGCTACGCCTCCCAGGTGATGTCCTGGGCGCCCTCCCAGCAGAGCAGGCGTCCCACCTCGGGCAGCTGCGCGCGGCCCTCCTCGATCGTGAGGAAGTGATTGCCGGCGAGGGGGCCGTGCCGGCTCGCGAACCGCGTGACGCCGTACGGGAAGAGGATCTCGGTCTCGCTGATCCCGCCGGGGTAGAAGAGGATCGCCCCCGCCGCCGGCTCGCCCGTCGTGTTCTCCGGCCCCACGCCGAGATCGAGATCGCCGAGCGGGATCCAGCCCGCCTCGCCGCTCCAGCGCGCCTGGATGATCCGCTG
Source organism: Candidatus Methylomirabilota bacterium (assembly GCA_035455085.1). GTDB lineage: Bacteria > Methylomirabilota > Methylomirabilia > Rokubacteriales > CSP1-6 > CAMLFJ01. The sequence continues at coordinate 12,925 of DATIFV010000207.1, read as the reverse complement.
CCGGTAGGGCAGGAGCCGGCGGAAGGCCGCGCAGGTGCGCGGCGCCGCCCGCTCCTCCCAGCGCGCGGTGAACGCGAGCGGCCCCAGCCGGATGCGCAGCCGGGCCATCAGAACGTGAGACGCACCCCGCCGTGGACCTGGAACGGCGCGCCGATGGAGACCACCCCCTCGCTGGTGCGCCCGGTGCGGTAGGTGGTGTCGAGCAGGTTCTCGATCCCGACGAAGATCTCGGCCCAGCGGGCGAGACGGCGGGACAGGAACAGGTCCACGAGCGCATAGCTGCCGAGCGGCAGGGTGTTGAGGTCGTCCTCGAACTGGCGGCCCACGAAGCGCACGGTGGCCGCGGCGGTGAGGAGCGCGGGGTTGTCGTAGCGGACGGTGACCGAGGCGCCGTGACGCGGCACCTGGGCCAGACGCTTGCCCTCGAGCGTCCGCTGCTGGGGCGCCTCCAGCACCTCCGCGTCGGAGAAGACGTAGCCGGCGAGGATCCGCCAGTCGCGGGCCGGTCGCAGCTCGAGCTCGGTCTCCACTCCCCGGATGCGGGCCCGGTCCAGGTTCTGTCGCTGCCGGCAGGTGGTCCCCGCCGGGCAGTCGGGCAGCCGTGTGGTGAGCGTCACGTTGGCCACCAGATCCTCCACCTCGTTCCAGAAGGCGGTGGCGCGGCCGGTGAAGGGCCCCCAGCGCTGCTCCGCTCCGACCTCGCCGCCGGTGAGCCGCTCGGGCTTGAGATGCTCGTTGGCCACTGTGACGTCGGCGCGTACGCGGAAGACGCGGTACAGCTCGTTGATGGTCGGTACCCGGAAGCCCTGGTACGCCGAGGCGCGCACGTCGGTGGTGGAGGTGGCGTGGACCACCGCGGCGACCCGCGGGCTCACCCCGATCCGGTCGATGTCCGAGTAGGTCTGGCGCGCCGGGATGCCGGCGGGCGCCGGGGTGTCGCGGCGGAACCCGTTGTAGGCGCGCCAGTAGTCTCCCCGGATGCCCGCCACCAGCTCGAGCATGGGGATGGGACGGTAGGCGTCCTGCAGGAACAGGCCGTAGAGCTGCTGCTCGCCGCCCGCCACCCGCGTGCGTGCGAACGCTCCCGCCACGTAGACCCGCTCGTCGGTCTCGCCGTCGATCCACCGGAAGTCGGCGCCGGCGAGGAGCCGGTGCGCGCCGAAGGCGCGGGTCCACGACAGCGCGGCGCCCACCGCGGTGGAGGGTACCCGCTGGTCGAGCGCGAGGGTCTCCGAGTTCCGGTCGGTGGCCTGGGTGGAGAAGGTGCTGCGGAACTGCTGGAGATCGGTGAAGACCGCGCCGGTCCACTCGCTCCCGTCGCCGGTGCGTGCGCGCAGGCCGGTCGCGAAGGAGCCCGAGTCGGTGTGGTTGAACTGCAGCGGGGTGCCGTTGTCCCGGCTCTCCTCGTAGTAGGTGCCGCGCACGAAGGCGGTGAGGTCGGGCGAGAGCACCACGTCCACCCGTCCGTTGAATGTGAGGTGCTCCGAGCCCGCGTCCACGTCGATGGCGCCCCGCCGGGAGGCGCTCACCACCTTGTAGCCGTTGGTGGAGAAGTGATTGCCCTCGAGGCTCAGGCGGACCGGGCCGAGAGCCTCGGTCAGCAGCAGGTCGAGGTGGCGGGTATCGTTGGTGCCGTAGCTGCCCTCGAAGAAGGCGGCCCGCCCGGTGGGGCGCCGGGTGATGATGTTGATCACCCCGCCGAGGGCGTAGTTGCCCCACACGCTGGCCCCGCCGCCGCGCACCACCTCCACCTGCTCCACGCTCTGCAGCGGGACGCGGTCCCAGTAGACCCAGCCCCCGAACGGGTCGTTGAGGGGCAGGCCGTCGAGGAGGACGAGAGCGCGGCTGGCGCCGCTGGGGCCGATGCCGCGCAGCGAGACGCCCTGGGTGGTCGGGTGGGAGACGAGGCTCGAGGAGCGACGGAACAGGCTGAAGCCGGGCACCTGCCGCAGCAGGTCGTCCAGGCTCTGCGCCGCGGTCTGGGCGATGTCCTCGCGGGTGAGCACGCTGACGCTCGCGGGGGCTTCGCCGAGCCGCTGCTCGGTGCGGGTGGCGGTGACCACCACCGGCTCGAGGCGCTCGGCCGCGTCCTGCGCACGCGCGGGCGCGACGGCGAGCAGCAGGACGAGCGCGGCGAGACCCCGCCGGAGCATGATGACGTCGGGCGGCGCGGTGGCCCGCCGCGCTCAGCGGCGGCGGCGCGCCTTCCGGGCGGGAGCCGCCCTCCTGGCCTTGCCCCGCGACCCGCCGCCCTTCTTCTCGGGCACCACCGCGATCGCCTCGATCTCGATGAGCAGATCCGGGCGGACGAACTGCGAGATCTCGATCAGGGTGCTCGCGGGCCGGCTCGCCCCGAAGTACTGCTGGCGCACCGTGTTGACCGCGGCCCGGTCCGCGATGTTCTTCAGGTAGACGGTCACCTTGCACACGTCGGCGAAGGTGGCCCCCGCGGCGGCCAGGCACCGCTTGATGTTCTCGTGAGCCTGACGGGTCTGGGCGACGATGTCGCCGGCCCCCACGGTCTGGCCCCGCTCGTCGCTCGCCACGCAGCCGGAGACGAAGACGAGCCGGCCGGCGCGCACCACGTGGACGAAGTGGCTGATGGGCTCGGGCATGCCCGGCACCCAGATCTCCTCCCGATGAGCGGTTGTGGCCATCGTGCTCTCCTCGTGCGCGGGGGTGGAAGTGCCCGGCGATTATTCTCCGCCCGGGCCCGGTGGTCAAGCCGTGTCCATCACCGGGGGCCGTCTGACACAGCCCGTCAGGAGGCCGCCCGGGCCCGTCGCCCAACTCCGGGCTTTTGCGATGGTTGGTCGGTGGTCCGACTCTTGCTCCTGTCGGGCCCGTCATGATCAAGCGACTCGGGACCGCCCTGCTCGTCCTCGCCGTGCTCGCCCCGTCCGGGACGCCGCCCGCCGCGCAGGCGCTCGACCCCGCCGCGGCGGAGGCCCTGGCCGCGACCCTCCGGATGCTGGCCGACCCGGCGGCGCGGGCCGAGGTGCTCGCCTCCGACCCCGCCGCGGCCGCCATCGACCGGCAGGTGCAGGGCATGGCGGGCTCCCCGCAGCTCGTCCAGGAGGTCTACGGGCTCGCCGCCGAGGTCTTCGCCGACCTGGCCCGGAGCACGGGAGGTGATGCGCGGCGGCTCAGCGAAGCCCTCGACCGCGCGAAGTCCGATCCGGCCGCCTTCGCGGCGATGCTCCGTCCCGAGACGCTGGAGCGGCTGCGGGCGCTCGCCATCAAGATCTCGGACGCCCCGCGCTGAGCCATGGACGACATCAACCGGCTGAAGGGGCGGATGTCGGAGGCGCTCGTCGAGGGCATCTTCAAGCGCGCGCAGTACATGGTGGCCCGGGTCGCGCGTGAGACCCAGGTCTCGGCCCTCATCCGGACCGGTCTGAGGGTGCCGGCCTTCGTGGCCTGGAAGGCGCTCGACGAGCCGAGCCTGGGCCACCGCTCGTACCGGCTGCTCGCCATCGAGGTGAGGTACTGCCCGCGTCTCGAGGACGACCTTCGCCGCGAGGCGCCCGCGCGGTCGCCCGAGGTCGCGCTGCAGTGGCCCGAGCTCTACGAGATCCTGGTGACCGACCGCCCCGAGCCCGGCCGCTCGTGCTTCCAGGCCGTCCACGTCTCGGTCCTGCCGCCGGGGACCGCGCCTGGCCCGCTCGATCTGCACCAGGCGCCCGGTCTCGACATCTACCGGCGGACCGTCGAGGAGTACGAGGGGCTCGTCCGGGAGGTGTTTCCGCTCCTCGGGTCACGGAGCGGGGGCGGCGGCGACTCGGCGCGCCCGCTCGGGGCGCGGGGGGTGGGTCTGGGCGAGACCCAGGGGCATCGGCCGCGGAAGGCGGCCGGCGATCACGGCTCGCGGCCGTCGGCGGCCCACGAGCAGCGGCAGGGCGTGAGCGAGTAGCGCAGGCCGGACGTCTCCCGCACGCTCGGCGCTTCCCATCCCGCCAGTAGCGAATAGCTCATCCGGAAGTAGTGGTCCTGCTCCGCGCTGCGGCCGTTGACCGTGTAGCGCGCGCGGCACGTCACCCCACCCAGCAGGGTCGGCCCGCAGGCGAGTGCGGTCACCCGCACCGCGGTCCGGGCGGCCAGCTGCTCGCGATCGGCGGCCTTGAGCACCCGCGCGATCCGGCGCGCCTGCGTGGCCTTGACGTGGGTCTCGATCGCGGCGCGGGCACCGTCGAGGGTGAAGCACGACCGGCCGAGGCGGAGTGCCTGATAGCCCACGACCGAGACGACCACCGCGAGCGCCACGATGAGGAGCGTGCGCGCGGGGGATGGCAGTCGCGGGCCCCGGCGGGGCGACGAGGGACGCCTAGCCAATGAGCGCCTCCTGGAGCGCGAGCCCGGTGGCCGGATCGAGGAGTGACTGCATCTCGCGCCGGAAGGGGAGCCACGTCAGGCGCGCCGCGGCGAACGTGGGCTCCGTTGCCGCGGCCGCCTCGACCGCCCGGGGGGTTCGTAGCCGGCCCGCCGCCTCGAAGCGCGCGAGGAGCGCGGCGTCCTCGGCGTCGTAGAAGCAGCCCTGCAGCACGGGGCGCTCGCCGGCCCACGGCCGGTAGGCGGGAGGCTTCGCGGTGAGCCGGGCGCAGAGATCGTGGAGCGCCTTGAGACGGCGGTACCGGAAGGCGGGCGCCCAGGCGTGCGGCGCGCGGTCCGGCCCCTCGAGGTGCCAGAACGGCAGGTAGGTCGTGCCCGCGGACGGGCCCGGGCTCGCGGAGTCGGGCCGGACGTCGGCGATCTCGTGCGGCATGTCGACGAGCTCGACGCCGCGGATCTGCCAGGCCCGCAGGCAGGAGCCGCAGCAGAAGATCACGTCGTCGGGAGCCAGCGGCAGGGCGCCGCCGCAGTTGGGGCAGGCCAGCGGCCGCAGCCCGACCGTGCGCGGCTCGTCCGTCGCGGGGCGCTCGAGGGCCTCGTAGAGCGACAGCGGGGCCCGCGGCTGCACGACGCTCTCCGCCACCCCGTCGACGACGGTCAGCCAGCGCTCGCCGTCCCGTGTCAGCTCGACGACCCAGAGCGGGAAGTAGATCACGCTGAGGATCCGGCCGAGCACCTGGCGGTAGACCACGTGCTGGAACCCGCGGGCGGCGAGCCCCTGCGTCATCGCCCGCTCCGCGGGGACGCGCGCGGCGACGACGGTGCCGAGCGCGGCGAGCGCCGCGCGGTCGAAGAGCGCCACCCGGAGGGTCTGGGCGCGCACCCCGAGCGAGAGCACCCCGAGCCCGGCCAGCTCGGCGGCCGGGAACGTGGTCTCCACGTAGCGATCGAGGAACTGCACGCGCTCGTCCCCGGGCTCGGGCGCGGGGCGGCGCGGTGGGGCGGCGAGCACGACCAGGGCGGGCGGCTCCTCCCGACGGCGCGGCTCGCCCAGGAGATCGCGCACGGTGTCGCCCGCCTTCTTGCCCAGCAGCAGGTCTGCGCCCCAGCCGAGCACCGAGCCGATCGGGATGTCGATCTCGGGCCGCTCGGCCTCGCCCTGCCCGGTGAAGACCGGAAGCTCCGGGTCGAGCTTGGGCGGCACGTCCTGCCACTGGAAGTCGTGGCCGGTCAGCCGATAGAAGGGCACGAAGAAGAGCCGCGCGCCCGCCACCCGCGCCTCGAGCCGACCGGTGCGCGCGGCGGCGCCCGCCACCTCCGCCCTGACCGTCGGCCGCACCCAGTAGCTCAGGACCTGCTTGCGGCCGGTGACGAGCAGCTCGGAGCCGCAGCTCGGGCAACGGATGGCGTTGGCGCCCTCGGACAGATCGAGAGGGCCGCCGCAGGAGGGGCACTCGGTGGAGACGACGACCTGACCCATGCCGGTGCGCGCGGAGCGGGGCCGAGGGGGCGACCGGCGCTAGGCGCCGGTTACCGCCTGGCCGCAGGCCGCGCAGAAGCGCGCGCCGGCGGACAGCTCGGCCTGGCACCGCGTGCAGCGCGCGACGGTCACGATCTGCCGGCCGCATCGCGGACAGAAGCGGCTGTCCGCCGCGACGGCCGACTGGCAGCCCGGGCAGGTGAGAGCCGCCGCGGGGCCCGCCGGCTCTGAGCCGAGGCTCTTGGCGAGCATGCCGGGCATCATCATGCCCAGCCCCGCGCCCACGCCCACCCCCACCCCGGCCGCGGCGCCGCCGCCCAGGGCGCCCCCCTGGCCCTGGGCGGCGTCGCCCATGGCCTTGGCCGCCTTGAACTTCAGGAAGCGGTCGAGATCGCCGACCGCGCCCATGCCCGAGCGCTCGTCGATCATGCGCTGCACGTCCTCGGGTGGCGTGATGCGGTTGATGTAGAAGTCCACCAGCTCGGTGCCGTACTTGCCAAACTCGTCGGTGAGGCGGGTCTTGAGCGCCACCGCCATCTCGTCGTACTGACGGGGCAGCTCGAGCAGGCTCTGTACCGTCTCGCCGAGAAAGTCGTTCAGCCGGGCCACGATGACCTCCCGGAGGTAATCCTCGACCTGGTCGGTGCTGTAGGAGCCCTGGGTGCCGACCAGGCTGTTGACGAAGAGGAGCGGCTCCCGGACCCGCATCGTGAACGTGCCGAAGGCACGCAGCCGGACCAGGCCCAGCTGGCTGTCCTCGAAGGCCACCGGATCGCGCGTGCCCCAGCGCATGTTGGTGAAGACCTTCAGGTTGACGAAGTAGACCTCGGCGCGGAACGGGCTCTGGAATCCCCACGGCAGCGACAGGAGCCGGGTGATGATCGGCAGGTTCTGGGTGGAGAGCGTGTGGCGTCCGGGGCCGAGGGCGTCGAGGGCCTGGCCGTCGCGGAAGAAGACCGCGGCCTGGTTCTCGCGCACGATGAGCTGGGCGCCCATCTTGATGTCGCCCGAGCCCTCTTCCGGATAGCGGTGCACGATTCCGGTGCCGGTCCGGTCGAACCACTCGATGACTTCCATCATGATCGGTGACATGGCGGCCTCCGTCCTAGTCCGCGTCCAGGATGCGCTGGCGCTGATCGAAGAGCTCGCCGAAGTCGTCGAGCGCTTCCCGCATGTGCTCCGCCGCGGTCCGGAGGGCGTCCGCGTCCGTGAGGGCCGCGCGCACCGCTTCCGCCCGGGCCCGCACCGCGCTCAGCGCGTCGAAGAGCCCGAGGTCGAAGGCGTACAGCTGCGCCAGCGTGTCGGCGTCCACCGGGTGCAGATCGAAGAGACCCGCGTAGCCGCGCCCCGCGAACTCCACGGTGCGGCTCAGCCGCTCGAGGCGGCCCGCGAGCCGGTCGAGGCGGGGCAGGGCCGAGCGATCGCCGGTCCCGGCGATCCGCTCCTTGTCCTGCTCGAGCGCGCGGATCAGGCCCCGCAGGCTGCCCACGAGGCGCATCCGGACCTGCTTGTCGGTGGCGCGGGCATCTTCCCGGTCCTGGTAGCCGGCGACCCCGGGCACGAACCGGACCAGCCGCTCCAGCCGCTTCGCGACGGTGACTCCCATTTGCCGCCTCCTCTCGGGGGACCGGGGCGAGCCCGGGCCAGCGGGGGAGTGTGCAAGCGGATTGCCAGTGAGAACTCGTCTTATCTACTTGAAAGAAGGTGGGAATTCGATAGGGTGGTGGCACGCCCTGGCAGCCTGTGTCAGTCATCTGACACTTCTTGGCCGGCGGCTGCCCGGCTGGCGGCGGGTCCCGGACCTCCGGGCTCCTGCTGTCGCGATCGGCGAGGACCTGGAGAGCGCGCGGATGCGGCCCTCGTCCTGATGCGCGCAGGGCGAGGGCCGTCGGTCCGCGAGCGCCTAGGCCGCGAAGTCGCGGAGCAGCCGGCCGGGCCGGCCGCAGTTCTTGATCAGGCCGCGCTCGTCGACGGTCCGCACCCCGTTGACCCACACCCCGTGCAGGCCGACCGCCGGGGTGTCGAGCCGGCTGGCCCCGGTGGGCAGGTCGTGCACGCGGCGCTTGGCGCCGCGCCCGACCGTCTGCGCGTCGAACATCATGAGATCCGCCCACGCGCCGGCCTGGAGGCGTCCGCGCTCCCGGATTCGATAGGCGTCGGCCACCGCGCTCGTCACCGCCCGCACCGCCTGCTCGAGGGTGAGGTCACCGCGCTCGCGCGCCCAGTGCCCGAACAGGTGCAGGCCGAAGCCGGCGTCGCACAGGAACGACAGATGCGCCCCCGCGTCCGACAGGGCCACCGCGGCGTGGGGGTGGCGCAGCAGGCGCTTGACCTCGTCCTCGTCGATGTTGAAGAGGCGGCAGTCGAACATCGCGTCGAGCTCGCCGTCGAGGCCGAAGTCGAGGAAGACGTCCCAGGGATGCCGGCCCCGCTCTCGCGCCAGGGCGCCGATGGTGCGGCCCTCGAGGGCGCGATGCTCGGGGCGCATCACCTCCCTGATGGTCAGGTGGTCCCAGTTCTTGTCGCTGAACCGGTTCGGCACTCCAGGCTGCCCGATCTCCCGCTTGAGCGCGGCGCGGAACGACGGATCCGCGAGCGCCGCGCGGTAGCCCGCCTCGTCGGCGGCCTCGATGGCGGGCCGCCAGGCGATGAAGGCCTCGAGCGGGTAGGGATGGCGGAGCGTGAACTCCATGCCGAGCGGGAAGCAGCCCACCTGCGCCCAGAGCTCGCGGCCGCGGTTGCGGGCGGCCTCGATCTCGGAGAGCTCGCGGAAGACGCGGGTCGGATCGCCCGGGTCCACGAACATGGCCGCGATCATCACCGGTCGGCCGCTGGCCGCCGCGATGGACTCGAGCCACGGCACCGTGGAGGTCATGCCCTTGGTGAGCATGAACACCCCGCGGCCCACTTCCCCGAGCGCACCGGTGAGCGCGGCCATCTCGCGCTCGTCGGCCAGTCGGGACGGCATCGGGATCCCGTTCTCCCCGTTGTGCTGCTCGAGGGTGGACGTGGCGAACCCGATCGCCCCCGCGCGCACGGCCTCCACCACGATCCTGCGCATCTCGACGATCTCCGCGTCGGTGGCCTTCCGCTTGCTCGCGTCCTCGGCCAGCACGTAGGTGCGCACCGAGGAGTGGCCCACGAACGAGGCCACGTTGGGCACGAGCCCCCGGCGCTCGAGCGAGGCGAGGTACTCCGGGTAGGTCTCGAAGTCCCAGTTGATGCCGGCCCGCAGCGCCTCCAGCGACATGCCCTCGACGTGGGTCAGGTTGCGCACGATCAGGTCGCGGTGCGCGGGGTGACACGGCGCGATCGTGAACCCGCAGTTGCCGATCACCACCGTGGTCACCCCGAGAGAGCTCGAGGGCGTGGCGGAGGGATCCCAGGTGAGCTGGGCGTCGTAGTGGGTGTGGAGATCCACGATGCCGGGCGCGAGCACGAGCCCGGCCGCGTCGACCCGCTCCCGGGCCGGCCCGAGGTCGCCGCCGCGGCGGTCGTCGGCGAGGGCCGCGATCCGGCCGTCCTTCACCGCGAGGCTGCCCTCGCGCGCGGGTGTGCCGAGACCATCGACGAGACGCGCGTTGTGGATCACGAGATCGTGCATGGGTCGAGAGCCTCCTGGGGTTCGCGCCTGACGGGTGAGGCTAGCCCGGGGGACCCGGCCAGTCAACCGCGGGCGTGCGCGGCGCCCGCGCGCTACAAGGTTCGCAGTGCCTCGGTGACGGGGATGCGGGCGGCGCGCACCGCGGGGGGCAGCCCGCCGGCCAGGCCGATGACCAGCGCCCAGACGAGCCCGCGGAGCAGCAGGCCGGGCGTCACCCGGAAATCGAACGCGACCTGGGAGAAGGTGCTGAAGTTCAGCGTGGAGAGCGAGGCGCCGTGGCAGTACACGTAGGCGAGCGCCCCGCCCACCGCACCGCCCACCAGGGCGAGCAGCAGCGCCTCGATCATCACCGAGACCACCACCGGCAGGCCTCCGAAGCCGATCGCGCGCAGGGTGCCGATCTCGACCTGACGGCTCGCGATGGCCGAGTACATGCAGTTGAGCGCGCCGAAGGTGGCGCCGATGGCCATGAAGACGGCCACCGTGTAGCCGAGCACGTTGATGAGCTTGGAGAGCACGCCGGCCTGCTTGGCGTAGTACTCGGGCTCGCGGAGCGCGCTGATCGAGAAGCGCGGGTCGCGCGCCACCGCATCGCGGAAGGCGGCGAGGCCGGCGTCGGAGCCGTCGGCGAGACGGGCGGTGACCGACTGGTAGCCGGTCCGGCGGAAGGCGGACATCGCCACCTCGGCGTCGGCCCAGATCTCCGACTCGTGCACGTCGCCCCCGCTCTCGAAGACGCCGACCACGGTCCAGTCGCTGTCGCGGAAGGCGATGCGCGAGCCGATCGCGAGCCCCTCGAACTGCCCGGCCGCCTTGCGCCCGACCACCACCTCGCGGACTCCGGGCTCGAAGCGCCGCCCGTCGACCAGCCGCACCTCGTCGCGGATCGAGAACGCGGTGCGCTGCACGCCCCGGAATGGCACGTTGTTGGGGTGGCTCTCACCCTTGCGCGGCAGATCCACCATGACCACCAGCTCCGCCGACGCCTGGGGCCGGCCGCCCGCGTCGCGGGCCACTCCGGGCAGCGCGGCGAGCAGAGCGGCCTGATCGCGGTCGACCCCGCTCGACAGCTCCGCGTCGGAGCCGGCGCGCAGCATGACCACGCGGTCCTGCCGTCCGGTGCTGGCCAGGGTGTGGCGGAAGCCCTCCGCCATCGCGAGCACCGAGACCAGCACGCCTACCACTCCCGCGATGCCCACCACCACCACCAGCGATGTCCCGACCCGCTGCGGGAGGTTGTGCAGGTTCATAGCGGTGATCGCCACCACCTGGGTCAGCGTGCGCATGGATCGGGCCGGCGGCCGCCCTACTGGTGGCCCGAGAGCGCGTCCACGATCTTGAGGCGGTTGGCGCGCAGGGCGGGGGGCAGGCCGATGGCCAATGCGACTGCGGCGGCGACGGCGGCGGCGAGGAGCCAGGTCTCCGGCCCGACGAAGAGCGGAGGGAAGCGGCCCCCGGTGGCGCCGTTGAGCGCGGGCATCATGGCCACCGCCGCGGCCATCCCGATCGCCCCGCCGAGCGCGAGGAGCAGCAGGGCCTCGGCGAGCACCAGCGCGGTCACCTTGGCGTCGGAGAAGCCGAGGGTCTTCAGGATGGCCAGCTCCGGGATGCGCTCGCGGATGGACTGGGCCATCGCGTTGCCGGTGAGGATCACGATCGTGAAGAAGACCGCGATCAGGATGCGCGTGACGAGGGCGCCGATGTCGCCGATCTGCTTGGCGAAGCCCAGCGCGAACTCCTTCTCCGGCTGGGTCTTGGTCTCGTCCGGCGAGTTCATGAACAGGGCGTCGATCGCGGCGGAGACGGTGCGGGCCTGGCCGGAGTCGGCGATCCGCACGATGTACCAGCCGGTCTTGCCCCGGCCGATCTGCCGGGCCTCGTCGAAGTAGGCCACGTTGATCAGCACCACGTCGGTGTTGCCCCGCACCGCCGGATCCTCGGCGTCGAGGGTGCCGACGAGATCGAACTCCCAGTTCAGGCTGCCGTCGGTCTTGGCGTGGATCTCGGAGCTGATCGGGAGCTTCTGGCCGACCTTCCAGCCGAAGCGGTCCACCAGACGCTGCCCGGCCAGCGCCCCGGTGCGGGTCTTGACGAAGGCCTCGCGCTGCGCCCGGCTCACCGTGAACTCCGGGTACATGTCGAGGTAGCGCGCGGGATCCACCGCGAAGACCGGAAAGGCGTTGGACTCGTTCTGGTACTTGGCCCCGAACCAGTCCGCGAAGGCCACCCCGACCACGCCGGGCACCCGCTCGATCCGTCGCTGGTAGGCCATGGGCAGCGGCTCGATGATCGAGTAGCGCGCGGTGGTGAGCAGGCGCTTGGCGTCGGCGGTGTCCGCCCCCGACTCGAAGGCCACTTCCACCGCCTGCAGCAGACCGAAGAGGGCGAAGGCCACCACGATCGACGAGAGGGTAAGGGTCGTCCGGGTCTTCTTGCGGAAGAGGCCGGCCCAGAGCAGCGGCAGGTATCTCACGCGGGAAGCGGCTCCCCCGTCATCGTATCGGGGATCATGGTGCCCTTGTCCAGGTGCACCCGGCGCCGCGCGTACTCCGCGGCCTTGGGGTCGTGGGTGACCATCACCACCGTCTTGCCGTGGTCTCGATTCAGCATCTGGAGGAGTCGCAAAACCTCGTCCGCGGTGGCCCGGTCCAGGTCGCCGGTGGGCTCGTCGCACACCAGCAGCGTCGGGTCCGAAACGATGGCGCGCGCGATCGCCACCCGCTGCTCCTGGCCCCCGGAGAGCTCCCGGGGCTTGTGGCGGGCCCGGTCCTCGAGGCCGACGAGGGTGAGCGCGATGCGGGCCCGTCGCCGGCGCTCGGCGGCGGAGAGGTCGGTCAGCAGCAGGGGCAGCTCCACGTTGCGCTGGGCGGTCAGCGCGGGCAGCAGGTTGTAGAACTGGAAGACGAACCCGACGTGCTCGGCGCGCCAGGCGGCCAGCTCGCCCCCCGAGAGCTGGTCGATGCGGCGCCCTTGCACCGTGATGCTGCCGCCGGTCGGGCTGTCGAGCCCGCCGATCAGGTTGAGCAGGGTGGTCTTGCCGGAGCCCGACGGCCCCATCAGCGCCACGAAGTCGCCGCCCGGGATATCGAGGTCGATGCCGTGCAGGACCTCGATCCGCTCGCGCCCGCGCCGGTAGACCTTGGTGACGCCGCGGATCTCGACGAGGGCGGCCATCGGGCTCACCGGCCTTCGGCCGGCTTCACCGCCTGGCCGTCGGCCAGCGTGGCCGGCGGGGCCAGGACCACCCGCTCCCCCTCGCGCAGGCCGCTGAGCACCCGGCGCTGGCCGGAGCCATCCGGCCCCAGAGTGACACTCCGGCGCTCGACCTTGCCGCCCGCGTAGACGAAGATCGCGGGTCCGGCCTCATCGCTGCGCACCGCCTCCGCGGGAACCAGGACCCCGGGCGTGGGGGACGCCGCGCCCGCCGGCTTCGGGTCGAGGAAGCCCACCCGCGCCCCCATGTCGGGCACGATGCGCGCGTCCTTCTGCTTGATGGCGATGCGGACCTTCAC
>DATIFV010000206.1:0-2028 GCA_035455085.1 Candidatus Methylomirabilota bacterium | reverse complement strand
CGTCTACGGGCCCGACGTGCCCCTGATGATGGGCGCCAAGGGGCGCCCCGGAATGTTCGACAACAAGATCATCCCGGTCGAGGCCCACGGCATCAAGATCATGTCGATCGGGCTCCTGGTGGCCGAGCGCGAGGCCCTCGTCTGGCGCGGCCCGATGATCCACTCGGCGGTCCAGCAGTTCCTCCGCGACGTCAACTGGGGGCCGCTCGACTACCTCGTCTTCGACATGCCGCCCGGCACCGGCGACGCCCAGCTCTCGCTCTCGCAGGTGGTGCCGCTCTCCGGGGTGGTCATGGTGACGACCCCGCAGGACGTCGCGCTCCTCGACGTGCGCAAGGCGCTCGGCATGTTCCGCAAGCTCAACGTGCCGATCCTCGGCATCGTCGAGAACATGAGCTACTTCATCGCTCCCGACACCGGGCGGCGCTACCCGATCTTCGGCGAGGGCGGCGGCCAGCGGGTGGCCGAGGAGTTCGGGGTGCCGCTGCTGGGCCAGATCCCGCTCGAGATGGACACGCGTGCCGGCGGTGACGCCGGAGTGCCGATCACGGTCGGCCATCCGGATTCCGCGCAGGCCAAGGCGTTCCGGAGCATCGCGGCCGCGGCGGTCGCGCGAGTGGAGGCGGTGGCCGCGCTCAAGCTCCCCGACCTGCGGTAGTCCGCCGGAGGACGAGGGTGGCGACCCAGATCTCGCTCCCGATCTTTCCTCTCCCGGACCTCACGTTCTTCCCCCACACGATGCTGCCGCTGCACATCTTCGAGGCGCGCTACCGTGCGATGATCACCGACTGTCTCTCGCGCGACCGGCGCCTCGCGGTGGTGGGGCTGCGGCCGGGCTACGAGGACGCCTACGAGGGTCGCCCGGCGGTGTACGAGGTGATGGGGGTGGGGCGCATCGTGCAGTGGGAGCGGATGGCCACCGGCCGGTACAACCTCCTGCTGCAGGGCCAGTGCCGGGCGCGCATCGACCGGGAGCTGCCCGCGGATACCCTCTACCGCATGGTGGCGGCCACCCCGCTCGAGGACACCGGCGCCGACGCCCCCGCGGTCGCGGCGCTGGCCGGCCGGGTCAGGAGCCGCTCCGCGCAGATCCTGGCCACCGTGGGCCGCTCGGGAGCCGAGCTCCAGGAGAGCCTCGACGCGCTCACCGAGCCCGGCCGGCTGTGCGACCAGATCGCCTCGACGCTCGTGCCGAGCGCCGCGACCCGGCAGGCCCTGCTGGAGGAGCTGCACGTGCAGCGGCGGCTGGAGCGGCTGGCCGCCGCGCTCGACGACCTGCTGAGCCACCTGACCGGCGAGGGCGGGCGCGCGTGACACGGGCGCTCGTCTCCATCGCGCTGCTCCTGGCCGCGCTCGCCCCGCCGGTCGACGCGGCCACGCGCTGGGGCTGGCTCGGGGTGCGCATCCGCGACCTCTCCGAGCAGGAGATGGAGGAGATCTCCAAGCGCTTCGGCATGCGCGAGGGCTTCGGGGCGGTGATCGTCGAGGTCATCAAGGAGACCCCCGCGGCGGCCGCCGGCCTGCGAAACGGGGACCTCGTGGTGGCCTTCCGCGACCGGCCGGTGGTCGACACCCGGAGCCTCCAGCGCGCCATCGCCTCGACATCGGTGGGGGAGACGGTGCGCCTCACGGTCCTCCGGTCCGAGGAGGGCCGGCGGCCGGTGCAGGTGCAGGTGGGCGCCATGCCGGACACGATGGCCGCCGACCGGGTGGCCGCCGAGTACGGCTTCCTGGTGCGCGATCCCGAGGGGCAGCCGGAGCTGGGCGGGGCCCGGCCGAGCGCGCAGGCTTGCAAGTGGGCGACGTCCTCACCGAGGTCAACGGCCGGCCGGTCGTGACCCTGGCCGCGGTCCGCGAGGCGCTGCTCGCCGCCGGGCCCGACGGGCCGCTGCCCCTGATCCTCCGCCGCGACCAGGAGCAGATTGCGGTGACGCTCGATCCCGAGCCCGCGCGATAGCTCCGGGAACCAGGGGGGCGCGGGCGCGGTTGTCACCGACCTGGGCAGGTGAGACGCTTGCCTGGTTGGCG
>DATIFV010000205.1:0-2620 GCA_035455085.1 Candidatus Methylomirabilota bacterium | reverse complement strand
GGGGCGCGCGGCCGGGGCCTCGCAGCTGCGGGTCATGACCCTGCACGTGCTGCCGCAGTGCGTGGCCCCCTACCTGGTCCTCGCCACCACCCACCTCGGGGTCGCGATCGTGATCGAGGCCGCGCTGGGCTTCCTCGGCGTCGGGGTGCCGCCCCCCACGCCCACGTGGGGCAACATGCTGGCCGATGCGATCACCGGGCTGGTGCCGCACTGGTGGCTGGTGCTCTTCCCGGGGGCGGCGATCACCATCACGGTGCTCGCGTTCAACCTGCTCGGCGACGGCATCCGCGACACGCTCGACCCGAAGCTCTCGCCCGCGGTCCTCCGGCTGGTGACCGGCGCCGGCAAGTCCTCCGCCACCCCGGCCCCCGCCGCCAAGCCCTCCGACGCCCCCGCGGGGGTCAGGTCTTGAATTACGACATTTTTCGGCTGATCGGTGAGTCGCCGCATCGCGGGGAAATGTCGTAATTCAAGACCTGACCCCGTCTCATCGCGCGTCGCGCGGCCAGATGCGCCGCGCGGCCTCGGCGACGCGGCGGAGCTTGGCCTCCTGCGCCTCCGGCGAGATCCGGTTGCCCTCCAGGGTGGAGGCGAAGCCGCACTGCGGGCTCAGGGCCAGCCGCTCCAGCGGGACGAAGCGGGCCGCCTCGGCGACACGAACCTCCAGCTCCGCGATCGGCTCGAGCCGCGCCGCCTTCGTCGTCACCAGACCGAGCACCACCGTGCGGTCCTCCGGCACCGCGCGCAACGGCTCGAAGCCGCCCGAGCGCCGGTCGTCGTATTCCAGCAGGAAGCGGTGGAAGCGACTCCGGGCGAAGACGCGGGCGATCGGCTCGTAGCCGCCGCTGGCGTAGAACATGGACTGGTTGTTGCCGCGGCAGATGTGCAGCCCGAAGGTGACGCCGGGATGGCGGCCGATCACCGCGCCGATGACCGCATTGTCCATCTCGATGCACGCGTCGATCAGGCGGTCCGGGTCACTCCCGCGCCGCCGGTAGCCTTCCCGCAGCTCCGGGTCCAGCAGCGCCGCGTACTGGGGCGCGTCGATCTGGATGTAGGTGCAGCCCAGCTCGGCCAGCGCCTCAACCTCCCGGCGCGTCAGGTCCACGACGTCGGCCAGGTAGGCGTCGCGCGTGGGGTAGGCGCCCGCCGACTTCTCCGGATCGTAGTAGGCGGCGGCCTGCTGGCTGCTGATCAGGGTGACCTTGGTGGGCCGGGTCGCGCGGGCGCGCAGGTAGACGAACTCCTCGGCGCACATGCTCCGGCGCCAGCGCAGCCGATCCACCACCACCGGCCGCTGGAAGACGAGCCGCTCGCCCTGCTCGTTGTGGAAGGGGATGGCCCAGCCGCCCAGCTTGTCGAAGCCGTCGAGGGCGTCGATGAGATGGCCGAAGAAGGCGTAGCGCCTGAGCTCGCCGTCGGTGATCACGTCGAGCCCGGCCGCCTCCTGCAGGCGCACCGCCTCGTCGACCGCCGCGTCCTCGATCCGCTTGAACTCGGCCGCGGTCAGCTCGCCCCGCTCCGCGCGCCGGCGCGCCGCCTTGAGGGGCTCGGGCCGCAGGAGGCTGCCGACCACGTCGCTCCGAGCAGGGCGAGGCGCAGCCGAAGGCGAGCCGAGCGGATGCGAGAGGGGCGTCAGGGTCGTCGGCCTGCGGACCTACTCGGAGATCTTGAACATGCCCGCCTCGATGCCGAGCACGTTCTTGCCGATCCCCTCGAGCATGCGGTCCACCGTGGGCGGCATCAGGGTCGAGGTGCGCAGGTCCCGGAAAGCCCGCTCGGCCGGGAACTCCCGGTAGGCCCCGCGGCCGCCGACCACCTGGATCACCTTGGAGGTGACCGCGAGCCCGACCTCGGTGGCGAGGTACTTGGCCTGGTTGCCGAGCACCCCGCGCCCCAGCACGTCGGCGGCGTCCCAGCGCGCCGCGGCGTCGGCCAGCACCAGAAGGGCGCCGTCCAGATGGGCGGACAGCTCGCCGATGTGGCGCTGCACCGCCGGGTCGTGGGCCACCGGGATGTTCTCGGGCTTGACCACGCGCTTCTTGGCGTAGTCGATCGCGAAGGTGAGCGCGCCCTCCGCGATGCCAAGGTAGACCGCGGCGTAGCCGAGGGCGAAGCTCTCCACCACCCCCACCTTGAGGGCGGTGCCCGGGTCGCCCAGCGCCGCGTCCTTCGGCACCCGCACCCCGGTGAAGGTGACCGAGGGGCTGAAGGTGGCGCGCATGCCGAGGGTGTTCCACCTGCCGTCGGTGACGATGCCGGGGGCATCGGCGGGCACGAGCACCTGGAGCAGCGCCTTGCTCATGTCGGTGCCGCCCTCCAGGGCGCACCAGACCATGTAGTGCGAGGCGCCCAGGGCCATCGTGCAGAAGTGCTTCACGCCGTCCACCACGTAGACGTCGCGGTCCGGGCGGACGGTCGTCTCCATCAGGAAGCTCCGGGAGAGGCTCACCGCCGGCTCGCTGCCCCAGCTCCCGAAGAGCCGCCCGTGATCGAGCACCTCCCCGAAGTACCGGCGCTTCTGCGCCTCGCTGCCCAGCGCGTCGATGAAGCGCATGACCGTGGAGTGCATGTGCACGGTCATCGCGGTGTTGGCGCAGCCGCGCGCGATGGTGCGAAT
>DATIFV010000204.1:0-11023 GCA_035455085.1 Candidatus Methylomirabilota bacterium | reverse complement strand
GCTTCACGCCTCCGATGGTGGCCTCCGGCGCCTTCGCGGGAGTCTTCGACGTGGACTGGGTCCTCGCCCTGCGCGATGACGACGGCCGTCAGTTCGGGGCCGAGCTCGAGCGCATCGGCTACAACGGCAAGGCCGCGGTGGGCGGACGCTCGATCGACGCGTACTTCGAACTGCACATCGAGCAGGGGCCGATCCTCGACCGCGAAGCGGTGCCGGTCGGCATCGTGGTGGGCGGCTATGCCACCCGCGGCATGCACGTCGACGTCCACGGCGAAACCGCCCACGCGGGGCCGACCCCGATGGACCGGCGGCGCAACGCGCTGGTGGGCGCGGCCATGCTCGCGGTCGCGGTCAACGACGTGGGCTGGAAGTACCACGCCAGCGAGGGCAAGGCCACGGTGGCCCGCCTGGTGGCGTGGCCGAACAAGGCGGGCATCCTGTCCGAGTACGCCCAGCTCACCTGCGACGTGCGCCACGCCGACCGCGCGGTGGCCGACCGGATGTGGGCGGAGGTGAAGGCGGCGATCCCCGAGTGCGCCCGGCAGGCCAACGTGGAGATGACCATCGCGGGGGAGTGGCAGTTCGGCAGCGAGCGCTTCGATCCCGGCTGCATGCGGCTGATCCGGGAGGCGGCCGGGCAGCTCGGGGTCCGCCACCGCGACATCCTGAGCCAGGCCGGGCACGACGCCTACTACATCTCCCGGGTCGCGCCGACCGCGATGATCTTCACCCCGTGCCGCGACGGCATCTCGCACAACGAGGCCGAGCACGCCGAGCTGGACTACACCTCGCCGGGAGTCAACGTCCTCCTGCACGCGGTGCTCGCCCGCGCCAACCGGTAGCCCCGGCGGCTGAAAAAGGCCCATCTGCTTCGTTGGCGCCCTCGGCCGCACGCTCAACGTGGAGAGACCACGCCTCGCGTGCGGCCGTCGGGCGCCGCCTCGCATCCGGACCTTTTTGAGCCGCCGGCGGGTGTGCTCCTGACCGCGTAGGAGACGGCGATCGCTCCGAGCGCGCGGTCGCTGCTGCGGCATCCGCCGTTTGCCCTGCTGTCGAGCGCCCGGGTCCTGGCCAGCGTGGGCTTCCAGATGCTGGGGGTCGCGGTGGGCTGGCAGCTCTACGAGCTGACCGGTCGCGCGCTCGATCTCGGCTGGGTCGGCCTCGTGCAGTTCGTGCCGATGGTGCTGCTGACCCTGGTCGTGGGCCAGGTGGCCGACCGCTGCGACCGGCGCCGGATCGTGGTCGCCTGCGAGGTCGTGAAGGCGGCGGCGGCCGCGGCCCTCGCGGCGGCCTCGCTCGGGGGTTGGCAGAGCCGGGCCAGCATCCTCGCGCTGGTGGCCGTCCTCGGCGCGGCCCAGGCCTTCGAGAACCCCGCGATGACCGCGCTGGTGCCCGAGGTGGTGCCGCGCGGGCTGATCGCCCCGGCCATGGCGTGGGTCGTGTCGGCGGGGCAGACCGCCCAGATCGTCGGCCCCGCGCTGGGCGGCCTGCTCTACGTGCTCGGGGCGGGGCCCGCCTACCTCGCGGCGGCCGCGATGGGCGGGCTCGCCGGCGCGCTCGCGGCGGCGGTGCGGGTCGCCGGCCTGCCGCGGGGGCGCGAGCCGTTCACGCTCGCGGCGGTGTTCTCGGGAGTGGCCTTCATCCGGAGCCAGCGGATCCTGCTCGGCTCGATGTCGCTCGATCTCTTCGCGGTGCTGCTGGGCGGTGCCACCGCGCTCCTGCCCATCTTTGCCCGAGACGTCCTGGCGGTGGGCCCGGCCGGCCTCGGCCTACTTCGCTCGGCTCCGGCGGTGGGCGCGCTGGCCACGTCCGTGTTCCTGGCCCGCCACCCGCTCGAGCGCCGGCTCGGCCCGGCCCTCTTCCGCTCGGTGCTGGTCTTCGGCGCGGCCACGGTGGTGTTCGGCCTCTCGACCAGCTTCGCGCTCTCGCTCATCGCGCTCACGGTCCTCGGGGCGGCGGACGTGATCAGCATGGTGATCCGCATGTCGCTGGCCCAGATCCGCACCCCGGACGCCATGCGGGGCCGGGTGAGCGCGGTCCACTCGCTGTTCACCGGCACCTCGAACCAGCTCGGGGCCTTCGAGTCCGGGGTGATGGCCGCGCTGGTCGGCACGGTGCCCGCGGTGCTGCTCGGCGGGCTCGGCACCATCGCGGTGGCCGGCCTCTGGATGCGCCTGTTCCCGGAGCTGCGGCGCTTGCGCGGCTTCGAAGACGACCGCTAGCGCCGGGGCGCCGGGGTCGGTCCACGCCGGGGCGCGGCTCTTCGCATCATCTGCACGAAGGAATGGACCGGCGGCGCGGTGTTGTCGCGCCGCCAGGCGATCAGCAGGTCGATCCGCGGGGGATCGGGGTGAAGGCGTCGATAGGTGACGCCGGGAGACGGCAGGGTCCGGAGGGATGAGGGGACGAAGGCGAATCCCACCCCAGCGGCGACGAAGCCTCGCACGGTCTCGAAGCGATCGACCTCGTACTTCACGTTCAAGGAGAAGCCCGCCTTCCGGCACAACGTGATCAGGGAATCGTAGAAGGCGGGGCCCCGCTGCCGCTTGAACAGGACGCATGGCTCGGACCTGAGCGCGACCGTGGCCACGCGCGCCCGGCGGGCGAGCGGATGATGCTCGGGCAACGCGACGAGGATCTCTTCGGACAGGATCCGCTCGGCCACGAGCGAGCGGTCGGTGAGGGGCGGCCGCAGCAGCCCCACATGCAGCCACCCCTCGCGAAGCCCTACGATCTGCTCAGGGGAGGGCAGGCCCTGCAGGTCGAGCCGGATGCCCGGGTAGCGCTCGCCGTAGTCCCGGATGGTCAGCAGGAGCGGGGTGAAGTCTACCCCGGCGGCGAGGCCGACCGCCAGATGGCCGATCTCTCCGTGCCGCACCTGGGCGGCGACGGTGGCCAGGCGATCCACCTGACCGAGGATGGCCCGGGCCTCGCCGAGCAGCGCCCGCCCGACGTCGCTCAAGCGGACGCTCCGCCGCGTCCGCTCGAAGACGCGGGCCCCGATGATGCGCTCGAGCTCCGCGACGCGGCGGCTCAGGGGCGGCTGGGAGATGCTGAGGCTCTCGGCCGCGCGCCCGAAGTGCAGGGTGTCGGCCACCGCCACGAAGGCTCGCAGGTGATGGAGCTCCATGGAGATTATTTCTAACTCGGAATTACTGTGTTACTCAACAGGAAGTGGACAGAATCAGTCCTGCGTCGGACAGTACGGTGTGCGCTCGCTCCTGGTGTTGGTGCTGACGGAGGACCCGCAGGTCTGGGAGTTCATCCACGAAGCCCTGTGGGAAGACGGGCATGTGGTCGACCGGGCGCGTGACGAGCGGGACGCCCTCGATCTGCTCGCGCTGCGCGAGTACGACGTGGTGTTCACCGAGACGGAAGAGGTGCGGGCGGCGGCCCTGGCCGCGTCGCTTCGTCTCCCCTCGCGGAGCCAGGCCGCCCGTCCTCGGCAGGTCCTCGTCGTCGCCGCGGCGCCCGGTGGAGATGCCGCGTGGGAGATATCCCCTCGGCGGCGCCTGCCGGTGCTGCGGGCCCCGTTCACCGAGCAGGATGTCCGGGACATCGTGGTCGGCCGGCCGAGCGGGAGGACGGCAGCGCGGAGCTAGCTGGTCCCGATCCGGTGTATAGTCCCGGCCGGAGGTGACACCATGATCAAGCCGATCCGCCGCATCGTCACCGGTCACGACGCGAAGGGGCGCTCGATCTTCGTGAGCGACGGGCCGTCGCCCCACGTGCTCACGATCCCGGGCCGGCCCGACTTCGGGCTCACGAACCTCTGGGTCACCGACCGCGTGCCCGCGTCCAACGCGGGTCAGGCCGACGGGGCCGCGCGCCCCGTGGTGCTGGAGCCGCCGCGGGGCGGGGTCATCTTCAGGGTCGTGGAGTTCCCGCCCGACCGGGCCCCGGGCGGCTTCGACCGCAAGGCGGCCTTCGCCGCGATGGGTGCCCACCACGCGATGGACCCGGACGCCTCCCGGCACCCGGGCATGCACAAGACCGACACGGTGGACTACGCGATCGTGCTGTCCGGCGAGATCTGGGCCCTGATGGACGAGGGCGAGACCTTGATGCGGGGGGGCGACACCCTCGTGCAGCGCGGGACCAACCACGCCTGGAGCAACCGGAGCGATCAGCCCTGCCTGGTCGTCTTCATCCTGGTGAGCGCCGCCCCGCTCGGCGGCAAGCCCGGGCGCAAGCCGGTCAAGCGCGCAGGAGCCCGCGCCGGGCGAGGCTCGCCATCAGCGCCCCGGTCCCGAAGGACCACGGCTCGGCCGCGTCGCAGGCCACGACCTCGTTGACGAGGCGGCCGATCTGGGGCGAATCGATGCCGACGCGGTCGCCCCACTTGTGGGTGAAGCCGCTGCCCGGCGCGCCCCGGTCGGCGGTCGGCGCGAACATGGTCCCGATGAACAGCACGAGCCCGTCCGGGTAGCGATGGTAGCGGCCGATGGCCTGGCCGGCCAGCTCGCTCAGGTCGCGACCGATCTCGGCGACCCGGGTGGTGTGCGCGATCCGGAAGCCGTCCGGCCCCTCCACCACCGTCTCGAAGGTCACCCCGCGCGCGTGGTCGAGGGTGAAGCGCTCGTCGAGCATCCGGAAGAAGGGGCCCATCGCGCACGAGGCGTTGTTGTCCTTGGCGCGGCCGAGCAGCAGCGCGCTCCGCCCCTCGACGTCGCGCAGGTTGACGTCGTTGCCGAGGGTGACCGCCACGATGGCGCCGTCGCGGTTGATCCCCAGCACCAGCTCAGGCTCGGGATTGCTCCACACCGAGGCCGGGTGCACCCCGACGCGCGCCCCCGAGCCCACCGCGGCCATCGGCGGGCACTTGCTGAACAGCTCCGCGTCCGGCCCGATGCCGACCTCGAGGTACTGCGACCACATTCCCTTGGCCACCAGCACGTCCTTGACGCGGGCCGCCTCGGGCGAGCCGGGCTTGATGCCGCGCAGATCGCGGCCCACAATCGCCTGGATCTCGCGCCGCGCCCCGTCGGCCAGCGCCGGGTTGCCCTTGGCCCGCTCCTCGATCACGCGCTCGAGCAGGCTCGCCACGAAGGTCACGCCGCTGGCCTTGACCGCCTGCAGATCCGCGGGCGCGAGCAGCCACGGCCTGGCCGTGTCGCGCGCGCCCTCGACGCTGTTGGCGGCCAGCGCCTCGAGCGAGGCCACCACCGGGGCCGCCTTGACGGCGGCGCGGACCGCGGCGGGGGTGGCGACGTTCAGGAGGCCGCTGGTGGTCGGGTACGCGCGGGTCAGGTCCACGACCTCCGGGCCCCGCACCGCGATCACGCAGGGGCCGTCCTCGCTCGGCACCCAGGCCCGGCCGATCAGCAGAGCGTCGTCCGCGTCGCGGGGCAGGCAGTCGCGGGCCGAGAGCGTGGGCGGCATCAGAGCGCGCCGTAGAGCGCGTCGACTAGGCTCGCCGCCCGGCGGTCCGGGTGCCGGGCGGTGCCGGTCAGGTACTGGTTGGTGACGTAGCCGAAGCCCACCCGGGCGTCCGGGTCGGCGAACCCGATCGAGCCGCCGCGACCCGGGTGCCCGAAGCTGCGCCGACCGGGGCCGCAGTCGAAGATCCCGCCCGGCAGGCCGAGCATGAAGCCGCTGGCGAAGCGGGTCGGCACCGTCAGCACCGCATCGCGGCCGCGGGACTGCTCCGCGATGGCGCCCTCGATGGCGGCGGGGGCGAGGAGCCGGACGCCGTCCAGCTCGCCGCCGCGCGCGAGGGCCGCGTAGACGCGGGCCACACCGCGGGCGCTCCCGTGGCCGTTGGCGGCGGGAATCTCCGCCGCGCGCCAGGCGCGGGTGTTGACCAGGTCGGGCGGGCGCGGCGGGTTCAGGAACGTGCGGCCGGAGACCGACTCGGGATCGGCGAGGATGGTGTCCCAGATCGTGGCCTCCCCGGCGGGCGGCGGGGGCGGGGCCAGGACCTCGGCGGCCCGCGCGTCGACCTCGCCGGGCACGCCGATGAAGAAGTCCGCCCGCAGCGGACCGGTGACCTCGGCGCGCAGAAAGGCCCCGACGGAGCGGCCGTCCACGCGGCGGACGATCTCGCCGATCAGGTGGCCGAAGGTGATCGCGTGGTAGCCGTGCCGCTCGCCCGGCGTCCACCACGGCGCGGTCTCCGCGATCGCCTCGGTCATGGCGGTCCAGTCGAAGAGCGCCGCGGCCGGCAGGGCGCGGCGGATCGCGGGCAGGCCCGCGCGATGGCTCAGCAGCCAGCGCACCGGGATGTGCGCCTTGCCGGCCCGGGCGAGCCCGGGCCAGTAGCGCGCGGCCGGCGCGTCCAGGTCGAGCTTGCCGCGCTCGGCCAGCATGTGGGCGCAGAGGGCCACCATCCCCTTGGTGGTGGAGGCCACGCTGACGATGGTGTCGGCCGTCCACGGCCGCGTCCGGGCCCGGTCCGCGTGGCCGCCCCAGCAATCCACGACCGGCACCCCGTCCAGGTACACGCAGACCGCGGCCCCCACATCACCGCGCTCCGTGAAGTTGCGGACGAACTGCTCGCGGACCGCGGTGAAGCGGGGCTCGCAGTGCCCGTCGATGGTCAGCATCCTAGCTCTGATCGTAGCCGGCGGGCTTGCGGAAGCCGCCGATCTCACGGGCCAGCAAAGCGGTGAAGCGGATCGGGGTCAGGTCCTCGAGATAGGGGCCGACCGCCTGCAGCCCGATCGGCAGGCCCTCGCGGGACAGGCCAAGCGGGAAGGCGGTGGAGGGCTGGCCCGGCACCGTGGACAGCGCGGGATAGCAGAGGCTGTGCAGGTAGGGCGCGGGCCGGCCGTTCACGGTCAGGGTGAGCGTGAGATCGCTGTCGTCCATCGGCCAGGCGCGCTCGATGTGCGGGTAGGCGAGCACGTTGATGGCCGGCGCCAGCAGCACGTCCCACTCGCGGAAGAAGGCGCGCCAGGCGGCGCGGTGCTGCTCGCGGCGTCCGTGCCAGAGGATGTAGTCGCCCGCCGAGCCCTCGAAGCCGCGCGCGTGGGCGAGCGACAGATCGTCGCCCGCCGCGCGGAACATCGCGGTGCGCTGCCGGCGGGTCTCCGTGTCCGTGCGCGCGCCGGTCACCGCCGCGAGCAGCGTCCGGTAGAGGCCGTGGTACTCGCGGTGGTCGCCGAGGCCCTCCGGCTGCGCCTCCTTGACCACGCACCCCAGCCGGCCCAGGCGGGTCACCAGGTCCTGCTGGGCCGCCCAGATCTGCTCGTCCACCGGGTGCCACGGGATCGGCGGCAGCACCGCCACCCGGAAGTCGGCGAGGCGCTCCCGCCGGGCCGGCGGGAGCGCGACCTTCCAGGCCACGTCCTCGCCCACGTCGGGGCCGGCCAGCACCGACAGGGCCAGCTCGAGGTCCTCCGCGCTGCGCGCGAGCGGGCCCTGCACGCCCATCACGGTGGCCGCGTTCGGCATGGGCGGCATCGGGAACTGGCCGCTGCGGGGCAGCAGGGTCTCGCTCGGCCGGTGGCCGTACACGCCGCAGAAGACCGCGGGGACGCGGATCGAGCCGCCGATGTCCGAGCCGACCTCCAGCGCGGTCAATCCGGCCGCGAGCGCAGCCGCGCTGCCGCCGCTGCTGCCGCCGGGGGTCCGGCCGAGATCCCACGGGTTGCTGGTGCGCCCGAAGATCGGGTTGGCCGACTGCCAGTCGGCGAGCATGGGCGGCACGTTGGTCTTGCCGAGGAGCACGGCTCCCGCGCCCCGGACCCTCGCGGCGGCGGGCGAGTCGTGCGGGGAGACGTAGCCCTTCCAGTCCGGCACCCCGCAGGTGGTGCCGAGGCCCGCCACGTTGAAGGACTCCTTGAGCGTCATGGGCAGGCCGAGGAGGGGCGCCGACTCGTTGCGGGCCCGCGCCTGGTCGGCGGCGCGGGCCTGCCGCCGCGCGCGGTCGAGGTCGCGGACCACCACCGCGTTGAGGCGCGCGTCGTGACGCTCGATGCGGCGGATGTAGAGCTCGGTCAGCTCCGCCGCGCCGATGCCCCCGGTGCGCAGCGCGGAGAGCAGCGCGGTCGCGCTGGAGAACGCGTCGATGTCGGCCATGTCCAGCTCCTTTTCGCTCCCGGCTACCGGCCGGTCCGGAAGCCCGCCGGCTTCATCAGCCGGCTACCGCACCCAGCCGCCGTGGACCCGGTGGTGCGAGCAGATGAACTCCACGAACGCGGGCCGGCCCTTGGCGTTCTCGTCGAAGGCGCGCCGGAGCGCCGGGACGATCTCGGCGGGCTGGCTCACGTCCTCGGCGTGGAAGCCCACCGCGCGCGCCATGTCGGCCATGCACGCGCTGCCGTGATCGGACACCTTCCAGGTGTAGGGATCGTGCCCCTCGCCCCAGAAGCCGGGGCCGTAGCCGGAGTAGCCGCCGTTGTTGATGTGGATGGTGGTGATCCCGATCTTGTAGCGGGCCACCGCCTCGAAGTTGCCCATCATGTAGCAGACGCCCGCGTCGCCGGTCACGTGCACGCACTGCCGCTGCGGGTAGGCGAGCTTGGCCGCCACCGCGCCGGCCAGGCTGAAGCCGAGGGTGGAGACGTTGCCCCAGCCGAGGTAGCCGCGCGGGATCTGCGCCTCGTAGACCGTGCTGGTCTGGTCCCGGGTGTTGCCGGAGTCGGCGGTGAGGAACGAATTCTTGGGGTCGAGCACCTTCATGAGGTCGCCGAAGACGCGGTAGGGGTTGATCGGTGTCTCGCTCGACTCCAGCCAGGGCCGGAACTTGTCCCGGAAGGTCTGCCGCACCCCGCGGATCTCCTCGAGCACCGCGGGCGCCTTGCGGCCGCCGCGGCTGTCCAGCTCCCGGATCAGGGCCTGCAGGGTGAGCTTGGCATCGCCGACCACCGCGTGGCGGGTCTCGTAGCTCCGGTTGAGGTCGAGCGTGTCCACCGTGCACTGCACGATGGTCTTCTTGTGAGCGTCCGGAACGGTGTGGCTGAAGCGACCGGGGAACAGGCTCGAGCCGATCGAGAAGAGCAGGTCGCACTTGCGCAGGAAGTGGTCGGCCATCGCCCCGCGCACACCCAGCGAGAGCGGATGGTTCTCGGGGAAGGCGCCCTTGGCCTTGAGCGTGGTCAGCACCGGGATCTGGGCCGCCTCCGCGAACTGCAGGAGCTCCGGGAAGGCCTCGGCGTAGCAGACGCCCTCGCCCACGTGGAGCAGGGGATCCTTGGCGGCGAGGAGGACCCGGATGGCGGCCCGGACGTCGTCCGGATCGGGCCCGCTCCGCCAGCCCTTCACCGGCTCGTAGGGATGCTCGTCCGGCTCGTACTCGCCCAGGTCGCGCGGGATCAGTAGCAGCACCGGGCCCGGTCGGCCGGAGCGCAGCTGGGTGTAGGCCCGCCGCGTGTACTCGGGGATGAGATCGGCGCGGTCCACCTTGCCCACCCACTTGGTCACCGACTTGAAGGCCTCGCCCATGTCGAAGTGGGTGTGCCGGCTCGCGCCCACCCCGAGCCCCTCCGCGATCACCAGCAGCGGGGAGGAGTCCTCCCAGGCCTGGGCGATGGCGCCGTAGGCCATCTGGATGCCGGCCGCGTTGAGACCGGCCATGACGGTGCAGACGCCGATCTGCCGGCCGTTGGTCACCCGCGAGAAGCCGTCCGCGACCGCGACCGCGAAGCGCTCCTCGCCCATCATCAGGATGGGCATGCCCTCCTCGCCGAGGGCGTTGTTGACCGGGCTCGTCGGGTAGCAGCTCACCCACGGAGTGCCCTCGGCCTTGAGAATGCGCGCGAAGCCGTTGACCGCCTTGATCTTCATGAGGCCTCCTTGGACTGCCGGATCTCCGTGACCGCCGCCGCGTAGCTCGATCGCAGGATGGCGGCGTCGGAGGAGTAGTTCACGATGGTGGCGCCGAGGGCGAGCATCTCACGCACCGCCTCGATGCTGTCGACCGCCATCGCCACCGCCTTGCCGTGCTTGCGCGCCGCCTCGGCCAGGCGCACCCGGTGCTCGCGCAGGACCTTGGACTGGGAGGGCGCGCCGAGGACGCCCAGGCTCTGGGCCAGGTCGGTGGGCCCGATGGTGAGGGCGTCGATGCCGGGCACCGCCGCGATCTCGTCCAGGCGCTCGAAGGCGCCCCGGCTCTCGAGCATGGCGGTCACGTGCACCCGCGCGTTGGCCGCCGCCGTGTGCTCGGCGGGCGGTCGCACGCGATAGCCGGTGTGCGGCCCGAAGCCGTACATGCCGCGCTCGCCGAGCGGGGCGTAGCGGGTGGCCGCCACCACCGCCGCCGCCTGCTCGCCCGACTCGACCCCGGGGATGTGGAGGTTCCACACCCCGGCGTCGAGCAGGCGGGTGATCCACTCGCGGCTGCCCTCGGGAGGCCGGACCACCAGGGGGAAGCTCATCGCCCGCGCGAGCGCCGCCATGTCCGCCACCGTCTCCATCGAGAACGGGGAGTGCTCCATGTCCAGGCGCGCGTAGTCGAGGCCCGCCGCCTGCAGGAGCGTGAGCACACCCGGGGTGCGGACCATGGTGATCCAGGTGCCGAGCTGCAGCTGCCCGCGCTCGGACCGGACTCGATAGGCGTTCTCGGGCAGGTCGGGGCCCGCCATCACGACCCCCAGCTGACGCTCTCGCCGCCGTCCACCGCTAGCGAGACCCCGGTGACGAAGCCGGCCTCGTCGGAGTGCAGGTAGAGCGCGGCGTAGGCCACGTCCCAGCCGGTGCCCATGCGCCGGCCGAGGGGCACGCGCCGGTCGCGGGCGGCGATGACCTCCTCCCGCGGGGTCCCCGCGGCCACGCGCGACTCGATGGCCATCGGGGTGTTCATGAGCCCGGGCAGGATCGAGTTGGCGCGCACGCCGTACTGCGCGTTGTGGGCGGCCAGGTTCTCGGTGAGGGCGACCACCGCGGCCTTGGTGGTCTTGTAGCCCACCAGCGGGTAGGCGTTCCACGCGGCCATCGAGGCGATGTTCACGATCGAGCCGTGGCTCTCGCGCAGCGCGGGCAGGGCGTGCTTGCAGGTGAGCCAGGTGGCCTTGAGGTTGACCGCGAGGCTCTTGTCGAACGCCTCCTCGGTGAGCTCGGTGGCGCCCGCGTCGCCCAGGGC
>DATIFV010000203.1:0-28139 GCA_035455085.1 Candidatus Methylomirabilota bacterium | reverse complement strand
CGAGGCTCTTGTCGAACGCCTCCTCGGTGAGCTCGGTGGCGCCCGCGTCGCCCAGGGCCAGGCTCGCGCCCACGTTGTTGTGCAGGATGTCCAGGCGTCCGAAGCGCTCCCGCGCCGCCGCGACCAGTCGCCGGACGTCGTCCTCCCGGGTGACGTCGGCCGCGAAGGCCCAGGCGTCGCCGCCCTCGCCCTTGATCAGGTCCGCGGTCTCCTGGGCGGAGGCGAGGACACGATCCACCACACAGACGCGCGCGCCCTCCCGGCCCAGCACGATGGCGGTGGCCCGGCCGTTGCCGACGGTCTGCCCCGGGGTCTGCCCGCCTCCGACGACGATCGCGGCCTTGCCCTCGACGCGCCTGGGCATCGGGGAGCGGGCTACTGCGGCCGGAAGCTGGAGGTGCCGACCCAGCCGGTCTCGGAGACGTCCAGCATCACCCCGTCGGGGCCGCCGTACTTGACCTCGACGTTGGCATGGCGCTGGTCGCCGTGACCGACGCCCAGGGCCTCGTTGACGTCGTCGCGCCGCTCCGAGCCGGCGGCGGCCAGCCGCTCCGCGATCGCCTCGAGGCTGTCCACCTGGAAGCCGATGTGGTGGATGCCCGAGAAGCCCTTGCCCCGCTCGGCCCCGGCCACCGCGTCGTTCTTGAACTTCAGCACGGCCAGGTTCAGCTCGCCGTCGCTCAGGAAGAAGCCGCTGACCGCCGGGTGATCCACCCGTCCGATCTGCTTGAGGCCGAACACGTCCACGTAGAAGCGGGCCGTCTTCTCGGGATCCTGGGTCGAGAGCGCGATGTGCTTGATCCGGGACATGGCTTCCTCCTGGGGCCGTGCGTTTGGCTCGGCCGGAGCGTCCGGCGGGCCCTCCACTTCTACCGCGCCCCCGCACCGTGCGCAAGGCCGGGGGCGGCCGGGTCAGCTGCGGGCGGCGATCTCCGCGTCGAGCAGCTCGCGCAGCTGGCGCAGGTCGTCGAGGTCGAAGCTCTTGAGCTGCTCCTCGACCATCAGCTCGAGGGCGCTCTGCACGACCATCTTCTGGTGCACCGCCTTGAAGAGGTTGCCGAGCCAGTCGCCCTGCTTCTTCGGGTCGGCGTCGAAGGGGATCTTGCCGGTCTGGATCAGGGCCACCACGATGTCCCGCGCCATCTCGGACGCGCTCGTCCCCGCCATGGGTCCTCCCTCTCGCATCTCGGTCACGACGCTTGAGCCTACCAGTGGGGGCAAGGCCCTGGCAACGGCGCGCCCGTGCGGAGGGTGGGGCCGCTCAGAGCGCGCGCAGCCGGGGGTAGAGCAGCGCGGTGGCGCCCGCGAGGGCGACGAGGCCGAGGCCGCTCGCGCCCAGCGCCGCGCTCACGCCCCACAGCGAGGCGAGGGCGCCGATCTGCACCTGGCCGAGCGGGGCCAGCCCGATCGCCACCACCCAGGCGCCGCCGGCGCGGCCGCGCAGGTGCTCGGGCACGCGCAGCTGGAGCAGGCTCTGGGCGAGGAGGTCCGCGAGGGCGCCCGCCGCGTTGGCCACCAGCACCAGGAGCACCACCCCGGTGAAGCCGACCAGGTACGGGGCCGCGCCCAGCCCGATCAGGCTGGCGCCGAAGGAGACGAGCACCGCGACGAACAGGGCGCCCCCGCCGTGGGTGACGCCGCGCAGGGAGGCGAGCAGGCCCAGGATGCCACCCACCGAGCGCGCCGCGTTCAGGACGCCGAGCCCCTCGGGGCCGGCGTGGAGCACGTCGCGGGCCAGGCTCGGCAGCACCGCCTGGTGGGCGAAGCCGAGCACCTCGGCGCCGGCGGTGAGCATCATCAGCACCAGGAGCATGCGGTCGCGGTTCACCGCCTCGACGAAACCGGTGACGCCCTTCCACATCGAGCCGGCGCCGGCCGGCGCGGCCGGGGCCAACGCCCGCGCCGGGAGGATCGCGAGGGCGCCGGCCAGGTACGCGGCGGCCACCACCAGGTAGGCGGCACCCGAGCCGTACCGCGCGATCATCGCGCCGGCCCCGAGCGAGCCGACCAGCCAGCCCGCGCGCATGGCCACGCCGAGGACGGCCAGGCCGCTCACCAGCCCGGAGGCGCCGACCACGTCGTGGGCGTAGCTCTGCCGCGCCGCGTGCTCGAGCCCGCGCAGGCTGCCGCCCACCAGGGTCAGCAGGATGAGCTGGCCGAGCCCGGCCGCGCCGGTCAGGACCAGCACGCCCATCAGCCCGGTGGTGAGGGCCTGGCCCACGCCGGTGGCCGCGAGCAGGCGTGGGCGTGCGGCCCGGTCCGCGATCACCCCGGCGGGCACACCGACGAAGAAGAGCGGCAGTGCGCGCGCGCCCATGGCGGCGCCGACCAGGAACGGCGAGTCGGTCAGCTCCAGGGCCAGCCAGCCCAGGACGACCACCTCGCCCATCATGCCGACCGAGTTCAGCAGGGTGCCGGCTCCGAGGTAGCGGAGCTCGGCGGAGCGCCGCATCAGCTCGGGCTCGAGAGCGAGGCGGGCGCGGGCCGGCGGAGCAGGGCGACCACGAGCGGGCCGAGCACGAGCGCGGCGCCCACCGCGTTCAGGATGGCGAAGCCCCAGAGGCCCAGGATCATCCCGCCCGCGGCCGAGCCGACCGCGCCCATGAGACCCATGAGCAGATCCGCGAAGCCCTGAATCGGGGCGCGCTCGGCCGGCGCGAGAGCGTCGGTCAGCAGGGCGCTGCCCGCCACGAACGCGAGGTTCCAGCCGACCCCGTTCAGGAAGAGGCCCAGGATCACCGGCACCGCCGCGGCGCCCGGAGCGAGCCCGGCCAGGCCGACCGCGCCGATCAGCAGCAGCGCGCCCGCGCCGATCACCGGCATCCGGCCGAAGCGATCGGCGAGCCAGCCCGACAGCGGCGAGGCCACGTACATGCCGGCCAGGTGCAGGGAAACCGCGAGCCCGATGGTCCCCACCGCGTGCCCCTGGTCGTGCAGGTAGAGCGGCGAGGTGGACGTGGTGCTGATCATCACGAACTGGCTGATGGACAGGGTGGTCAGCGAGAGCTGCACGCGCGTGTCGGACAGGATCGCGCCGAGGCCGCGCGCGGGGCCGCCGGGGGCGCCCACCGCCACCGCCTCGTGCATCTCACGCGCGATCGCGAGCGGATCCGGACGCAGGAAGAGCGTGACCAGGAGGCCGGCCACCGCGTAGCCGGCCACGCTGATCAGGAAGGCGCTCGCGGCCGCGGGCACGCCGAGGAGCGCGCCCAGGGTGAGGGCGGGCGCCATCAGGTTGGGGCCGATGATCGAGCCCACCGTGGAGCCCCAGACGATGAAGCCCATCGCGCGGCCGCGCTGCGCGCCCGGGCTGACGTCGGCGGCGGCGTAGCGGGCGAGCAGGTTGGAGGTGCTGGCCACCCCGAAGAGGGTCATGCCGACCAGCATGACCGTGAAGCTCCCGCCGGCCACCCCGAGGAGGCCGAGGATCGCGCCCAGCACCGCGAGGCCGTAGCCGAGGGCGAGGCCCGGCCGGCGGCCCGCGCGCGCCATCAGGTGGGAGAGAGGCCAGCTCGCCAGCGCGGTGCCGAGCGCGCCCACCGCGACCGGCACCCCCGACCAGGTGTTGGTGCCGGTGATGCTGGCCGCCATGATGCTGCCGACGGCGAGGCCGATGGCGTGGCCGGTGCTGCCGCAGACCTGGGCCACGAAGAGCGTGGCCAGGAGCTTCGCGCGGACCGAGCCGCGCCGCGACGTCTCTGTCGGAGCGTGCATGAGCGCTGGGCAACCGCGAGGCATCGTATCATGCCGGCTCGGTGCCGCCCGATTCTGGTACGATCGGCGCCGGAGCGTTCGCCACTCATGCGCGTCAGCCGCGTCACCCCGTTCCTCGCCGACCTCGGCGGCGGCAAGAACCTCTGCTTCGTCAAGGTCGAGACCGACGGCGGCCCGCACGGCTGGGGCGAGTGCTACACCCAGGCCGATCGCGACCGGAGCATCGTGGCCCTGGTGGAGGCGATCGGCGGCTACCTGGTGGGCCGCGACCCCGCCCACATCACCCACTTCGTGCACTGGGCCTATCACGACTTCGCGGCCAAGCGCGGCGCGATGGACTTCTGGAGCGCGGTGAGCGGCCTCGAGCAGGCGCTGTGGGACATCGCGGGCAAGCGGCACGGGGTCCCGGTGCACACCCTGCTGGGCGGGCCCTGCCGCGAGCGGGTGCGGGTCTATGCCAACGGCTGGTACGGCAGCGCCAAGACCCCGACCGAGTACGCGGCGCGGGCGCGCGACACGGTCTCCCGTGGCTTCGGCGCCCTCAAGTTCGATCCGTTCCCGGGCCCGTGGCGCACCCACATCGGCCGCGCCGTCGAGGAGCAGGCGGTGGCCAACGTGGCCGCGGTGCGCGAGGCGGTGGGCCCGGAGGTGGACCTGCTGATCGAGGTGCACCGGCGCCTGGCCCCCATGCACGCGGTCCGCCTCGCCCGGGCGATGGAGCGCTTCCGCCCCTTCTGGTACGAGGAGCCGGTATCGTCCACCAACCTGGAGGCGCTGGCGGAGTGCCGGCGCCAGATCGCGATCCCGGTCGTCACCGGCGAGGAGCTCTACACCCGCAGCGAGTTCCGCCGCGCCTTCGAGCTCCGCGCCGCCGACATCGTGAACCCCGACGTGTGCAACTGCGGCGGGATCCTGGAGCTGCGCGCCATCGCCCAGATGGCGGAGCCCTCGCTGGTCGCCGTCTCACCCCACAACTACAACAGCACCACGGTGGGGTTGGCCGCGACCGCGCACGTCTCGGCCGCCATCCCCAACTTCCTCATCACCGAGTACTTCGTGAACTTCGAGGCCCGCGGCCGCGAGATCGCCCGGCCTCCGTTCGAGGTGCGGGCGGGACACATCGCGGTGCCCGCGCGGCCCGGGCTCGGCATCGAGCTCGACGAGGCGGCGCTCGCGCGCTTCCCGGCCCGGCCGTCCACCGGGCGGACGATGCCCACGCCGGGCGACGAGGCGCCGTGACGCTCACCCGCCGGGCGTTCCTGGCCGCGGGGGCGACTCTCGCGGGCGCCGCTCTCGGGGCGGCGCGCCCGGCCCGCGGGGCCGCCGCCGATCTCGACTTCGCCTCCGCGCTGGAGGCGGCGCGCGCGATCCGCGAGGGGCGGATCTCGTCGGTCGAGCTGACCACCCGGATCCTGGATCGGATCAAGCAGCACAACGGCAAGCTGAACGCGATGGTGGCCCTCGCGCCGGACGCGATCGCGCGGGCGCGCGCCGCCGACGAGGCGCGGGCGCGCCGCGAGTGGTGGGGCCCGTTCCACGGCGTGCCCGCCACCGTCAAGGACACCTTCGAGGTCGCGGGCGTCACGACCACCGCGGGCTCGCCCGTCCTGCGCAGCTACGTGCCCGCGCGCGACGCGGCGGTGGTGGCGCGGCTGCGGGCCGCGGGCGCGGTGATCCTGGGCAAGACGAACGTGCCCCTGTTCGCGGCCGACTGGCAGAGCTTCAACGCGGTGTACGGGCAGACCAACAATCCCTGGGACGTCACCCGGACTCCGGGCGGCTCGACGGGCGGCGGCGCGGCCGCCCTCGCGGCGGGGCTCACCTATCTCGAGCCCGGCAGCGATCTGGCCGGGTCGATCCGCATCCCCGCGCACTTCTGCGGGGTCTACGGCCACAAGCCCTCCCTCGACGTGGTGCCGATGCGGGGCCACATCCCGCCGCCGCCCGGCGTCCCGGCGGGACCGCCGTCGACCTTGCCGGTGGCGGGCCCCCTCGCGCGCTCCGCCGCCGACCTGCGGGCCGCGCTCGAGGTGCTGGGCGGCCCCGACGGCGACGAGGCGCGGGCCTGGCGCTGGACGCTACCGCCCGCCCGCGGGGCCCGCCTCGCCGACTACCGCGTCGGATACGTGCTCGACCATCCGCGGTGCCCGGTCTCCCCGGAGGTGGGGGACGCGCTCACGCAGGCGGTGGACGCGCTCCGGAAGGCGGGGGTGCAGCTCGCCGAGGGCTGGCCGCCGAACGTCGGCCCGGACGAGCAGTTCGACGCCTACTACACCCTGCTGACCGCCCGCTACACCGGGCCGGTGCGGGAGGACCAGCTGCCCGCCCTCCGCCAGATCGCGGCCAACCAGGACGGCAGCTACCTCGCCCGCTACGCGGCCGCGGTCACCGCCTCCGACGCGTACCTGCAGACCATCGAGCAGCGCCGGCGCCGCGCGCGCGCGGTCTGGCAGGACTACTTCCGCACCCACGACGCCTTCCTGCTGCCGACCGCGCTGGTGCCCGCGTTCCCGCACGACCCGACGGGCACGCCGCTCATGCGGGTGCTCGCCACGCCGCGGGGCGAGCGGCCGTATCCCGATCTCTGCTTCTGGATCTCCTTCGCGTCGCTGGCCGGCCTGCCCGCGACGACCGCCCCGGTCGGGCTCACGCCCGGGGGGCTCCCGGTGGGCCTCCAGATCGTGGGCCCCTACCTCGAGGACGCGACGCCGATCGATCTGGCTGGCCGGCTCGCCGACCTCATCGGCGGCTTCCGCCCGCCGCCCGGATTCTGACCATGCCCCTTCACGAGCCGCAGTGGGCGGCCCTCTGGCCGCTCGATCCCGCGGTGACCTTCCTGAACCACGGCTCCTTCGGGGCGTGCCCCACCGAGGTCCTGAGGACGCAGAGCGCGCTGCGGGCGGAGCTGGAGGCCGAGCCGGTGCGCTTCCTGCAGCGCGAGCTGGAGGGCCGGCTCGACGCGGCGCGGGCGGCCCTCGGCGCCTTCGTGGGGGCCGACCCGGACGATCTCGCGTTCATCTCCAACGCCACCGGCGGGGTCAACGCGGTGCTGCGCTCGCTGCGGCTCGCCGCGGGCGACGAGCTCCTGACCACCGATCACGCCTACGCCGCGTGCCGGAACACCCTCGACTACGTGGCCGACCGCACCGGGGCGCGGGTGGTGGTGGCCCCGGTGCCGTTCCCGGTGGCCTCGCCCCAGGCGGTGGTGGACGCGCTGCTGGCCCGGGTGTCCCCGCGCACGCGGGTGGCGCTGGTCGACCACGTCACGAGCCCCACCGGGCTGGTCCTGCCCGTCGGGCGGATCGTGGCCGAGCTGGCCGCGCGCGGGGTCGAGACCCTCGTGGACGGCGCGCACGCGCCGGGCATGGTGCCGCTCGACCTGCGCGCCCTCGGCGCCGCCTACTACAGCGCCAACTGCCACAAGTGGCTCTGCACCCCGAAGGGCTCGGCGTTTCTCTGGGTGCGCCGCGACCGGCAGGCCGACGTGCATCCGCTCACGATCAGCCACGGGGCCACCGGTGAGCGCGCGGGGCGGACGCGCTTCCGGCTCGAGTTCGACTGGACCGGCACCCAGGATCCGACCGCGTGGCTCGCCGTCCCGCGGGCCATCGAGTACCTCGGCGGGCTGGTGGAGGGCGGCTGGCCCGCCCTGATGGCGCGCAACCGCGCGCTGGCGCTCGAGGCGCGCCGCCTGCTGTGCGCGGCGACCGGCACCGCGCCCGCGTGCCCGGACGAGATGATCGGCTCGCTCGCCGCGGTGATCCTGTCGGACAGCGTGACGACCGAGACCGGCTGGCGCGTGCCCGACCCGCTCCAGGCGCGCCTGTTCGGGGCGCACCGGATCGAGGTGCCGATCATGCGCTGGCCGGCGCCGCCGCGTCGGCTGGTCCGCGTCTCCTGCCAGCTCTACAACGACTCGAGCCAGTACGCCCGCCTCGCGGACGCGCTACGCAAGGAGCTCGCCGCCGAGCGCGGCTGACCGCTCAGTCGGTCAGCGAGCGGTAAATCTCGACCTCGGCCGGCCCCTCCACGAGGCCTTCCTTCTCCCGGCGCTCCCGGTAGGCGGCCAGGTACGGGGCCTTGCGGTGCAGGTCGAAGGCGGTGTCGTCCCGGTACTGCTCGTAGAAGATGAAGAGGTCGGGGTCCTTGCCGGAGCGGTGGGGGCGGTAGACCAGGCAGCCCGGCTCCGCCTTGCGCACGACATCCACCTGCTCCTTCAGCAGCGCGGCCAGCGCGTCGCCCTTGCCCTTCGCGGCCCGGATCTTCGCGATCACCGTGAGCACGTCGGCCATGACTTCCGTCTCCTTTTCAGGCGCCCGCCCGGCGCGCGACCCACCGGAGCCGTCGCGGCTCGTGGTCCACGCGCAGGCTGACGAGGCCCGCGGCCGCGAGCAGGAGGCAGGCGATGGCGAACATCGCGCCGTAGCCGCCGGTGGCCTCGAAGAGGGCCCCGGCCAGCCACGAGCCGAGGGCGGCGCCGGTCTGGTGCACGAGGAAGATCACCCCGAGGATGGAGCCCACCGAGTAGCGGCCGTAGATGTCCGCGGTGAGCACCGAGGTCATGGACATCGAGCCGGCGAGGGTGAGGCCGCCGACGATGGCCACCCCGATCATCGCGGCCGGGCTGTCGCGGATCAGGAAGAGCCCCGCGAAGATGAGCGAGCGTCCGGCGTAGATGCCGGCCAGCACCGGCCGCGCCCCGTGGCGGTCCGACAGGGCGCCCAGGGTGAGGGTGAAGACGATGCTGGAGGCGCCGAGCACGCCGATCACCCACGAGGCGAACATCGGCGAGTAGCCGTGGTCGGTGAGCATGGGCACCCCGTGGGCCGAGACCAGGGCCATCGAGAAGCCGCAGGTGAAGAACGAGCCGCCGAGCTGCCAGAACGCCACCGTGCGCAGCGCGGTGCTCGCGGGGGTGCGGGTGGCGACCGCCGCCGGCGCGCCGGCCAGCGCCCCGTCGCCGTCGGGCCGCAGGCCGAGCTGCTCGGGCGAGTCGCGCACCACGAACAGGCAGAGCGGCAGCATGCCGGCCAGGGCGATTCCGCCCAGCACGAGGTACGCGGTGCGCCAGCCGAAGGCCCCGATGAGCCAGGCCACCACCGGCACCAGCAGGCTCATGCCGGTCATGGCCGCGCTGCCGAGGAGCGAGACCGCGGTGCCGCGGCGGCGCACGAACCAGCGGGTGACCACCGCGTTCGCGACGACCGGCCCGGTGCCGGCCAGCCCGAGCGCGGCGAGCACGCCGTAGACGAGGGCGAGCTGCCAGAGGGTCTGGCAGTAGGCGGTCAGGGCCAGCGATGCGGCGAGCAGCACCGAGCCGCCCGCGGTCACCGCCCGGGCCCCGAAGCGATCGGTGAGGCCGCCCACCCACGGCATGAACGCGCCGTAGAGGAAGAGGCCGAGCGCGATCACCAGCGAGAAGGCGCCGCGGTCGACCCCCAGGTCCGCGACCATCGGCTTGAGGAAGGGCCCCACCGCGTGACGCACGCCGGCGGAGACGAAGACCATGACCGAGAACGCGACGGCGACCCACCAGCCGTAGAACACCCGGGACCGGGACATGAGCGTGCCCGGGATTATAGCAGCCGCAGGCGCCGCGAGGCGAGGAGGACCAGCGCGTTGGCCGCCACCATGGCCCCGCCCACCAGCACCGCGAAGCGGGCGCTCACCGCCGCGGCGAGGGCGCCGCCCAGCAGGCCGCCGAGCGGGAGCAGGTTCCAGCAGAGCGCGTAGAGGCTCATGACCCGGCCGCGGAGGTGGTCGGGCACCGTCTGCTGCAGGTGGGTGCTGACCTGGGTCAGGTAGAACGTGTTGCTGAAGCCCACGCCGGCGAGCAGCGGCAGCGCGAGCCAGAGCGTGCCCGACTGGGAGAAGATCGCGAGCCCCGCGCCCATGCCGGCGGCGCCGGCCAGGATCACGGGGCCGCGGCGGCGAAAGCGCGCCGCGATGGTGGCCACCACCAGCGTCCCGGCGAGCGCGCCCACCCCGTGCGCCGCGTTGAGCAGGCCGAAGCCGGCGGAGCCGGTCTGGAAGTACACGTCCGCGAAGATCGGCAGCAGGGTCACGTAGGAGAGGCCGAAGACCGCGTTGAAGAGGGCCAGGCAGATGAGCGCCGCGAACACGAAGTTCGCGCGGACGAAGCGCAGGCCCTCGAGGAGCTCGGCGCCCGCGTGGCGGCCGCTGCGCGCGGGGGTCCGCGTGCTGACCCGCAGGCGCGAGTACATCGCGAGCGCGAGGGCGGAGCCGGCCACCGCCATGACGAGGCCGGCGGTGCCGCCGAGGGCCGCGACCAGGACGCCGGCGATGGAGGGCCCGATCATCCGGCCAGCCTGCCAGGGCATCGAGCCCAGGGCGATCGCGTTGGGCAGCCGCTCGCGCCCGACCATCTGGGGCACCATGGACATCCGCGTCGGCTCGTCGAAGGCGCGGGAGGTGTTGCTGAGCGCGGCGAGGGCCAGGAGATACTCGACCTGCAGCAGCGAGAGCGCGGATAGCGCGAGGGCCACGAGCAGGGTCGTGGTGGTCAGCACCTGGGTGACGAGGAGCAGCCGCAGCCGGTCCACGCGGTCGGCGAGCACGCCGGCCCAGAGCTGGAAGAGCACGAGCGGCACGCCCTGGGCGAGCCCGAGGTAGCCGAGGTGCAGCGCGTCCTGGGTGGACTCCCAGACCAGCCAGGCGAAGGTCACGTACTCGGCGCGAAAGCCGAGCACGTAGAACACGAGGCCGACCCAGTAGAGGCGGTAGTTCCGCTCCCGGAGCGCGGCGAAGGTGGAGTCCGGCGAGGCGCGCTCCTCAGGCCCGCCAGGGCTCGACCAGGATCTTGGCGAGCACCTCCCCGGGCCCCGGCTCGGGCCGGGGCACGTCGTCGGCGACGACGAGGCGCTGGTTCCGCATCACCGCGGCGCGCATGGCGCCGCCATCGTAGCAGAGTTCGCCCTGTAGTATGCTCCGGCCATGGCCGGCCCGAAGCTCGTCCTCGCGATGATGATGCACGAGACCAACACCTTCTCCCCGGTGCCCACCCCGCTGGCCTCGTTCCGCCCGCTCGCCGGGGAGGCCGCGATCGCCGAGTTCCAGGACACCAACACCCAGCTCGGCGGCTTCCTCGCGGTGGCGCGGCAGGCCGGGGCCGAGATCGTGCTGCCGGTGGCGGGCGGGGCCCATCCCTCGGGCTACGTGGACCGGGCGGCCTACGAGGACATGGCCGAGGCCATCGTGGGCGCGGTGCGCGGCGGCTGCGACGCGGTGCTGCTCGCCCTGCACGGGGCCATGGTGGCCGAGCACCTGGACGACGGCGAGGGCGAGCTGCTGCGGCGCATCCGCGCGACGGCCCCGCGGGTGCCGATCGCGGTGGGGCTCGACTTCCACTCGCACATGACCGCGGCCATGGTCGACAACGCCACCGTCATCGCGGGCTACTGCACCTACCCGCACGTGGACATGGCCGAGACCGGCCGGCGGGCCGGGCGGACCCTGCTGCGGGCCCTCCGCGGGGAGGTGGCGCCGGCGATGATCTGGGGATCGCTCCCCATGATGACGAGCACGCTGGTCCATACCCCCTCGCGCCAGCCCATGAAGGACGTGATGGACATGGCGATGGCCGCGGAGGCCTCGGGGGCGGTGCTCAACGCCTCCGTCTTCGGCGGCTTCCCGCACGCGGACATCCCGCACATCTCGCTCTCCACCGTGATCGTGTGCGACGGGCAGACCGACGCGGGGCGGGCCCTGCGGGACCGGCTCCTCGAAATGGCGTGGGAGCGGCGCGAGGACTTCCTCTACCGGGGCGCCCCGCTCGCCGGCCAGATCGCCCACGCGCGTGGGCTGGGCGACGGGCCCATCGTGCTGGTGGACCACGGCGACAACACCGCCTCGGGCGGGACCCAGGACGTGATGAGCGTGATCGAGGAGGTCATGCGCCAGGGGCTGACCGACGTGGCCGCGGGGCCCATCTGCGATCCGGCCGGGGTGCGGCGGCTGGTCGAGGCGGGCACCGCCGCGGGCGTGACCCTCTCGCTGGGCGGCCGGATCGACATGCCGCAGATCGATCTCCCGGGCCGGCCCCTCACCGTGACCGGCAAGGTCACGCGCATCACCGACGGGGAGTTCACCGTCACCGGGCCGATGGCCACCGGCACCCGCGTGCGCATGGGCCGGACCGCGGTGCTCGACACCGGAGGCATGCAGATCGTGGTCTCCGAGGGGCGCAGCGAGCCGTTCGACCTCGGGGTCTTCACCCACTGCGGGATCGATCCGCGCCGCAAGCGGTACGTTCTGATCAAGTCACGGCAGCACTTCCGAGCCGGCTTCGAGCCGATCGCCCGGCACATCGTCCTCTGTGACGGCGACGGGGTGACCAGCTCGGACCTGCGCCTGTTCACCTATCGGCGCCGGCGGCGTCCGCTCTTCCCCTTCGAGCGCGACCTGTAAGGAGGCCCGCCATGGACTACGGTCTGTTCACGATGCCCTCGCATCCACCCGAGCGGAAGCTCTTCGACGGGCACCAGTGGGATCTCCAGCAGCTGCGCTGGGCCGACGAGCTGGGCTTCAGCGAGGCCTGGATCGGCGAGCACCACACCGCGCCCTGGGAGCCGCACCCCTCGCCGGACCTGCTCGTGGCCCAGGCCCTGCTGCAGACCAAGCGGATCCGCATCGGCCCCGGCGGCTTCCTCATGCCCTACCACCATCCGGCCGAGCTGGCCAACCGCGTGGCCATGCTCGACCACCTGGCGCAGGGCCGGCTGAACTTCGGCGTCGCGGCGAGCGGGCTGCCGAGCGACTGGGCCCTGTTCAACGTGGACGGCATGGCCGGCCAGAACCGGGAGATGACGCGCGAGGCCCTCGACATCATCCTGCGGCTCTGGAGCGACGAGCCCGAGTTCGACTACAAGGGCAAGTTCTGGCACGTGACCAAGCCGGGGACGATGTTCGGCACGCTCCGGCCCCACATCTTCCCGTTCCAGAAGCCGCATCCGCCGATCGGGGTGGCCGGGCTCAGCAAGGGTTCGGACACCCTCAAGCTCGCGGGCGAGCGCGGGTTCTGGCCGATGAGCCTGAACCTGAACCCCGCCTACGTGGGCAGCCACTGGGAGGCCGTCGAGCAGGGGGCGGCCCGCAGCGGGCGCACCCCGAAGCGCTCCGACTGGCGGATGGTGCGCGAGGTCTTCGTGGCCGACACCGACGCGGAGGCGCTGCGGCTCTCCGCGGGCGGGATGATGGGCCGCATGATGACCGAGTACTTCCTGCCCCTGCTCTCCGCCTTCGCCTTCACCGAGTACCTCAAGCACGATCCCTCCGTGCCCGACTCGGATGTGACGCCAGAGTACTGCGCGCGGCACAACTGGCTGGTCGGCTCGCCGGCCACGGTGGCCGACAAGCTCAACGCCATCTACGAGGAGGTGGGCGGCTTCGGGACGCTGCTCGTCTTCTGCTTCGACTACAGCGAGAACCCGCAGGCCTGGCGGCACTCGATGGAGCTGCTCGCCAAGGAGGTCATGCCCCGCTTCAAGGGCATGGTGCCCAAGTAGCCGGTGGACCAGGGCGCGCTGCGGCCGACGGTCGTCGAGGTCAGCCTGTCCCGTCTCGCGGAGAACTTCCGCGCGATCCAGGCCGCGGTCGGCTCCGCGGTGGTGATGCCGATCGTCAAGGCCAATGCCTACGGTCACGGGCTCGTGCCGGTGGCGCGGCATCTGGCCGCGCTCGGGGCCCGCTCGCTGGGGGTGGCCTTCCTCGAGGAGGCGGTCGCCCTGCGCGAGGCAGGGGTCGCACTGCCCATCCTGGTCATGGGCGGGATCTTCGGCGACCAGATCCCCCTGTTTCTGAAACACGGCCTGACCATGACCGCCTCGTCGGTCGACAAGCTCAAGCAGATCGACGAGGCGGCGGCGCGCCTGGGCGTCTCCGCGTCGGTGCACCTCAAGGTCGACACCGGCATGGAGCGGATCGGCGTGCACTACTACAGCGCGCCCAGGCTGCTCGAGCGCGCCCACGAGTGCCGGCACGTCGCGGTGGACGGCATCTACTCCCACTTCGCCAACGCGGACGCGGCGGATCTCGGCTCGGCGCGCCTGCAGCTCGCGCGGTTCCTGGAGGTGCTCGAGTGGTACGACAAGCGGGGGATGAAGGCCCCGCGGCGCCACATGGCCAACTCCGGCGCGGTGCTCCAGCTCCCGGAGAGCCACCTGGACCTGGTGCGACCCGGCATCCTGCTCTACGGGGTCTACCCCTCCGCCGAGGTGCGGAAGACGATCGCGGTACGGCCCGCTCTGTCGCTGCGCTCGCGCGTGGTCTACTTCAAGGTGGTCAAGCCAGGCCATCCGGTGAGCTACGGCTCCACGTGGGAGACCGACCATCCGGTGCGGGTGGTCACGGTGCCGGTGGGCTACGGCGACGGGTACTTCCGCGCTCTCTCCAACGTCGCCCACGTGCTGATCCGCGGGAAGCGCTATCCGGTGGTGGGGCGCGTCTGCATGGACCAGATCATGGTGAACATCGAGTGGGACAGCGCCTACAACGGCGACGTGGTCACCCTGCTCGGCCAGGACGGCCACGAGCTGATCACCTGCGAGGACCTCGCCGACTGGGCCGGCACCATCCCCTACGAGGTCCTCACCAACCTCAACACCCGCATCCCCCGCCTCTACGTCTGACCCCTTCTAAGCGGTCCAGCCGTAGAAGTGGTGGGTGGGGGTGGCGCCCTCGTCGAGATAGCTCATCTTGATCCGGGTCAGGTAGTCCTTCGGGATCTCGTTCCGCACGGCGGCGACGTCGACGCCGAAGACGCGGGCGGCGTTGAGGCCGAAGATCTGCTCCTTCACCTGACGGGTGAGCGGCCGGTAGCCGTAGGCGTCCACGAGCGCCTGCGGGATCTCGAAGCGCCGGAAGGCCTCGATCTGCCACTGCGGCGTGCCGTACCAGATCGAGTCGGTGCCCCACAGCACGTGGTCGGCCCCGAAGGCGTCGATGCACTGGCCGAGGAGATGGGCGCACGCGGTCGGGTTGGTGGTGGCGAGCTGGCCGAAGGTGGACCCGAGCTCCATGTAGATGTTGGTGAGCGCCGGCTCCTTCTTCTTCATCCGGCAGAACTCGCTGGTCCAGGGGACCTCGGCGGACTGGCCGGTGCGCGCCACGCTCAGCAGCCCGGCGTGGTAGAGGAGGAAGTCGAGATCCGGGAAGTCGCGCGCCGCCTTGATCACGTCGCGCGGATGGTTGTAGTCAGCGACCGGGCCGAGCGGCAGGCCCTTGTGCAGGCAGATGCGCTTGACCCCCAGCTTGCGGGCCCGCTCGAGCATGGGGTAGGCGATTTTCTCGTCGTCCACGAACCAGCCGCGATCGAAGCCCTTGGGCGCGGCCCCCGTGTAGCCCTTCCAGGCGTCGACCTTCAGGACCGCGGCCTGCTGGTCCATGAAGTCGAGGTCGGCCCGGCCGAGCTGCGGGGTGATCAGCCCGTGGGCGAGCATGCGGCGCGAGCGGGTGACCCGGTTGATCTCGTCGCGGATGTGCGTCATCTCCCTGGGCGGGACGACGGCCTCCTGCGGATACGGGCCCGGCGGGGTCGAGATCAGCCCGATGTCGGTCTCGCTGTCGAGGAAGACCTCCTTGACCATGTTCGACCAGGCGAGATCCGCGAGCGTGCCCTGGTCGGTGGCCAGCGCGGGGTTCAGGCGCCGCGAGCTTCGCCGCAGCCCGAGCAGGGCCTGCTTGGTGACGCCGCGGCGCGGGGCCTCCTCGTCGTGGGGGTCGTACCCGGCGCCCACGTAGTGCAGCTGCACGTCGAAGATGAAGAAGGCCTCGCCCTTGCGCTCCCGAAACGCGGCGGGCTCGGCGGCCTCCACCGGCAGCACGTCGAAGAAGCGCCCGAACACCGCGTTCATGGCCAGGAGCGACGCGGCGATCCCGCCGCCGCTGCGCAGGAAGTCGCGCCGGCTCAGCCCGAGGCGCGGGGCCAGCCGCGCGGCGTCCGCGAGGATCCGGTCCTCGACTCGCCGCTGCGCCCTGGTCTGGGGCAGGGGCGGGAACTCCTCGTTGGAGACGAGGCGCGTCGGCAGCGGCGTCTCGCTGCGCAGGCCCCGCCGCATGCCGGGGCGCACGTGGAAGGCGTAGGGGTTCATGGTCGGCCTCCTGGCCGCGAGTCTAGACCCGGGCCCGATCTTGTCAACCGTGGCGCCCCGCGCGTAGTGTCTCCACCAGGAGGGCGCGCATGAAGGCACAGGGCACCGTGAAGGGCATCCTCGTCGAGGGTAGCGATGGGCACGAATATCTCCTCGGCTTCTCGCCGACCCGGCCGGTCCCGACCCCCACCCTGAGCCGGCGCCAGGCCGACGGCAGCTTCAAGGCGGTGGAGGACATCCAGGAAGCCTCCCGCCTGGCCGCGAGGCAGTTCGGGATCTCGG
This sequence comes from Candidatus Methylomirabilota bacterium, assembly GCA_035455085.1. Classification (GTDB taxonomy): domain Bacteria; phylum Methylomirabilota; class Methylomirabilia; order Rokubacteriales; family CSP1-6; genus CAMLFJ01. The sequence continues at coordinate 12,036 of DATIFV010000203.1, read as the reverse complement.
GCCCGCATCTGATCGGGCCCGGATGGGGCAACCACATGTTCCTCTGGACCGCCTTCAAGGAGGCCCTGAAAGCGCTGCCCGCGGTTCCCTCCTGGCCGACGTGGCGCCCGTGAGCCGCGCGAAGGCCCCCGGACGGAAGGATGCGGTACGGGCGGAGGTCCGGAAGCTGGTCCACGGGCCGTCCTACATGACCTTCGACGACGTGGTGGCCGACTTCCCGCTGAGGCACGTCAACACGCGGCCGCCGAACGTGCCGTACACGCCCTGGCACCTGCTCGAGCACATGCGGATCGCCCAGCGCGACATCCTGCAGTACATCGAGGATCCGGGCTACCGCCTGCCCACGTGGCCGGACGACTACTGGCCGGCGCCGGACGCGACGGCGGACGCGAAGGCGTGGAAGAAGACGGTGGCCGAGTTCCGGCGCGACCGGGCCGCGCTCGAGAAGATCGCGGCGAATCCCCGGGTGGCCCTGGGCTCGCCGCTGCCGTACGCGCGCCAGCACACGCTGATCCGCGAGCTGCTGATCGCCTCCGAGCACAACGCCTACCACATCGGCGAGTTCGCGATCCTCCGCCAGGTCATGGGCACCTGGCCGGCGCGCCGCTGACGGCCGGGGGCGATCACACCGCTCCGCGCGACCGCAGGGCCGCCACCGCCTCGGGCGAGAGCCCGAGCACCTCGCGCAGGACCTCGTCGGTGTGCTGGCCGGCCAGCGGGGGCGGCGTGGTCGCCGCCTCGGAGTCCGAGAGGCGGATCGGGCAGCCGGGCACCCGGAAGCGGCCGCGCGTCGGGTGGTCGATCGTCTCGACGGCGCCCCGCGCGTTGAGGTGCGGGTCGTCCAGCACCTCCTGGGTGTCCAGCACCGCGCCGCAGGGCACGCCGGCCTTGCCGAGCGCGGCCAGCACCTCGTGCTTGGAGCGCGCGCCGGTCCACGCGCGGGCGATGGCGTCGAGCGCGTCGCGATGAGCCCATCTGGTGGGTGCGTCCACGCAGCGCGGGTCGGCGAGCAGGTCCTCGCGCCCGATGGCTCGGGCGAAGTCCTCCCACATCCCCTGGTTCATCGGCTGCACGTAGATGTAGACGTAGTCGTTGGGACCACCCGGCGCGCACGCGTAGAGGCCGTCCGGCACCGCACCCGGAGGGGCCCCGTTGCCCCGGCGCGGGGTCGGCCGGCCGTCGCGGTAGTGGACCACGTAGCGCTGGCGGATGAGGTTGGCCACCGCCTCCTGCATGGACACCTCGACGACCTGGCCGCGGCCGGTCCGCTGGCGCTCGATGTACGCGGCCATGATGCCGGCGGCCATGTGCACCCCGGCCCCGCTGTCGCCGATGTTGGCCCCGCAGAGCACCGGCTCCCGGTCCGGGAAGCCGGTGACGCTCATCACCCCACCCATGGCCTGGGCGATCATGTCGAAGCTCTTGTACTCGTGATAGGGGCCGGAGAGGCCGAAGCCCTTGAGCCGCGCGAGGATGATCCGCGGGTTGACTGCGCGGAGGCGCTCCCAGCCCAGGCCGAGGCGCTCCATGAGGCCGGGCGCGAAGTTCTCCACCACCACGTCGGCCCGCTCGCACAGGCGCAGGAACAGCGCGTGGCCCTCCGGCTTCTTCAGATCGATGGTGACGCTGCGCTTGTTGGCGTTGAAGAGCAGGAAGAACATCGCGTCGAGGCCGGGCACCTCCGGGCGGTTCCGGCGCGACTGCTCACCGCCGGGCGGCTCGATCTTGACGACGTCGGCGCCCAGCCAGCCCAGCAGCTGGGTGCACGAGGTGCCCGCCTCGAACTGGGTGAGGTCCAGGATCCGGATGCCGGTCAGCGCGCGCTCGGTCACGACAGGCCGTAGAAGGCCCGGGCGCCCCCGCCCAGGATCTCGCGCTTGGTCGCCTCGGACAGCTCCGGCCGGCGCCGGATCATCTCGGGGGCCCCGGGGAAGAAGCCGTCGGGGTGCGGGTAGTCGGTCGCCCAGAGGATCTTGCGCGGGCCGATGTAGTCGGCGAGCGCGCCGAGGCAGCCCTCGACCGGCTCGAACGAGATCCAGCAGTTGCGCTGGAACAGCTCGCTGGGGCGCATCGACAGCCCCGAGTCGTTGAAGCCCTGGTCGTCGAAGTGGCGGTCCATGCGGTCGAGCCACGGGGCGATCCACCCGCCGCCCGATTCCAGGAACGCGATGCGCAGGCGCGGGTAGCGGTCGCACACGCCGCCCCAGATCACGCTCATCGCGGCCAGCATCATCTCCATGGTGTGGGAGATGATGTGCCTGGCCCCGCGGGTCTCGAAGCGGTCCACGCCCACCTGGGGCATGCCGCCGCTGGCGCCCTCGTGCAGGCCGATCGCGAAGTCGAGCTCCTGGGCCTCCGCCCAGAACGGAGCGTAGGCCGGATCGTGCAGGGTCCGCCCGTTGTAGGGGTTGGGCCGCAGGAAGCCGGCCCGCATGCCCAGCTCGCGGCGGGCGAAGCGCATCTCCTCGATGGCCAGCTCGATCGACTGCATCGGCAGCATCGCCACCCCGAACAGCCGGTCGGGGTAGGGCCGGCAATACTCGGCGAGCCAGCGATTGTAGGCGCGGCACATCGCCCCCGCGAGCGCCGGCTCTCGGACCGCGCCCGCGAAGAGGCCGACGCTCGGGTAGAGGAAGGCGGCGTCGATGCCGTCGAGGTCCATGTCCGGGATGCGGGCGTGGGGATCGAAGCCGCCCGGCCGCCCGTCGACGTACTTCATGGTGTCCTCGGGAACTCCGCCCTGCCGGGCCCCGATGGCGCCGACCACGTTGAAGCCCTTCTTGCTGCCGAGCACCTGCCCCTCGACGAGGAGGCGCTCCTTGCCGTCGGTGTCGATGATCATCCGGGGCGCGCGGTCGCGGTAGGCGGGGTCGATGTACTTGTCCCAGAGGTCCACCGGCTCGAGCACGTGGCCGTCGGCGTCGATGACGTTGTAGGCGCGTCCCATGGCAGCCCTCCTCGTCGTGGCGTGATGGACAGCGGGCCGGACCGGCCCCGACTCTAGCATTCTTGACAATCCCCCGCGAGTGCGGTCAGATGCCGCTCGCCCCATGAAGCGAAGCACCGACCGCATCCTCACCACGCACACCGGCAGCCTGCCGCGCCCCGCGGACCTGGCCGCCACCCTCGAGGCGCTGGACGCGGGGACCGCGATCGACGTCGCCGCGTTCGAGGCCCGGGTCCGGCGGGCGGTCGTCGACGTGGTGCGGGCGCAGGTCGAGGCCGGGGTGGACGTGGTCAGCGACGGCGAGCAGGGCAAGGTGGGCTACTCGACGTACGTCCGCCACCGGCTCACCGGCTTCGGAGGCCAGAGCGAGCCGGCCCGGCGGGCCGACTGGGCCGACTTCCCCGAGGCGGCGGCCCGCGCGGAGCGCCGGTCGATGGTGGCGCGCCCGGCCTGCAACGGGCCCATCGACTGGAAGGACCGCGGCGCGGTGCAGCGGGACGTCGACAACCTCCGGGCGGCGGTGGCCGCGGCGGGGCCGACCGAGGCCTTCATGACCGCGGCGTCCCCGGGGGTGATCGCCCACTTCCTGCGCAACCGCCACTACCCGAGCCGCGAGGCCTACCTGGCCCGGCTGGTGGACGTCATGAAGGAGGAGTACGACGCCATCCACCGCGCGGGCTTCGTGCTCCAGGTGGACTGCCCGGACCTGGCCATGAGCCGGCACCTGGCGTTCCCGGAGCTGAGCAACGCCGAGTTCGTGAAGATCGCCGAGGGCAACGTGGAGGCGCTCAACCACGCCCTGCGCGACATCCCGCCCGACCGCCTGCGCCTGCATCTCTGCTGGGGGAACTACGAGGGCCCGCACCACCGGGACATCCCGATGCGGGAGATCCTGCCGGTCGTGCTCAAGGCGCGCCCGCAGGCCCTGTCGTTCGAGGGCGCGAACCCGCGCCACGAGCACGAGTGGATCGTGTTCCGGGAGCGCCGCCTGCCGGACGACAAGGTCGTCATCCCCGGCGTGCTCGACTCCACCACCAACTTCATCGAGCACCCCGAGCTGGTGGCGCAGCGCCTGGTCCGCTACGCGGAGGTGGTGGGCCGGGAGCGGGTGATCGCGGGCAGCGATTGCGGCTTCGCGACCTTCGGCCGCTCGCAGCACATCGTCGAGCCCGAGATCACGTGGGCCAAGCTCAGGTCCATGGCCGAGGGCGCCCGGCTGGCGTCCGACCAGCTCTGGAAGTGACGGGAGAGTCCACATGCTGATGCGCAGGCTGGGCCGCACCGGGTTGAAGGTGGCCGCGCTGTGCCTGGGCGGCAACACCTTCGGATGGACGACCGACCAGAAGGCGTCCGAGGCCGTGCTCGACGCGTACGTCGAGGCGGGCGGCAACTTCATCGACACCGCCGACGTCTACTCCCGCTGGGCGCCCGGCAACAAGGGCGGGGAGTCGGAGACCGCGCTCGGGATCTGGCTGACTTCCAGAAAGAATCGGGCGGCGGTATTGATCGCGACCAAGGTCTGCGGGCCGATGGGCCCCGGCCCCAACGACAAAGGCCTCTCGCGGGCGCACATCATGGAGGGGGTCGAGGCCTCGCTGCGGCGCCTCGGGACCGACTACATCGATCTCTACCAGGCGCACTGGGACGACCGCGAGACCCCGCTGGAGGAGACGCTGCGCGCCTTCGACGATCTGGTGCGCCAGGGCAAGGTGCGCTACGTCGGGGCGTCGAACTACCCCGCGTGGCGGCTCACGACGGCGCTCTGGGAGAGCGACCGCCACCGCACCGTGCGCTACGAGTGCCTGCAGCCCAAGTACAATCTGGTGGTCCGCGACGAGTACGAGCGCGAGCTCGAGCCGCTCTGCCTCGAGCAGGAGATCGGCGTGATCCCGTACTCCTCGCTCGCGAGCGGGTTCCTGTCCGGGAAGTACCGGGCGGGGGAGGCGCTCCCCAGGACCGCGCGCGCCGCCGGCGTGGAGAAGGGCTACATGAACGAGCGTGGCTTCCGGGTGCTCGCCGCGGTCGAGAAGGTGGCGGCGGCGGCCAGCGTCACCCCCGCCCAGGTGTCGCTGTCCTGGCTCGCCCACCGGCCCGGGATCACCGCGCCGATCGCGAGCGCCACGTCGGTGACCCAGCTCGAGGAGCTGGTGGGCGGCATCGAGCTCACGCTGGATGCGGAAGCCACCGCGGCCCTCGACCAGGCGAGCGCCTGGCGCGATGCCTAGCGCGTGACCTGCCCGGGCTGCGGCCAGGCGAATCCGCCCGCCGCCCAGTTCTGCGGGGGCTGCGGGGCGCACCTGGTCGCGCTCTGTCCAGGCTGCCGGGCGTCGAACCCGCCGGGCAACCGGTTCTGCCACCAGTGCGGCGCCGCCCTCGCCCCGCAACCCCCGCGCGAGCCCGCCGCGCCGCGTGAGCCGTTCGCCGCGCCGAGCGCCTACACCCCGAGGCACCTGGCCGAGAAGATCCTCACCACCGCCGCCGCACTCGAGGGAGAGCGCAAGCAGGTGACCGTCCTGTTCGTGGACGTCTCGGGCTTCACGTCCCTCTCGGAGCGGCTCGATCCCGAGGAGGTCCACCGGCTCATGAGCCGCGCCTTCGACCTCATGCTGGTGGAGGTGCACCGCTACGAGGGGACGGTCAACCAGTTCCTCGGCGACGGCATCATGGCGCTCTTCGGCGCCCCCATCGCGCACGAGGACCACGCGCGCCGGGCGGTCCACGCCTCGCTCGGCATCGCCCGGGCGCTCGAGGCCTACCAGGCCGAGCTCGAGCCGCGCGGGATCACCTTCCGCGCCCGCCAGGGGCTCAACACCGGCCTCGTGGTGGTGGGCAGCATCGGCCGTGACCTGCGCATGGACTACACCGCGGTGGGCGACACCACCAACGTGGCCGCGCGCCTGCAGCAGGTCGGGGAGCCGGGACGGGTGACGATCTCGGAGGCGACCCATCGCCTCGTCCGCGGCTACTTCGACACGCGCGCGCTGGGCGACAAGCAGCTCAAGGGCAAGACCGAGCCGACCCCGGCCTGGGAGGTGGTGGCCGCCCGCGAGACGCGCACCCGCCTCGACGTGGAGGCGGAGCAGGGGCTCACCCCGATGGTCGGGCGGGAGCGCGAGCTGGGCCAGCTGCTCGAGGCCTTCGCCCGCGCCCGGGCGGGCGAGGGGCAGGTGGTGTTCGTCGTCGGCGAGCCGGGCATCGGCAAGTCGCGCCTGCTGCTCGAGCTGCGCCGCCGGGTCGGCGCCGACGCGGGGTGGCACGAGGGCCACTGCCTCTCGTTCGGGAAGGGTATGGCCTTTCGCCCGCTGGTGGACCTGGTCCGCCGCTGGTTCGGCGTGGAGGACGGCGACGGCGAGGCCGCCATCACCGCGAAGCTCGAGCGGGGGACCGCGGAGATCGGCGGCGACCTCGAGACGGTCGTCCCGTACCTGCGGGCCCTGCTGTCCATCGATGCGGGCGATGAGGGGGTGCGGGCCATGAGCCCCGCCGAGCGGCACGGCGGGACCCTCGAGGCGCTGCGCCGTCTCCTCGTGCAAGCCGCCGAGCGGCAGCCCCGGATCGTGGTGATCGAGGACCTGCACTGGATCGACGGTGCCAGCGAGAGGTTCTTCGGGACGCTGGTGGACAGCGTGCCCGCGGTGCGGGCGATGGTGGTCTTCACCTACCGGCCGGGCTACGCGAACCCGTTCGGCGATCGGAGCTACTTCACGCGGATCGTTCCGGCGCCGCTGTCGGCCGACGAGAGTGCCCGCATGGCCGCGGCCGTCCTCGCCACCGACGCCCTCCCCGCCGGGGTGCGCGCCCTCGTCGCGACCAAGGCCGAGGGCAACCCGTTCTACGTCGAGGAGCTGGTCAAGTCGCTGGAGGAGACCGGGACGCTGCGGCAGACCAACGGCCGCTTCGACCTCGCGCGGCCGGTGACCGCGGCGGACATCCCCGGCACCATCCACGACGTGATCGCCGCGCGCATCGACCGGCTGGCCGAAGCGCCCAAGCGGACACTGCAGCTGGCCTCGGTCATCGGGCGCGAGTTCACCCGGCGGCTCGTGGACCGCCTGGCCGAGGTCCGGGAGAGGACCGAGGATTTCCTCCGCGAGCTCACCGCGCTCGAGCTGATCCTCGAGCGGCGTCGCTTCCCGGAGCTCGCGTACATGTTCAAGCACGCCCTGACCCAGGACGTGACGTACGCCTCCCTCCTCGTGCAGCGGCGCCGGGAGCTCCACGGGCTGATCGGGCGGGCGATCGAGGAGCTGTACGCGGACCGGATCCCCGAGCACTTCGAGATGCTGGCGCACCACTTCTCGCGCGCGGAGGACTGGGACCGGGCGTTCGACTACCTGCTCAAGGCGGCCGAGAAGGCGACCCGGGCGTACGGCCTGCGGCAGGCCCTCGATCTGTACGCGGAGGCCCTCGCGGTGGCGGGTCGGCGGCGTGAGCCGGTGCCGCCGGCCACGATCATGACCCTGCATCGGGCTCGCGCCGATCTGTTCTTCGGAATCGGCGAGTTCGTCCGCTCGCGGGAGGCCGCCGAGGACCTGCTGGAGGTCGCTCGCCGGAGTGGGGACCGCGCGGGGGAAGCGGGGGCTCTCGTCCAGATCGCCTCCGCCCTGCAGTGGGCCGAGGACTTCCCCGCGGCGCTCGAGCGGTCGCAGCAGGCGATCGAGATCGCCGAGGCGGTCGGAGCCCCCGCGCCGCTGGGCTTCGGCCTGTACATCCGGGGCTACCTGCACGCTCTCAACGCGCGGCTCGACGCCGCCGAGGCCGACGTCGCCCGCGCCCTGGAGATCGGGCGGGCCGTGGGCGACCCGAATCGCCAGGCCCTAGCCCTGCACTTCCTCGCGCTGCGCCGCAGCTGGCAGGGGGAGTACCGGTCCAGTCTCGAGCGCGGGGACGAGGGGGTCCGGATCGCCCGGGAGCATCGACTGGTCATCCCTCTGCTCCGGTGCCTCTGGAACCAGGGGCTGACCGGCAACGATCTGGGCGAATACGACCGCTCGCTCGCGGCCCTCGAGGAGGGGCTGGCCCTCGCGGAGAAGATCGGCGACGACGCCTACATCCCGCGGTTCCTCAACACCATCGGCTGGCTCCGGATCGAGTGCGGCGACTACGCGGCGGGCGTCGATCTGTCCCAGCGCTCGTACGAGGTCACCGGGCGCTCCTCCCGGGCCGGGCACGGCACCGGCGCCGAGCGCCGGTCCTTCATCCGGAACAATCAGGCCGAGGCGTGGATGGCCCAGGGCGATCTCGCCAGGGCCGCCGAGGCGCTGGACGAATCGCATCACGTGGTCCTCCGCCCGCCGCCCTCTCAGTGGATGACCTGGCGCTACTCGACGCACTGCTACGCGGCCCTCGGTCAGCTCGCCCTCCTGCAGGGCGACCCGGAGCGCGCCCGGCGGTTCGCCGACCAGAGCCTCGAGATCGGCGTCCCCACGCGCTCGCGGAAGTTCGAGAGCTGGGCCTGGCGGATCAAGGGCGAGGGCGCCACCGCCCGGCACGCCTGGGACGAGGCGGAGGACGCGCTCCGGCAGTCGCTCGCCATCGCGGAGGCGATCGGCCAGCCGCGCCAGACCTGGCTCGCCCAGGTCGCGCTCGGCCGCCTCGACGCGGCGCGGGGCCGGCGGGACGAAGCCTCTGGGCGCTACCGGGCGGCCTCGGCTATCATTGCGCGACTGCGCGCGGCCACCCGGGATCCCGGGCTGCGGGCCGGGCTCGAGTCGTCACCGCTCATCCGTGAGGTCGAGGACCTCGCCAGGAGGAGGTAGCGATGCCCGTGGAGCTCGGCGTCCTGATTCCCACCCGCGAGGCCATCATGTCCGGGCGCCCGGAGACCGGCCCGCTGCTCGCCATGGCCGAGCGCGCCGAGGCCGCCGGCTTCGACTCGGTCTGGATCGGCGACTCGATCACCGCGCGGCCGCGCCACGAGCCGCTGACCCTGATGGCCGCGATCGCCGCCCGCACCCGGCGGGTGCGCCTGGGCACCGGGGTGCTGCTGCCCGCCCTGCGCAACCCGGTGGTGCTCGCGCACCTGGTGGCCACGGTGGACCGCGTGGCCGAGGGGCGGGTGATCCTGGGGGTGGGCATCGCCGCCGACGGCCCCGCCATCCGCAGGGAGTTCGCGGCCTGCGGGGTGCCCTGGGAGCGGCGCGTCGGCCGGTTCCTGGAGACGCTCGAGATCTGCCGCGCCCTCTGGCGTCGCGACGGGGTGAGCTTCACCGGCAAGCACTTCACGCTCGAGGGCGCCACCGTCGAGCCGAAGCCGCACCGGCCCGGCGGGCCACCCATCTGGATCGGCGGCGGCGGCCCCACCGCCCTCCGGGAGGCCGCGCGCTTCGAGGCCTGGTTCCCGACCGGCCCGAGTGCTCAGTTCTTCGCCGAGCACTTCCCCCGCATCCGGGCGGCCGCGCAGGCCGCCGGCCGCGCCGCCGATGCCGTGACCGGCGCGGCCTACGTGACGCTCGCGCTCGATCCGAGCAAGGCGGCGGCCGAGCAGCGGCTGCACAAGTTCCTGGAGACGTACTACGGGGCGCCCGCCGCGACCCTCATGGCCCGGCAGGCCTGCTACGCGGGGTCCATCGAGGGCTGCGTGGAGTGGCTCGGGCGCTGGATCGACGCGGGCGCCCGCCACCTCGCGCTGCGCTTCGCGGGCGGCGATCAGCTCGCCCAGGTGGACGCGGCGGCGCGGCTGCTGCCGCAGCTCAAGGGGCGGTGACGCGCCCCCTCACCCTGTCCTCTCCACCCCAACCGTGTGTTCCGGAGGTCGGTCCTTGACCCTGTTCTCCCGATCCCTGACGTTCCTGGGCCTCGGTCTCCTTGCTGTCGCGCTCGGGTGGACCCCGCCGGGCGCGGCCCAGGAACCGCCGCGCGCGGGCGGTGAGCTGGTCTTCGTGGTGGCCGCGGAGCCGCCCGGCTTCGACGGGCACCGCGAGGAGACCTTCGCGATGCTGCACCCGACCGCGCCCCACTACAACACCCTGATGCGGGTGGATCCCACCGACCGCACCGGCACCAAGTTCGTGGGCGACCTCGCCGAGTCCTGGACGGTCTCGCCGGACAAGCGGGTCTACACCTTCAAGCTGCGGCGCGGGGTGAAGTTCCACGACGGCAGCGTCATGACCTCCGCGGACGTGAAGGCCTCCTACGACAAGATCATCTTCCCGCCCGCCGGGGTGATCTCGAGCCGGAAGGCGGCCTACCGCGGCGTGGAGGCGGTGGAGGCCCCGACCCCGGACACGGTGGTCTTCCGCCTGAAGAGCCCGGAGGCCTCGTTCATCGCCAACGTGTCCTCGCCGTGGAACTTCATCTACAAGGCCGAGATCCTGGCCCGCGACATCCACTGGTACGAGAAGAGCATCATGGGTACCGGGCCCTTCAAGTTCGTCGAGTACGTGCGGGGCTCGCACTGGATCGGCAAGAAGAACCCGGACTACTGGGACAGGGGCAAGCCGTACCTCGACGGCTACCGCGCCCTCTTCATCCAGGACGCCTCGGCCCAGGTCGCGGCCATCCGGGGCGAGCGGGCGATGATCCAGTTCCGCGGCTTCACCCCGAGCCAGCGCGACGGGCTCGTGCAGGCGCTCGGCAGCAAGATCACGGTGCAGGAGAGCCCGTGGAACTGCTCGATCCAGGTGGCGATGAACCAGGAGAAGAAGCCGTTCAACGACAAGCGCGTGCGCCGGGCCCTCTCGCTGGCCCTGGACCGCTACGCCGGCTCGAAGGCGCTCTCGCGGATCGCGGTGGTCAAGGACGTGGCGGGCATCCAGGTGCCGGGTACCCCGTGGGCCACCCCGCCCGAGGAGCTGGCCAAGCTCGCCGGCTACGGCCCCGACATCAACGCGGCGCGGGCCGAGGCGCGCCGCCTGCTGAAGGAGGCGGGGCAGGAGAACCTCGCCTTCACCCTGACGAACCGCGCGGTGCCCCAGCCCTACGAGCCGGTCGGGATCTGGCTCATCGACCAGTGGCGGCAGGTGGGCCTGAACGTCAAGCAGGTGACCCTCGAGTCGGCCGCGTGGCTGCAGGCGCAGAAGACCGGCGACTTCGAGGTGTCCACCAACGCCCCGTGCAACTCCATCGTCGAGCCGGACATGGACCTGCACTGGTTCCTCACCACCTCGCCGGTGAACTTCAGCCGCCACAAGGACACCGCGATGGACGACCTGTACGCGCGGCAGTCGCGCGCCACCGACCCGGAGGAGCGCCGGAAGATCCTGCGCGCCTTCGAGAGGCGCCTCTACGACGAAGAGGTGCACTTCATCATGACCTTCCAGTGGAACCGGATCGTGCCGCACCTGTCGAAGGTGCGGGGCTGGACCATCACCCCCAGCCACTTCCTGAACTGCCAGCTCGACACGATCTGGCTGGCGGAGTAGGCGGGCAGATGATCCCTCTCCCGCACGAGGAGGAGAGGGCAGGGTGAGGGGGCGGCTTGGGCCTAGCGCGCCACCCCGAAGGCGGCCGCCTTCCAGCGGGGATCCTCGGAGGCGTCCAGGCGGTCGCGGACGCGGCGCAGGAGCTGGCCGGCCGCCGTCTCCGCCCAGAACCAGCGCGTCACCTCGTCGCCCCCGTCGGCCGGCTTCATGACCAGCCGGCCCTCGAGGTAGAGCGCCTTCAGGTCGTCCGCGCAGTAGCGGACGAAGCCGGGCAGCGGCAGGTCCCGCGGCCGCTCCTCCATGTCGGCCTCCTCGCCGGCCGCGAAGGCCTCGAGGAAGCGGATCACCCCGCGGAAGCGCGTGGCGGGCACCCCGGAGAGCCCGAAGGCGGTGCGGCCGCCGCTGCGGGCCAGCCACTGCTCGTGGTACTGGCGCATCTGCGAGGTCTCGAGGGCCGGATCCTCCGGGATGCCGGCGGCGGGCGCGATCGCGGAGGCCTGGGCGGGCGCGGCCGGCTGGTCCCCCGCCTCGGTGTCGTCGGGGAAGTCGCGGAGCACCGGGCCCGCCGGCTCCGCGAGCAGGTCGAGCGCGGCGCGCAGCACCCGATGCTGGAGCGCCGGATCGTCCGGGCGGCCCAGCGCGTAGCCGAACGGGAACGGCACGAAGAGGGCGCGGGGCGGCTTCACCTTCTCCGTGTGCTCGCGGACCATGCTGATCGACGTGGTC
>DATIFV010000202.1:0-2221 GCA_035455085.1 Candidatus Methylomirabilota bacterium | reverse complement strand
CGAGCGCGGCCCCGTCCGCGAGCGTGGCCACGTCGCCGCCCGCCACCTCCGCCACCGGCTGGGCCGGCACCTGCCGCAGCAGGCTGTGGAACTCGAGCTCGGTCCAGAGCGCGCGCAGCCGGTCCCAATCGGGCTCGCGGCGCCGGAAGGCCTCGAGCTCCACCGCGATCGGCACGCGGGTGCTGACGGTGGCCAGCTCGCGCGAGAGCAGCGCCTGCTTGCGGTTGGCGGCCAGGGTCTCGCGCAGCTTGCCCGGCACCAGCGAGAGGTTCTCGTAGAGGCGCTCCACGCTCCCGAACTGGCCGATGAGCTTGGCCGCCGTCTTCTCCCCCACCCCGGGCACGCCCGGGATGTTGTCGATGGAGTCGCCCATGAGAGCCAGGATGTCCGGGATCTGCGCGGGCTCGACGCCCCACTTCGCCTTCACCGCCGCCTCGTCGAGGATCACGCGGTCCCCGCCCCGGCCGGTGGTGGAGAAGACGCGCACGCGCGGGCTCACGAGCTGCAGCATGTCCTTGTCGGAGGTGACCAGGACCAGCTCGATCGGCAGGTCGCGGGTGCGCTCGACCACGGTGCCCAGCACGTCGTCGGCCTCGAAGCCCGGCACCTCGAGCACCGGCAGGCGCAGGGCCTCGAAGAGCGTCTTGACGTACGGGATCTGGGTCCGGAGATCGTCGGGCGTGGGGGCGCGGGTCTCCTTGTAGGCGGCGAACTTCTCCTCCCGGAAGGTGGGCCCCGGCGGATCCCAGGCCACCGCGAAGTAGTCCGGCGTGTCCTCGCGCAGGAGCTTCCAGAGCATGGTCGACATGCCGAAGACCGCGTGGCTCGGCACCCCCCGTGAGGTGGAGAGGAACGGAATCGCGTGGTAGGCGCGGAAGAGGAAGCCCGGGCCGTCGAGGATGAAGAAGCGCTCGCTCATGCGGGCAGATGATACACCGCCGGCGGCGGCGCCGCCCGCGCCCGTCCCCCGAAAAAATCGGGTCGGTTATGATGGTCCGCGGTGAGGACACCGCGGTGACCGGCGACCGGTTCCTGGTGGAGGGCGGCCATCCCCTGCGCGGGACGGTCACGCCGGCCGGCAACAAGAACGAGGCCCTGCCCGTGCTCGCGGCCTGCCTGCTCGCCCGGGGCGAGGTGGTGGTCGACAACGTCCCCCGCATCCGGGACGTGACCGCGCTCCTCGAGGGCCTGCGCCACCTGGGGGTGAAGGTCACCGTCGAGGACGCGGGAACGGTGCGGCTCGACGCGAGCCGGCTCGAGGCCCGCGATCCCGATCCCGCCGTGATGTCCCAGCTCCGCGGCTCGGTGCTGCTCGCGCCCGGACTGCTCGCGCGCACGGGACGGGCGGCGCTGCCGACGCCGGGCGGTGACCGCATCGGGCGGCGGCGCGTCGACACCCACCTGCTCGCGCTCGGGGAGCTCGGGGCCCGGGTCGAGGCGGGGCCCGCGCTGCGCCTCACGCTCGACGGCCGCTTCCGGGGCGCCGAGGTCTTCCTCGACGAGATGAGCGTGACCGCCACCGAGAACACGGTGATGGCCGCGGTGCTGGCCGCGGGGACCACCGTGATCCTGAACGCGGCCAGCGAGCCCCACGTCCAGGGCCTGTGCCACTTCCTCAACGCGCTCGGCGCCCGCATCGGCGGCATCGGCACCAACCAGCTGCGCATCGAGGGCGTGCGCGACCTGCACCCCGGCCGTCACCGCCTCGGCCCCGATCACATCGAGATCGGCTCCTTCGTGGCGCTGGCCGCCATGACCGGTGGCGAGCTGCGCATCCGCGACGTGGTGCCGGACGACCTGCGGATGATCCGGCTCGCCTACCGGCGGCTGGGCGTGGAGACCACGCTCGAGGGGACGACGCTGGTCGTCCCCGGGCCGCAGGACCTGCGGGTGGCCGCCGACGCCGACGGCGCCATCCCCAAGGTGGACGACGCGCCGTGGCCGGGCTTCCCGGCCGACCTGACCTCGCTCGCGCTGGTACTGGCCACCCAGAGCCGCGGCACCATCCTGATCCACGAGAAGCTCTTCGAGAGCCGGCTCTTCTTCGTGGACAGCCTGATCGCGATGGGCGCGCGCATCGTCCGGTGCGATCCCCACCGGGCGGTGGTGGTCGGCCCCTCCGAGCTGCGGGGCGCTCCGATCGTCTCTCCCGACATCCGGGCCGGCATGGCCCTCATCGGCGCCGCGCTCTGCGCCCGGGGCACGTCGGTCATCATGAACG
>DATIFV010000201.1:0-3262 GCA_035455085.1 Candidatus Methylomirabilota bacterium | reverse complement strand
ACCGCCGGGTCAGCTCTGACATGTCGATCGCCTCGCTTCGCTCAGGGCTGGGAAAGGACCGCGACCGCGGAGACCGATCCGGGCCACCCAGGTCGTGGGCCGGCCCCATGTCCGCCGCGGTCATCTGCATCCGGCCGGCGCGCCCCACGAGCTGGCCGTGAATGCTGTTGATCATCCGGATGCCCGACGAGCCCGCTCATCGCTCTCCCCCTCGAGGCCCTCGATCGCCCGCCCGAGCCGTCCAAGCGTACTCTGGGCTCGGGCGGACCTGCAAGCCTCCCGTCCTGTGGGACAATCGCGCCATCATGCGCGCCATGCTGCTGCGGGCGCAGGCGTCCATCGCCACCGCGCCACTCGAGCCGGCCGAGATCGCCCCGCCGACCCCGGCGCCCGGCGAGGTTCGGGTGCGGGTCCGCTGCTGCGCGACGTGCCGCACCGATCTGCACGTCATCGAGGGCGACCTCGTCCCGCGTCGCCTGCCGATCGTGCCCGGCCACCAGGCCGTCGGCACCGTCGAGGCGCTCGGCCCGGGAGCGGGGCGGCTCCGGCTCGGCGATCGGGTGGGGATCGCGTGGCTTCGCTCGACCTGCGGCACGTGCGGCTTCTGCACGACCGGCCGCGAGAACCTGTGCGAGCGCTCTCGCTACACCGGGTGGACCGACGATGGCGGCTACGCCCAGTACTGCTGCGTGCCCGAGGCCTTCGCCTACCCGATCCCCGACGTGTTCGAGGACGCCGAGGCCGCGCCCCTGCTCTGCGCCGGCATCATCGGCTATCGGGCCCTGCGACGGAGCCGGCTCGCGCCCGGCGGCCGCCTCGCCCTCTACGGCTTCGGCTCCTCCGCCCACATCACGCTGCAGATCGCCCGGCACTGGGGCTGCCCGGTGTACGTCTCCACCCGCGACGCGTCCCACCGTCGCCTGGCGCTCTCCCTGGGGGCGCGCTGGGCGGGAGGACCCGGCGAGCTCCTGCCCGAGCGGGTGGACTCGGCCATCGTCTTCGCGCCCGCCGGCGACCTGGTACCGGTGGCGCTGCAGAACCTCGAGAAGGGTGGCACGGTGGCGCTGGCCGGCATCTACATGACCGACGTGCCGGCGATGGCCTACGAGCCGAACCTCTTCTGGGAGAAGACGCTCCGGAGCGTCACCGCGAACACCCGGAGCGACGGCCTGGCGCTGCTGACCGAGGCCGCGGCCGTCCCGATCCGGCCGCGGATCACCCGCTACCCGCTGGCCGCCGCGAACACCGCCCTGCAGGACCTCGCCGGCGACCGGGTGGAAGGTACCGCGGTCCTGATGGTCGACTGAGCCCGGCCGGTCAGCCCCCGGCCGCTCATCCGAGGTGGAGGAGGCGCGGGATCACCAGGGTGACCCACGGCACCAGGATCACGATCAGGAGCCCGGCGCACATCATGTACACGTAGGGCATCATCGCGGGGGTCGCGCGGTCCCCGGGGATGTTGGCGATCCCGCAGGCGATGAAGAAGCCCACCCCGATCGGGGGCAGGAACAGCCCGATGCCGGTGGCGGCCACAACGACCGTGCTGTAGTGGATCACGTCGATCCCGAGCCGGGTCACTACCGGCATGAAGGTCGGGAGCAGGATCACCACCGCGGGCAGGCCTTCCAGGACCGCGCCGAGCGCGATGAAGAGCAGCGCGGTCAAGGCGAGGAAGACGAGGTTGCCCCCGGGCACCGCGAGCATCGCGCTCAGCAAGAGCTGCGGGATCTGCTGCACCGCGAGCACCCACGCCACCACTGCGGCGGTGCCGAGGAGAAAGCACACCGCGGCGGTCACCACCGCGCTCTGGACGAGGATGCGCGGCAGGTCCGCCCACGCGATCTCGCGGTACACGAAGACGCCCACGATGAACGCGTAGATCACCGCGAGCACCGCGGCCTCGGTCGGCGTCACCACCCCGCCCAGGATGCCGCCGAAGATGATCGCGGGCAGGCCGAGCGGCATCACCGCGTCGGCGAACGCGCGCCAGATGTCGCCCCAGGACGCGCGCTCGCGCGCCTCGATGCCGCTCCGGCCCGCGTCGTACCAGATGTACGCCATGATCGCGAGCGCGAGCACCACCGCGGGCAGGAAGCCGGCCGCGAAGAGCGCGGCCACCGACACGTTCGCCACCGAGCCGATCACGATCATCAGGATGCAGGGCGGGACCAGGATGCCCATCGCGGAGGCGGCCGAGACCACCGCCACCGCCTGCTCCGGCCGGTAGCCCGCGCGCAGCATGGGCGGGATCATGGTGGAGCCGATGGCGGACACGTCGGCCACCGTGGAGCCGGAGATCCCGGAGAAGATGTACTCCGCGACCACCACCGCCATCGACAGGCCCCCCCGGATCCAGCCCACCAGCACCTGGGCGAGCCGGACCAGCCGGACCGCGATGCCGCCGGTCTCCATCAGCGAGCCGGCCAGGATGAAGAGGGGGATCGCCAGCAGCACGAACGAGTCCACGCCCTCGAAGATCTGCTTCACGATCACGGTCAGCGGGTACTCGCCGCTCCACCAGAGGCCGATGAAGCCGGCCATCCCGATGACGAAAGCCACCGGCACGCCCAGGAGCAGCAGCACCAGGAACGAGACCGCGATGATCGGGATCATGCCGAGACGGGTCCGGGCGCGCCGCGCAGCGCGCGCCAGAGGTGCGGCAGGCCGTAGAGGATGATCAGGGCGCCGCCCGTCGGCACCGACGCGTAGACGTACTGCTTGGAGAGGCCCATCACCGGCGTGCGCTGGAACTGGCCCAGCTCCACCAGCTTCCAGCCCTGCTGGATCATGAGCAGCCCGAAGCCCATCAAGACCAGCACCCCGACGACGTGGGCGACGCGCCGCATGCCGGGCGGGAAGCGATCGAGCACGAGGTGCAGGCGAAAGTGGGCGCTTCGCCGCACGCCTACCGCGGCGCCCAGGAACACGATCCACACGAAGAGCAGGCGGGCGATCTCGTCGTACCAGGTGAACGTCCGGGCCATCACGTAGCGGGAGAAGACCCCGAGGAACACGTCGAGGCACAGAACCACCATCATCACGAGCAGCAGGCCCTCGACGACCTGCGACAGCGCCCGGGCCAGCACGGATTACTTCGACGCCGCCTGGGCCGCCGCCTGCAGGCGGGCCATGAAATCCTTGCCGACCTGGCCCTCGACGTAGTCGTAGGCGGGCTTCATGAGCGCCTGGAACGCCTTGATGTCCTTCACCTCGTTGATCTGCACTCCGGCCTTCTTCATGATCACGAAGTCGTTCTTCTCCT
>DATIFV010000200.1:0-4342 GCA_035455085.1 Candidatus Methylomirabilota bacterium | reverse complement strand
AGGCCATCACGCGGGTGAGGGTCTCCCGCAGGGCCATCCGCGCCCGGTGCAGCCGCGACTTCACCGAGGACACCGGCTCGCCCAGGATCTCCGCGGTCTCCTCGTTGGACAGCTCCTCGATGTCCCGCAGCAGGACCACCGCGCGGTAGTGCGGCGGCAGCATGTCGATGGCCCGGTGCACGTGGGCGTGAGTCTCGCCGGACAGGAGCCCCTCCTCGGCGCCGGCCGACCAGTCGGCGAGCAGGAAGGAGCGGTCACCCGCACGGTGCCCGTCGTCGAGGAAGGTGGGCAGCTGGTCCTCCAGGCTCACCTCGAGCTCGAGGCGCTTGCCGCGGCGACGCAGCAGGGCCGCGTTGGTGGTCACCCGGTAGAGCCACGTGCCGAGCGCGGCCCGCTCCTCGAACCCGCCGATCTTCTCGAAGAGGGACAGGAACACGTCCTGCACCACTTCCTCGGCGTCGGCTTCGTTTCGCGTGATCCCGAAGGCCACGCGGAAGACCCGGGAGGCGTGGCGCTCCATGAGGACCTCCAGGGCGGCCGGGTCGCGGGCCCGGAGCCGGGCGATCAGGGCGGCCTCCGCGGACTCGGGCCGAGCGCCACTCGGCTGCTGGTCAAGCATTGAGCAGCTCCTTGAGGAAGGCAGAGCAGTTCGCGAGCCGGGCCTGTCGCTGCCGGAGCGTGCGGAGGAGCGCCACCCCCTCCCGGTCGACAAAGGAGACACCCGAGAAGTCCAGGGTCAGCGCCCGCCCCTCGCCGAGGTGGGCCTCGCAGGTGCGGCGGAGCTCCTCCACCCAGGGCCCCAGCATGCGCCCTTCCAGCCGTATCGTGATTCGCCCGTCCGACGGTCCGGCCGCGTCGATCTTGAGCATCGCCCTGCTAGACGGGCAAGCGCCGTGCCCGATGGAGGCCCCGGCGCACTCGATCAAAGACCCACACCAGATCAGCCACTTATGGCGTAGATCCTCATCGGCTCCCTGACGTGGCCCACGAGGTTTCGTGGGGAGCTACGACGGGCCGTGGGGGGGACGCGTGATCCCGAGCTTGGCCATGCGGCTGCGCAGGGTGTTGGGATGCAGGCCAAGGCTCCTGGCAGCCCCCGCGGGGCCCTCGATCACCCAGCGGCTCCGCTCCAGCGCCGCCCGGATGTGCTCGCGCTCCACGTCCTCGAGCGTCGCCGCTCGGCCGGCGGGGCCGCCCGGAGGACCCTCGGGCGATCCGACCGGCAGGAGCTCGGGCCCGAGCTCCAGTACCCGCCCCGACGAGAGCACCGCCGCCCGCTCGATGATGTTCTGCAGCTCCCGCACGTTGCCGGGCCAGCGGTAGGCCAGCAGGCGCTCCATGCTGCCCTGCGACACCGCTTCCAGCGGCTTGCCGAACTCCTTCGCGAAGCGGGCCAGGAAGAACATCACGAGCTGGGGAATGTCGCCGGGCCGGTCCCGGAGTGCCGGCACCCGGACCGGCACCACGTTGAGCCGGTAGAAGAGATCCGCGCGGAAGCGCCCGGCCGCCACCGCCTCCCCGAGGTCGCGGTTGGTCGCCGCGATCACCCGCACGTCCACCCGAACCGTCCGGCTGCTACCCACCGCCTCGAACTCGCGCTCCTGGAGCACGCGGAGCAGCTTGACCTGGGTCTCGAGCGGCAGGTCGCCCACCTCGTCGAGGAAGATCGTGCCGCGGTCCGCCAGCTCGAACCGGCCGACCCGCCGCTCCAGCGCCCCCGTGAAGGCCCCCTTGACGTGCCCGAACAGCTCGCTCTCGACCAGGCCCGCCGAGATCGCGCTGCAGTTGACCTTGACGAGCGGCCGGTCGCGCCGCGGGCTCCGGCTGTGGATCGCGCGCGCGATCAGCTCCTTCCCGGTCCCGGTCTCCCCCAGGACGAGCACGGTGGAGTCGGTGGGGGCGACCTGCTCGACCTGCCGGAGCGTCGCGAGCAGCGCGGGCGAGCTGCCCACCATCTCGACGAAGTTGTGCTCGCTGCGGATCTCCTCTTGCAGGTAGACGTTCTCGGCGTGGAGCCGGTTCTTGAGGGCCTCCACCTCGGCGAGGGCGGCCCGCAGCCGCTCCTCCGCCTTCAGCCGCTCCATCTCGGCGCCGGCACGGGCGGCGAAGACACGCAGCACCGGGACGGCGCGATCCGCCTCGCCGAAGGGCTGATCGTCCAGCACCGCCAGGTGACCCAGCACCCGCCCGCCCGAGTCGAGCACCGGCACGCCCAGGTAGCTCTGCGCATCGAGCTCCGCGAGGTCGCGGTCCTCCGGGAAGAGCCGCTGCACGTCCTCCGGGAACACCGCGACCTTGCCCCCGAGCACGAGGCCGCACACCGTCGCGGTCACGTCGTACTCGAGGTTCTCCGTGAAGGCCCCCGCCTTCCAGAACGCGAGGGTGCGCACCCGGTCCGGCTCGGGCAGGCACTCGCTGAGGAAGGCGTGACGGACCCGCAGGGCCAGGGCGAGATGACGCACGAGCGAGTAGAAGAAGTCGCGGCCGGTGGAAGTGGCGGTGCCCTCCGCGATCGCCCGCACCATCTCCTCGGCGCGGGCGAGCGCCTCGTGCGCCTGCATGTTCTCGATGGCCAGCGCCACCTGCTTGGCCGCCTCGTTCAGGAGCTCGGTGTCGGCCTCCCGGTACCGGTCGGGCACCATGCTGGCCACCGCCAGCGCGCCGATGCTCCGCCCCCGCACCACCAGCGGCACGATCACGTAGGAGCGCACGCCGTCGGCGTAGGCCGATTCCTCCGCCGAGTAGACACGCTCGGTCTCGAGGTTCCGTCGCAGGCGCGGGCGCTGCTCCTTGAAGACCCAGCCCACGTGGCTCTCACCCGGCTGCATCACGAGCCCCGGCGTGAAGTAGGCGCTGGGGTGCGAGGACTCCAGGCTGGACAGGGTAAGGACGTCGCGCGCGGGATCGTGCAGGAACAGCGCGATGCGGTCGAACGGGATGACGGCCCGCAGGGCCTCCGCAATGGCGTGGAAGAGCGCGTCCCGGGTCAGGGTCGAGATGATGGCATTGTTGATCTCGAGCAGTGTCCGGTCGGCGGCGCTCCGCTCCGCGCTCTCCACGAGGCGAGCCTAGCACAGCGGTGCGTCGCCGGCCGAGTCGCTCCCGCCCCACCCTCAGGCCAGTAGCGCGCGCCAGCGCTCCAGGGGGATCGCCAGGACGGCCTCCACCACTCGCGGGTCGAGCTGGTGGCCTGCCTCCTTGCTGAGCACCTCCAGCGCCTCCCCGAGCGGACGGGCGGCGCGGTGAGGCCGGTCGCGGGTCATGGCGTCGAGGGCATCCACCGCCGCGAATACCCGCGCCACCAGCGGGATCTCTTCCGCCTTCAGGCCCTGCGGGTAGCCGCCGCCGTCGTAGCGCTCGTGGTGGCCGCCCACCACGTCGAGCGCCGGCGTGAGCAGGGGCACCGTCTCCAGGATCTCGACGCCCGCCCGCGGGTGGCCCTGCACGAGCATCCGCTCCTCGGCGTCGAGGGGTCCGGGCCGGCGCAGGACGGCCTCGGGGATGCCGACCTCGCCGATGTCGTGCAGCAGGGCCCCGAGCTCCAGCGCCTCTCGCTGCGCGCGGTCCAGCCCGAGCCCCTCGCCGAGGGCGAGGCTCATGCGCGCCAGCCGCGGCAGGGAGCCGCTCGCCCCGTCGCGCGCCTCCAGCGCGCGCACCAGCACGTCCACCAGGCTTCGGTGGGACACATGCAGGCGGTCCACCATCAGATGGAACACGTTGCCCAGGAGGCCGATCTCGTCCCGGGCGCTGATCCGCACCGGCGTGGTCAGGTCCCCCTCGACCACCCGCTGGGCCGCCGCCACGAGCTGGCCGACGGGCCGGGTGACCTGCCGCGCGATCAGGACGCCCGCGCCGACCGCGAGCAGGGCCGCGACCAGCGAGTGGGCCCAGAGCCGCCGCCGCACCGCCTGCAGCTGCGCGAGATAGACGCCGGCGCGAAAGTCCACCTCGAGGGCGGCGACCGTCTGCTCGGCGCGGTTCTTGATCGGCGCGAACGCGGTGATCCAGGTGCCGTCCTCGCTCGCGTAGATGTCGGTGTAGCCCGCCTGGCCCTCCGCGAGCACCCGTCGGAGCACCGCGCGCGTCTCCGGCGCGAGTCGATAGCCCTGACCGACCGCCGCCAGGCCGTTGCCGATCACCCCGTAGCGGGCCATGTCGCCCTCCACCTGGGAGAGCGTGAAGACCGCGTCGTCGAGCTGGTTGGTCTCCTGGATCAGGAGCAGCCGGTCCCGGAGCGCCTCGTACTCGGGGGTATCGCGACGCCCGTCCCGCACCACCCGCTCGTGCAGGTCGCCGTCCACGAGCAGCCCGCCGGTGCGGGCGATGTTGAGCAGCAGGGCCC
>DATIFV010000199.1:0-8048 GCA_035455085.1 Candidatus Methylomirabilota bacterium | reverse complement strand
TCCGCTCATCGGCGCCCGCGGGCAGGCGCCGTGTCGCCCCGGCCCCGTAGTCCTCCGGGGCCAGGACCGCCTTGGAGCACGCGGTGCCCGCGAGCAGCATGCCCAGGGCCGCGCTGGTGACGGCCCGCCGGGTGACCGGCCTCATGCCGTCTACGCTAGCACGACCCGCCCGGTGGTACACTCTCCCCACCATGGGCTTCGACTACGGCCGCTACTTCGGGGAGATCAGGCTGACCCACGACCTCCTCTCCAGGAAGGAGGAGCGCACGTGGCTACTCAAGCCGCCCCGCGATGGCGAGCGCCACGACGTGGTCCTCTACCTCGGCTGCAACGTGCTCCGCACCTCGCACCTGGTGGAGACGGTGGCCGCGGTCTTCGACCGGCTCGGCCTGGACTACGTGGCCGCGGGCGGGCCGACCTACTGCTGCGGGATCCAGCACCACCGGCGCGGCCAGGAGGCCTCGGGCGAGCGCTACGCCCACCACACCGTCGAGCTGCTGCAGAGCATGGCGCCGCGCGAGGTGGTGATGTGGTGCCCGTCGTGCATCCAGTTCTACGACGAGGTCCTGCAGGCGGAGCTGCCGTTCCCGAAGCGCCACACCGCCGAGTTCCTGGTGCAATGCCTGGAGCGCGGCCGCTTCACCTTCACGCGGCGGGTCGACGCCACCGTGGCGCTGCACTACCACCGGGCGACCGAGCCACGGGAGCGGGAGGGCCGGGCCGCCCGCCGGCTCCTGGAGGCGGTGCCCGGGATCAAGCTGGTCGAGTTCGAGCCCGACGCGCGCTGGGGCCGCACGTGCACCCCCGCGCTGCAGGAGCAGCTCGGGCCCGCGGTCTGGCGGCAGATGGCCCTCGACGACATCGACCGGGCCCTGGCCGCCGGGGCCACCCACCTGGCCGGCATCTATCACGGCTGCCACCGGGATCAGTGCCGCTTCGAGCGGGAGCGGCCGATCGTGGTCGAGCACTATCTCACGCTCTTCGCCCGCGCCCTCGGCATCGAGTTCGAGGACACCTACAAGAAGTACATGCACCTGGGCGACCCCGACCGCATCCTGGAGGACGCGAGCCCCTGCATGGCCGCCAACGGCGTCGACCCCGCGCAGGCCCGCGGGCTCGTCATCAAGACCTTCTCGTCGTGAGCACGGTCGCGCCCGCGCCCCGGGTCCAGTTCGCGCCGGAGGACGACGTCCCGATCCGGTACATGCAGCGCACCCGCGACTACTACCAGGCGCTGGGCTTCGCCCCGTACCGCTGGGCCCACTTCACCGATGCGCCCTTCACCCCGCTGCGGACGCCGCTGCCGCGGGCCCGGGTGGCGCTGATCACGACCGCGGCTCCCTTCCAGCCGGAGGCGGGCGATCAGGGGCCGCGCGCCCCGTACAACGCCTCCGCCAAGTTCTACCAGGTCTACTCGGCCCCGGTGGACGGCAAGCCCGATCTCCGCATCTCGCACGTGGGCTACGACCGGGCCAGCACGGTGCCGGAGGATCTCGACGCCTACTTCCCGCTGGCCCGGCTGCACGAGGCGGCCCGGGCCGGGCGGATCGGGGGCCTGACCGCGCGGTTCCACGGGGCGCCCACCAACCGGAGTCACCGGGTGACGATGGAGACCGACGCGCCCGAGCTGCTGCGCCGGTGCCGCGAGGACGAGGCCGACGCGGCCGTCCTCGTTCCCAGCTGACCGGTCTGCCACCAGACCGTGAGTCTGGTCGCGCGCCACCTGGAGGCCGGCGGCATCGCCACCGTGATCATGGGCTGCGCCAAGGACATCGTGGAGCACTGCGGGGTGCCCCGGTTCGTGTGGAGCGATTTCCCGCTGGGCAACTCGGCGGGCCGGCCCTTCGACGCGGACTCCCAGCGGCAGACCCTCGAGCTGGCCCTGCGCCTGCTCGAGGGCGCTCCGGCGGCCCGCACCACCGTGCACTCGCCGCTGCGCTGGCCGGTGGACGGCTGGAAGCAGAAGTACCTCGACCTCTCCACGCTCTCCCCGGAGCAGATCGAGGAGCGCCGGCGTGAGTTCGACGTGGTCAAGGCGGTGGCCAAGGCCAAGCGCGAGACCACGTGAGCAAGCCGTTCGCGGGCGTCCGCATCCTGGACTTCACCCGCTATCTCGCCGGACCCTACGGCACCTACCAGCTGGCGCTGCTCGGTGCCGACGTCGTCAAGATCGAGTCCCACGAGGGCGACGAGACGCGCAGCTCGCCCGCGGATCCGAAGTGGGCCGAGCGCAAGATGGCTCCCTCGTTCCTGTCCATGAACGGCAACAAGCGGTCGATGACCCTCGACCTCCGGCGCCCGGAGGCCGCGGAGATCGTCAAGCGCCTGGTGGTGTCGGCCGACGTGGTCTGGGAGAACTTCCGGGGCGGGGTCATGGACCGGCTCGGGCTCGGCTACGAGGCGCTCTCCGCGGTCAACCCGCGGCTCATCTACTGCGGGGTCTCCGGCTTCGGTCGCACCGGGCCGGAGAGGACCACCGCGGCCTTCGACGGCAAGCTCCAGGCGATGTCCGGGATCATGTCCATCACCGGCGAGCCCGCGGCCGGTCCCACCCGCGCCGGCTTCGCGCTGTGCGACACCATCGGCGGGATCACCGCGGCCCTGGCGGTGGCGAGCGCGCTCTACCAGCGGACCCACACCGGGCGCGGGCAGCTCGTGGACGTGGCGATGCTGGACGCGGCGCTCGCCTTCATCGCGGGGCCGGTGTCCGAGTACACGGTGGCGGGTGTCGAGCAACGCCAGATCGGCAACGGCTCGGTGAGCCGCAAGCCCACCGCGAGCCGGTTCCGCTGCGGCGGCGGCTACATCGTGCTGGCGGTGCTGACCGAGAAGCAGTTCGGGAGCCTCATGCGGACCCTCGGCCGCGAGGACGCGCTCGCCGATCCGCGGTTCAAGGACTGGCCGGCCCGCACCGCCAACGAGCCGGCGCTGCGCGAGATCATCGAGAGCGCGATGGCCACCGGCGACCCCCGGACGTGGGAGGCGCGCCTGACCGCGGCGGACGTGCCGTGCGGGTCCATCTGGAAGATCCACGAGATCGTGGAGCACCCGCAGCTCGCGCACCGCGACGTGCTCCAGACCATCGACTCGCGCTACGGGCCGATGCGGCTGGTGGGGGCCGGCTTCCGCCTCGAGCACGGCAGCCCGGGGATCGACCGCGAGCCGCCGACCCTCGGCGAGCACACCGAGGAGATCCTGCGCGAGGCCGGCTACACCCCGGAGGAGATCACCCGGCTCCGGCGCCACCGCGTGGTCTGATGGCGATGCTCGAGCGGGTCGTCCGGACCGACCGGCACCGGACGTTCTTCCTGGACAGCGGGCCGGCGGACGCCCCCCTGATCGTCTTCGTGCACGGCTGGCCGGAGCTGTCGATCAGCTGGCGGCATCAGCTGCCGTGCTTCGCCGGCCTCGGCTTCCGGGCGGTGGCGCCCGACATGCGGGGCTACGGGCGGTCGAGCGTGTATCCCCGCCACGAGGACTACGCCCTCGAGCACGTCGTCCGGGACATGCTCGAGCTGCTGGACGCGCTCGGGCGGGAGCGGGCGGTCTGGGTCGGCCACGACTGGGGGAGCCCGGTGGTGTGGAGCCTGGCCAGCCACCATCCCGAGCGCTGCCTCGGGGTGGCGAGCCTGTGCGTGCCGTACCTGGCGCGAGGCTTCGCCCACCAGAATCTCGTCCCGCTCGTGGACCGCTCGGTGTATCCCGAGGCGCAGTATCCGGTCGGCCAGTGGGACTACATGCTCTTCTACGAGGAGAGCTTCGACACGGCGCGCGGCGCGTTCGAGGCCAGCGTCCGCGACACCGTGAAGGCGCTGTTCCGGAAGGGCAGCGCGGGCGGCAAGGGCAAGCCGTCCCGCACCGCGCTGGTGCGCCGGGACGGCGGCTGGTTCGGGGGCGCGGGCCGCGCGCCCGACGTGCCGATGGACCCGGACGTCCTGAGCGAGGAGGACCTGCACCGGTACGCGGCGGCCCTCGAGAGCAACGGCTTCTTCGGCCCGGACTCCTGGTACATGAACAGCCAGCGCAACCTGGCCTACGCGGCCCGGGCCCGGGACGGCGGCGCCCTGCGCCTGCCCGTCCTGTTCCTGCACGGCGAGTACGACTTCACCTGCGAGACCGTCAGGTCCGGACTGGCCGAGCCCATGCGGCGCGACTGCCGCGACCTGACCGAGGTGATCGTGCCGTCGGGCCACTGGATGGCCCAGGAGAAGCCCCGGGCCGTGAATGCCGCGCTGGCGAGGTGGCTCGCGCTCAAGCTCCCGGAGACCTGGCCGGCCCCATGACCCAGAAGCGCCCGGCGACGGCCTCGCGCGGCATGGTGGTCACCAACCATCCGCTCGGCTCGGCGGCGGGAGCCGAGATGCTCGCGGCCGGGGGCAACGCGGTGGACGCGGCCGTCGCGGCGCTCTTCGCCCTCACCGTGGTGGAGCCGATGATGGTCGGCATCTTCGGGGCGGGGATGACCCTTCTGCGCCTGGCCGACGGCCGCCATCTGGTCGTCGACAACTACACCACCGCGCCCGCCGCCGCGCGCCCCGACATGTACCGGCCCGTCTCCGCCACCTGGCCCGACTACCTGCGGGTCGAGGGCGACCTGAACCTGGTGGGCCTGCTCTCGGTGGGGGTGCCCGGCACCCTCAAGGCCTGGGCGGAGGCGGTGGCCCGCTTCGGCCGGCTCGACCTCGAGACCGTGATGCAGCCGGCGATCCGGCACGCGGAGCGCGGCTTCCGTGCGACCCCGTACCTGGTGGAGGCGGTGACCGAGACCGCGGCCGACCTCGCGCGCTTCCCGGGGACCGCGCGTATCTTCCTGCCCGACGGGGCGCCGATCAAGCCGGGCGATCTCGTCCCGATGCCGGAGTACGCGGCCACCCTGCGGCTCATCGCCGCGGAGGGCCCCGCCGCCCTGTACGGGGGCAGCCTGGGCGCCGCGGTGGTGGAGTACATGCGCCGCGCCGGCGGCATCATCACGGGGCAGGACCTGGCGCGCTACGAGACGATCGAGCGGGCGCCGATCCGCGGCCGCTACCGGGGCTACGAGGTGACCGGTGCCCCGCCGCCGACCGCGGGTGGCCTGCACCTCGTCGAGATGCTGAACATCCTGGAGGGCCTCGACCCGCGCGGGCTGGGCTTCGGCACCGCGGAGTACTTCCACCTGATCGCCGAGGTGCTCAAGATCGGCTTCGCGGACCGCAACGCCTGCACCGGCGATCCCGCGTTCGTGGACATCCCGGTCGAGCGCCTCACCTCGAGGGAGCACGCGGCGGCCCGGCGCGCGCAGATCCGAGCGGATCGGGCGGGGGAGTACGGCGACGTCCCCGGCGTCGAGGCCGGCTCCGCCCACACCACGCACGTCACGACCGCCGACGCCGACGGCAACGTGGTCGCGATGACCCAGACCCTCAACAACCTCTTCGGGGCCAAGGCCACCGTGCCCGGCACCGGGATGCTGCTCAACAACACCATGGCCCTCTTCGACCCGCACCCGGGCACCCCCGCCTCCATCGCTCCCGGCAAGCGGGTGACCAGCAGCATGGCGCCCACCATCGTGCTGCGCGACGGGCGGCCGGCGTGGGCGCTCGGCCTGCCCGGCGGCGTCCGCATCTTCACGTCGGTCTTCCAGGCGGTCGTGAACCTGATCGACCACCGCATGACCCTGCAGGAGGCGGTGGAAGCGCCGCGGATCTGGAGCCAGGGCCAGGACCTCGAGATGGAGCAGGACATCCCGGCCGCCGTCCGCGACGCGGTGGCCGCGCGCGGCCACCGGGTGGTGGCCGTCCCGGCGGTGGCCGGCGGGATGAACGCGGTGGCCTTCGCCGCCGACGGCACCCTGGAGGGCGCCGCCTGCTGGCGCGCGGACGGCACCCCGATCGGGGTGAGCGGGGGCCTGGCGCGGCCGGGGATCCGCTTCCGGCCGGACGCCCGGCCCGCCTAAGCCTTCGCTCCCGCCGCCGCGCGGTCCATCAGGTCCTTCGCCCCGGCCTGGATCCAGGGGAAGAAGCCGGTCATGATGCAGCGCACGCCCTTGCGCGTGTAGGCTTCCACGTTCGCCGAGCTGACGAGGGTGCCGGCGGCGCGCCCGGCCCGCACGATACGCGCGATCGCCTCGTCCACCGTCTTCTGGACGTCCGGATGCCCCATGTTGCCGATGTGGCCCATGGAGGTGGCCAGGTCGTTGGGCGCGACGAAGAAGACGTCGATGTGGTCGACGGTCAGGATCGCGTCGAGGTTGTTCACGGCCACGATGTCCTCGATGAGGACGATGAGCAGGCTCTGGTCGTTGGCGCCCTTGAGGTAGTCGCCCACCCCGAAGCCCTGCCGGCTCGTGAACATGCCGCGCTTGCCGAGCGGGGCGAACTTGGCCGCGTCGACCACCGCCTGGGCCTCCACCCGGGTGTTGACGTGGGGCACCACGATGCCCTGGGCGCCGCGGTCGAGGGTGCGGTAGATCGTGGCGTAGTCGTTGTCCATCACCCGCACCACCGAGGTCACGCCCCAGAGGTCGCAGGCGCGGGTCAGGTTGCCGAGATCGGCATAGTCCACGCCGCCGTGCTCGCCCTCCAGCCAGATGCCGTCGACGCCCAGCGGGCCGAGCTGGTCGATCAGGTCCGGGTCGTTGGTGCCGGACAGGATGGTGGCCACCTGGCCGGAGGCCAGGCGCTGCTTCACGCGGTTCGGTCGGATGTTCATGCGGTCTCCTTCCTGCTGGGTCAGGGGCCGGGCAGCGCGTCCCCGAGCATCCGGCCGAAGACGACCATCTCGGGGCTGGTCTTGCGGTACGTGTCGAGCGCGGCCACGATGTCGGGCACCTCGCGGGCCGGCGGCATCGGGGGTGCCGGCGGCGGCGCCGGCAAGGCGGCGAAGACGGCGGGGATCTCGGCGTCCACCGCGGCCAGCAGCCGCCCGCACGCCGCGAGGGTGGCCGGGTCGTCCAGGTGCGGACGCAGCACCGTCGCCACGTGGGCGAGGTAGCCGGGCCACTGCGCGAGCATCCGGTAGAGGCCGGGGACGAAGACCTGGCCGGCCACGACCGTGCCGAGGCTCTCGAGCGCCGCGCGCTCGGCGGCCGGCAGCCGTGCGAGGTCCGCGAGGGCGGGCAGGGGCCCGAGCGGCGCCGGCGGGGTCCATCGCGGCGCGACCCCGGGGGCGCCGGCGGGGCGCTCGCCGGCGAGCAGGCGCCGGAGCAGGCCCGCGAACACCAGGTTCACCGGGCTCACGCGCACGAAGCTGGCGCAGACCGCGCGGATCGCCGCCTCACCCCCGGCATCCACGCCCCAGACCGCGAGCGCGTCGTGCGACACCGGGGCGAGCCGCGGGACGGTCAGGCGCTCGGCGGCACGCCAGGCCGCGGTCTGGGCCATCCCGCCGGTGAAGGCCGGGCCCAGCGCGACCCACGTCCACTCGAGCCAGCCCGGGCGCGTGGCGAGGTGGCGCTGCAGGGAGGAGACGTACGGCGCCGCCCAGAGCCGCCGGATCTCGTCGTAGATCCGGGCGATCTCGCCCGCGGCGTCGCGCTCCCGCAGCTCAGCCAGCATCGGGCGCGCACCCCCGCGGAAAGGTCGGCACGTGGGCGGGCTCGTGCTGCAGGCCGTGATCCCGGCGCAGCCGCTCCACCATGCCGAGCGCGTACGGCGCCCCCTCGAGGAGCTGGGCGAGCATCCGGTCGTCGAGCCGGAGCCCGGCGCGCCGGGCCGCGGCCACGCACAGATCGCGGGTGGCCGCGTCGGGCTGGTCGGTCACCGAGAGGACGGGCGGGGGCGTCACCGCGGGGGCCGCCGCACCGGCCACGAGCACGGGGCGGCGCGCGTGCCACTCGGTCGCCCGCTCGAAGGCGTGGCCGATGCGCACGATCGTGGGCTCCCCGAACGGCCGGCCGAGGATCTGCATGCCCAGGGGCAGGCCGCGCTTCCCGAAGCCATTGGGCAGCGCGAGCACCGGCTGGCCGGTGACGTTCCAGGCGGTGAGCGCGCTCGGCTTCTGCCAGAACGAGACGCTGCGATGGTCGGAGAGCTTCGGAGCTTCGCCCAGGCCGGCGGTGACGAAGGCGT
>DATIFV010000198.1:0-13949 GCA_035455085.1 Candidatus Methylomirabilota bacterium | reverse complement strand
TGAAGAGCAGGGTCAGGTTCCGCTCGCGCGCGATGCGCTCGATGAGCCGGATGGCCTCGCGGGTCTCGGCGGCCGACATCCCGGCGGTGGGTTCGTCGAGGAGGAGGATCTCCGGTTCGAGCGCGAGCGCCAGGCCCAGCTCGAGCTGCTTCTGGTTGCCGTGGGAGAGAAAGCCCGACGTCTCCGCGGCCTTGTCCAGGAGCCCCACCGACGCGATCAGCGCTTCCGTCTCCTCGCGATAGAGCCGCTCGACGGGCGTGAAGAGGTTCCAGCCGCGTCCGCGGTGCGACAGGTACGCGGCCTGGAGGTTCTCGTACACGGTGAGCCGCGGGAAGATGTTGGTGCGCTGGAACGACCGGCCCATCCCGAGGCGGCAGAGGTCGTGGGGGGCGATGCCGGTGACGTCGCGCTCCTTGAACACCACGCGCCCCTCGTCCGGGACGAGGTGCCCGGTGATCAGGTTGAACAGCGTGGTCTTCCCCGCGCCGTTGGGGCCGATGATGGCGCTGATGGAGCCCCGGGGCACCGTGAAGGACACCCCGCCCACCGCCTGGAAGCCGCCGAAGCGCTTGGCGAGCCCGCGCACCTCAAGCACGGACGGGCCTCCGCACGAAGCGACGCCAGAGCTCGCCCACCGTCCCCGCGATCCCGCCCGGGAACACGAAGAGCAGGATCACGAGGATCGTGCCCAGGATGAGCGGCCAGTACTCGGTGTAGGAGACGATCTGCTGGTTGAGCCAGATGAGCGCCACCGCCCCCACCGCGGGGCCGAAGAAGGTGCCCATGCCGCCCAGCAGCGTCATGATCAGCACCTCCGAGGATTTGGTCCAGTAGGCGAAATCGGGGAAGACGCCGCGGTTGAAGATGCCGAACAGCCCGCCGGCCAGGCCCGCGAAGATCCCCGCGATCACGAACGCGGCCAGCTCGTAGCGGCGCACGTTCACCCCGATGAACTCGGCCCGCTCCGCGTTCTCCCGGATGGTGGTCAGCATGCGCCCGAACGGGGAGGCCACGATGCGCCGGAGGACCCAGAAGCACCCCGCGACCAGGATCAGGCAGGTGAAGTAGAAGTAGTCAGAGGTGCGGTAGCCACCCACGAACGGAAGCACCGTGGCCACCCGGTCCACCCAGTCGAAGCTCGGATAGGGGATCTCCGGCATGCCCTGCTCGCCCCCGGTGACCTCGTTCCACTTGAAGCAGATCGCCCAGACGATCTGGGCGAAGGCGAGCGTGAGCATCGCGAAGTATATCCGGGTGAGGCGCACGCAGAAGAACCCGAACACGAGCGCGAAGAGCCCGGCCAGCACCCCCGCCGCGGGAAACGCGAGCAGGAACGAGACGCCCGCCTTCTTCATGAGCAGCCCGGTCGCGTAGGCCCCGATGCCGAAGTACGCCGCGTGGCCGAAGGAGACCAGCCCGGTGTAGCCCACCAGCACGTTGAGGCTGGTGGCGAAGAGCGCCCAGATCACGATGTCGTTGACCAGGAAGGTGTAGAAGCGGGAGCCCATCGCCGGCACGAAGAAGCCGGCGATCAGCAGGAGGAGCACCCAGGGGATCCGGCGCATGCTACTTGAGGGGCCGCCCCAGGAGGCCCCAGGGGCGGATGATGAGGACGGCGGCCATGAGGGCGAAGACCGCGAAGATCGAGAAGCGGGGGAAGAACAGGATGCCGAAGGACAGGACCTGGCCGTAGACGAGGGCCCCGAGGAAGGTGCCCCAGAACGAGCCGAGGCCGCCGATCACCACCACCACGAAGGCCTCCACGATCACCTCGGTGTCCATGCCCGGCACGGTCGCGCGCATCGGCGCGATCAGGGCCCCACCGAGCCCACCCAGGAACGAGGCGAGGACGAAGACCCACGTGTAGAGGCCGTCCACGTTGACCCCGAGGGCGCCGAGCGTCTCGCGGTCGAGGGCGGCGGCCCGGATGAAGCGGCCCGCCCGCGTGCGCTGCAGCACGAACCAGAAGGTGAGGGCGATCGCAGGGCCCAGCAGCAGGATCAGGAGGTTGTAGTGGGGCACGGTGGCGCCGAAGATGTGAAACGCCCCGGTCAGCTCGGGCGGGCGGCTCACCGATTTCTGCTGGGTGCCCCAGATGATCTTCGCGGTGTCGCTCAGGATCAGCACCAGTGCGTAGGTGAACAGCAGCTGGTACAGCTCCTCCTTGCCGTAGAGGTGCCGGAAGAGGAACCGCTCCACCACCCCGCCGAGGATCGCCACCGCGGCGGCCGCTCCGAGGGCGGCCAGCCAGAAGCGCCCGGGGCCGACCCCGATCCACTGCACGAGCTGATAGGCGCTGTAGGCGCCCAGCATGTAGAAGGTCCCGTGGGCGAAGTTCAGCACCCGCAGCACTCCGAAGATCAGGGAGAGCCCGGAGGCGATCAGGAAGAGGAACATGGCGGC
Organism: Candidatus Methylomirabilota bacterium; assembly: GCA_035455085.1. GTDB lineage: Bacteria > Methylomirabilota > Methylomirabilia > Rokubacteriales > CSP1-6 > CAMLFJ01. The sequence continues at coordinate 11,546 of DATIFV010000198.1, read as the reverse complement.
GGTGAGGCCGCTCAGGCTCTGGGCGAAAACGAACGACGGATCGGGCATCGGGATCGCCCCCTCACCCTACCCTCCCCCTCTCGACGGGGGAGAGGGCAGCGAGACGCCCCCTCCGTGGAGGGGAGAGGAGAGGGTGAGGGGAAAGGCGGCTAGTCCATGAACTTGGTGGGGTCCACGTACTCGACCGGCTTCATGATCGCGAACGGGTACTTGGGGTCCTTCACCGTCTTGCCGTAGAGCTGGCCGCGATTCGCCTGGTGATCTTTTTCCCGGATGGTCTGCTTGCCGATCGGCGTGTCGATGCTCAGCCCGAGGAGCGCTTTGGCGACCTTGTCGGAGTCGGTGCTGCCCGCCTTCTTGATCGCCTCGGCCAGGAACTGCATGCCGATGTAGCCCTGGATCGCCCAGGACGACGGGTACTCGTCCTTCAGGTACTTGGAGAGGCGCGCGGTGTACTCGCGGTGGGCCGGGGTGGCGCCCCAGTAGAAGGCGTCGTAGGAGTTGCCCCAGATGCCGACCGGGTAGTCGGCGCCCATGGACTTGGTGGTCTCGGGAGTCGCCGCCTCGCCGAGCCCGATGAAGTTGTACTTGATCGCGTCGAACATGCCGAGGGCCTTGGCCTGCTTGGAGTAGGTGACGAAGAAGCCGCCCCAGATGGAGGACACGATGGCCTCGGGCTTCTTGGCCATCTGGGCGTTGATGAACGGGTTGTAGTCCTGCTCACCGAGCTTGGGCCACTGCTGGTCCACGATCTGCACGCTCGGCTTGATCTTCTTGATGTGGTCCACGAACGCCTTGGTCACGTCCTGGCCGTAGGCGTAGTCGAAGGCGATGGTGGCGACCTTCGTCACCGGCCACTTGGCCACGATCTCGGCCGCGCTGCGGCCTTCCATCGTGGTGTTGGCCGCAATGCGGAACACGTAGGGATGGAGCTTGTCGGCGGCGGTGAGCTGGTCGGTCTTCGGGATGGGAGCGATGAAGACGATCTTGTTCTCCTTGGCCACCACCGAGACCGCCGGGCCCTCCGCGGAGGTCAGGGTGCCCATCAGGAAGTCCACGTTGTCCTTCAGGATCATCTCCCGGGCGACCCGCACCGCCTCGTTGGCGTCCGCCTTCGAGTCGCGCACGATCAGCTCGATCTTGCGGCCGAGGACGCCCCCCTTGGCGTTCAGGTCCTCCACGAACATCATGGCGCCCTTGGAGGCGGGCTCCCCGAACAGGGCCGGCGGGCCCGACAGAGGCAGGGGCACTCCCACCTTGATCGGCTTCTGGGCCTCGGCGGCGAGCGGCGCCGCGAGGGCGAGCGCGAGCAGCATCGTGAGTACGCGCAGCTTCATGAGAGAGCCTCCTTGTGGGTTCCGCGTGACGGAGCGGCCGCTAGAGTGCGGGTAGGCCCGGGGTCAGCACCCGGATGCGGTAGAGCGACGTCGAGGCGGTGATGTAGAGGCTGCGGTAGTCCTCGTCGCCCCAGGCGAAGTTGGCGACGTGCTCCGGGGTGTGGATCACGCCGAGGCACTCGGCCTCCGGGGTGAACACGTGGATGCCGCCGGGCCCGCAGCAGTACACGTTGCCCTGCGAGTCGATCTTCATGCCGTCGGGCGCGCCCTTGCCCTCCCCGGTGGTCTGGGCCCACACCCGGCCGCCGGACAGACCCCCGTCGTTCCCGACGTCGAAGACGCGGATGTGCTGACGGGCCGTGTCGTTGATGAAGAGGCGGCGGCCGTCGAGGGAGAAGCAGAGCCCGTTGGGCCGGTCGAAGTCGTCCACGAGCAGCACCGGGCTCCGGGGATCCGACCCGACCCGGAACACGCCCTGGAAACCGAGCTCCTGCGGCCGGGGCACCCCGTAGAACTCGGCGCGGCCGTACGGTGGATCGCTGAAGTAGATGGCGCCCTCGGCCGAGCAGACGATGTCGTTCGGGCTGTTGAGCTGCTTGCCCTGGAAGTGCGTGGCGAGGGGGACGATCTGGCCGGTCGTCTCCGTGCGCGTCACCTGGCTGGAGGCGTGCTCGCAGGCCAGGAGGCGGCCCCGCCGGTCCCAGGTGAGGCCGTTGGACTTGTTGCAGGGCTTGCGAAACGTGGTGACGCCGTCGGTCTCGGACCACCGGCGCAGATGGTCGCCCGGCATGTCGCTCCAGAGGAGGTACCGGCCCGTCGGGTGCCAGAGAGGGCCCTCGGTGAACAGGCAGCCGGTGGCGATCCGCTCGAACTCGACCCGGGGCCCCACCACGTGCGCGAACCGCGGGTCCCGGAGGGTGGCGGTGGGGACGGTCACTTCTTCATGCGCTCGCCGGGCTTGCCGCCGACGTACCAGTCGGGGGGATCGACCTCCTCGAACACGACCCAGACCGCTTCCTTGGGAAGCTTGGTCACGTCGCTGATCGCGGCGGTCACCCGCTTGGCGATCTCGTTCAGGTTGTCCTTGCCCCAGCCCTCGTAGATGCGGATGTTGACGAATGGCATCGGAGTCTCCCTTGGCTCCGGTGTGAACGGGAGCACGCTCCGCCCCCGGAAGGTGGCCGGAGCCTAGCACGCCGGCCGGGGTCGGGCAAGAGCGCGGCGCGTCAGGAGGCCCGCCCGACCGGCCGGCTGGAACGTATACCTGGGTGGGGCGCGGCATGGGAACCGGGGCACGAGTGAGGGAGAAAGGGGCCGTCGACATCGAGACGCGGGTGCAGGGGTTCGACTGGACGGACGTCTCCACCCAGCTCGACCGCCAGGGCTGGGCGATGCTCGACAAGCTCCTGACCGACGGCGAGTGCGGGACGATCGCCGGCCTGTACCGCGACGAGGACCGCTTCCGGAGCCGCGTCGTGATGGCACGCCACGGCTTCGGGCAGGGCGAGTACAAGTACTTCGGTCACCCGCTGCCGGGCATCGTGGGGGCCCTGCGCACGGCGCTGTACGTCCACCTGGCCCCGATCGCCAGCCGCTGGAGCGCCGCGCTCGGGAGCGCGGTGCGTTACCCCGCTGCCCACGCCGAGTTCCTGGAGCGCTGCCACCGGGCCGGCCAGACGCGCCCAACGCCCCTGCTGCTGCAGTACGAGGCCGGGGACTACAACTGTCTGCACCAGGACCTGTACGGCGAGCACGTCTTCCCGCTCCAGGTCACGATCTTGCTCGCCGAGCCGGGGCGAGACTTCACCGGGGGCGAGTTCGTGCTGACCGAGCAGCGGCCCCGGATGCAGTCGCGCGCCGACGTCGTGCCGCTACGCCGCGGCGACGGGGTGATCTTCCCGGTGCGTCACCGCCCGGTCCAGGGGACGCGCGGCGCCTATCGGGTCACCCTGCGGCACGGGGTGAGCCGAGTGCGATCCGGCCGGCGGCACACCCTCGGCCTGATCTTCCACGATGCGCAGTGATCGGGGGCGCGACCGGGCGCGCCCCGCGGGGGAGCGGCCCCCGCGCGGGACGCCCGCGGGGGCTGCCGGGGTTCCCCGGGCCGGTCGCGCCCGGACTACTTCGTGGCGATGAAGCTCCTGGCCTGCTTCAGCTCCGGTCGGTCGGCATCGGCCCCCGTGCCGAGGGTCACCAGCCGCTCGTAGTAGGTGCGGGCCTTGGTGCGGTCGCCGGCCAGCTCCGCCGCGCGCGCCGCGCCGTACAGGCCCTGGAACCGGTTCGGCTCCACCCGGTGCGAGGCCTCGAACTCCCGGAGCGCCTCGGCCGGGTACCCCAGCTCCATCAGCATATCCCCGAGCAGCTCGCGGGCGGGCTTGATCGGCCCGGGCGTCACCGGATGCTTCTCGGTCGCGTCCTCGGCGTCCGCGGAGGCCCGCATCAGCGACAGCGCCTCCTCTTTGCGGCCCTCGGCCCGGGCGATCCAGGCCGCGACGGCCAGCCGCTGCACCTCGCTCTGGTGCGCCCAGTACAGGCTCTTGGCCGCGGTCATCGCGTCGCGCAGGGCCTCGATCCGGGCGAGGTCCTGGCGCGCGCGCGCCGGGTTGCCGCTGCGCGCGGCGCCGAGACCCCGGGCGTACCAGACGATGGACTCGGCCTGCGGGAAGCGGTTCCAGGCGAGGTCCGGAGGCGTCGGGGCCAGGGTGGCCGCCTCCGCCCACTGGCCGCGCTCGAGGGCGTAGCGGGCCGGGATCGCGGCGAGGGCGAAGGCGCCCGCGAAGTGATCCACGTTCAGCTTGCGGGTCGCGGTGACCTCCTCCACGAGCGCCCGCGCCTCACCGTCCCGGCCGAGCTGCATGTAGCCGTACATCATGTAGTCGTAGGCGTGGAGCCCCTCGTAGGAGCGGAGGCCGGTCTGCGAGCCGCCCGCGGCGAGCGTGTCCGCGGCGGCCTTGGCGGAGGCGCGGTTGGTCTCGATGGACTCCTGCCAGTTTCCCACCCGCGTGAAGATGTGCGAGGGCATGTGCAGTGCGTGCGGCGCCGACGGGGCGATGCTCGCGTATCGCTGCGCGGCGGGCAAGCCCTTCGCCGCGATGGGCGGGAAGTCGTAGCTGTGGATCAGGTAGTGCGCCACGCCGGGATGGTTCGGCTGCTCGGCGAACACCTGCTCGAGGATGGCGGCGGCCTTGAGCTGGTTGGCGTAGGTCTTGTCGTTGGGGTCCAGCGTGATGTTCAGCGCGAGCGCGTAGAAGACGGCGGCCTCGCGATCGGCGGGATAGCGCGCGGCGATCCGCTCCATCGCGCGCTCGTAGGCCAGCGCGCGGGTGCGATGGTCCACCCGGTCCGCGTCCCGGTAGAAGACCTCGATCGCGGCGATGTACTCACGCTCGCGCTCGGTCCCGGCTCCCACCGCCTTCGCCTTGTCGACCGCGGCCCGGCCCTCCTTCAGGCCGCGCGCGCTCGGGGGACCGGCCAGCGGATTGCCCAGCCACGCCATGGCCACGCCCCAATGGGCCATCCCGCAGGCGGGATCGGCAGCCGCCACGTCCGTGAAGGTGCCCACCGCCGCGTCCAGGTGGAACGAGTGCAGCAGGGCCACCGCGCGGTCGAACCGGGGCTGCACGGCGGGTGTGCAGGACGTCGCGAACCGGACCGTCCCGAGACGCTCCGCGGTCCGGTCCTGGGCCGGGGCCGGCCCGGCGGTGAGGCAGGTGAGCCCGAGTACGACGAGTGGACCGGCAAGCGTTCTCATGGTGATCCTCCTTGGGGAAGCTCTCGTCAGCTCCAGGCACCAAGCGTGCCATGAGACGAGCCCGGAAAGTGCGCGATCTCCGGGGGCCCCCGGGGTGGTGCCGGCGGCGCGGCGCGGGCAAAGTGCCCGGCCCCCGGGTGTCGCGCCCGGAATGCTATGCTGGTGGCGTGGCCGACCTCGCCAACGAGTTCTCCTGGTCCCGCACCCGCGACAACGTCTTCCAGGAGTGTCGTCGGCGCTACTACTATCAGTACTACGGGGCCTGGGGCGGCTGGGAGGCCGACGCCGACCCGGTGGTCCGTCGCCTCTACATCCTCAAGCAGCTCGCGACCCGGCAGATGTGGGCCGGCCGCCTTGTCCACGAGGCCATCGAGCGCTCGCTGCTCGCCCTGCGCGACGGCCACGGCCTGAGCGAATCCTCCCTCGTCGAGGACACGGTGCGCCAGATGCGCGAAGAGTGGAAGGGCTCGCGCGCCGGGGTCTACCGGCAGGCCCCGAAGCGGCCCTCGCTGTTCGAGCACGAGTACGGGGTGGCCATCCGCGACAGCGAGTGGCAGGCCCTCCGCGACCACGTGATGCGGTGCCTGCGGAACTTCCACCGGCTGCCGGTGCTCGCCGAGATCAAGCGCACGCCGACCGACCGCTGGATCTTCATCGAGGACATCGGCTCCTTTCCCTTCGAGGGCACCCGGGTGTTCACCGCGCCCGACTTCGGCTACTGGAACCAGGCCGACCGTCTGCAGCTCCTCGACTGGAAGACCGGCGGGGGTGGGGACGGCGCCTCGCTCCAGCTCGGCGGCTATGCCCTCTACGCCCTCGAGGTGCTGGGGGTCGACCCGGGGCGGGTGGACCTGCTGGAGGTCAATCTCCGGGAGGGCCAGGTGACCGCCCATCCCTGGGACGCCGCGAGCCTGGAGCGGGTGCGCGAGCACATCCGGCTCTCGGTGAGGTCCATGAAGGCCTATCTCAAGGACCCCGAGCGCAACCTGGCCGAGGAGTCGGGGTTCGAGAAGACGGAGGAGCTGCGCATCTGTCGCTGGTGCAACTTCCGGGCGGTCTGCCGCCCCGACCTCGCGCCCTTCCCCGCGCTGTCTCCCTCTTCCCCGGAAGGGGAGACGGCAGGGGTGAGGGGGACCGAGGGTGAGGGGGCCCCGGGGTGAACACCCTGCTGGTGGACCTCGACGACACGCTGCTCGACTACTCGGGGGGTGTGGACGAGTGCTGGCACCTGGCCTGCGAGGCGCTGGCCGGACCCGCCGGGATCGATCCGTCCCGCCTCGTCGGGGCGATCGCCGAGACCCGGCGATGGTTCTGGAGCGATCCGGGCCGGCATCGCACCGAGCGCGCGGACATGCTGCGCGCCTGGACCCGGATCACCGAGCACGCCCTCCGCGCGCTGGAGCGCGCGGACGACGCGCTGGCGGCTTCCATCGCCCAGGACTTCGCGGAGCGGCGCTGGGAGCGGATGACGCTGTTTCCCGGCGTCACCGAGGCCCTCGAGGCCCTGCGGGCCGGCGGGGTCGCTCTCGCCCTCGTGACCAACGGGGATGCGGGCCATCAGCGGCGAAAGATCGCCCAGCACGACCTGGAGCGCTTCTTCGACGTGATCGTGGTCGAGGGCGAGCTCGGGGTCGGCAAGCCCGAGGAGGTGGTCTACCGGTACGCGCTCTCGAAGCTCCGGGCGAAGCCGGAAGAGGCCTGGATGGTCGGGGACAACCTCGAATGGGACGTGCTGGCCCCCCAGCGCCTCGGGCTGCGCGGGATCTGGGTCGATGCCGCCGGCCACGGGCTACCCAAGTCCTGCGCGATGGCGCCGCATCGCATCATCCGGGCCTTCCCGGAGCTGCTCCGGGCCTGAATCCAATGCTTGGGCGAAAAATTCCCGTGTGCAACACTGTGCCCATGCGCCACCGTAACTGGCTGCCGCTCATGCTCGTCCTCGTGCTCGCGTCGACCGGCTGTGCCGCCACCCACCGTGAATGGGAGGTCTGGCGGGCGCATCCGACCCACTTCGCTTCCGACAATCACCTGGGCTTCTCGGCGGCGAGATCCGTGGGCGCCGGTCCCGAGGTGACGCCGGAGCTGATGGATCGGGCCAAGGCCCAGGGATGGTGGGGACGGAACGCGCCGCGCACGGTTTCGCAGGCCGATGTCGCCGGGCGCTGGGAAGGCACCTGGAGGGGCAACGGCTGGTCCCGGACTCTGCGGGGCGGGGTCGCCAAGGCCGAGTTCACCGTCGACGGCGCCGTCGGCCAGGGCCGCCTCACCCTGATCGACGCGCGGACCGCCGATGGCGTGCCGACGGCGGTCCGTCAGGCGTCGTCCTTCGGGGCTCCCGTGGAGATCTCCCTCTCGGAGACCGGGATGTGGATGAACGGAACCGAGCGGGACCGGCCCTTCGCGGCCAGCTTCACCTTGAAGGGCGACCGGCTCGTCGGCGAGTTCCTCTACACCGGCTCGCCGGTGCGGATCGAGCTGACCCGCCTTCCCTGAGACGGTTGCTGGTCAGGGCGGCGTCGGCTGGACGACGACGGTCCGCAGCACGGCCAGGTAGTGTCGGGCCACCCGCTGCACATCGGATGCGCTGACCGCGCGCACCGCCGTCACGTAGCGCTCCAGGAACTCGAAGCCCACCCCGGACACCTCGTAGGCGGCCAGGTACCACGCCTGCCGGGCGTTCGTGCGCCGGTCCATCGCGAGGTTCCCCAGCAGATAGCTCTTGGCCACCCGCAGCTCCTCGGCCGACACCGGCTCGCGCTGCACGCGCTCGAGCTGGGCCCGCAGGGCCGCCTCGGCCCGTGCCACGTTCTCGGGCGCGGTGCCGAGCTGGGCCAGGAAGAAGCTGTGGTCGACCCGGGCGGGGTACTGGGTCGCGGTCGTGTAGGCGAGGCCCTCCTTGTCCCGCAGCTCCGAGAAGAACCGCCCGGCCATGCCGCCGCCCAGCACGCTGCCCAGGACCTTGACCGCCGGGTAGTCGGCCTCGGTGAGGGCCGGGGCGAGCGTGCCCATCAGGATCTGCGCCTGGGCGCCCGGCACCACGCGGGTCTCGCGCCACTGGGCCGGCGCGGGTGGGCCGGGCGGCGCCGCCGCCGCCGCCGGGCCGCCCGGCAGGGCCCCGAACAGCCGCGAGGCCTGCGTCACGACCTCGGCGGTCTTCACGCGACCGCTCACCGCCAGCACCATGCCGCCCGGCACGTAGTGCCGCTTGTAGTGGGCGAGGAGCGCCTCCCGGTCGAGGCGCTCGAGGCTGTCCTTGAGCCCGATCGGATCCCACGCGTAGGGGTGCCGGCCGAAGATGCGCGCGGTGAGGGTGTCGAAGGCGACGTCGTAGGGCTTGTCGCCGCGATTGCGGATCTGGCGGAGCAGGAAGTCGCGCACCGCGATCACGACCCCGTCGGGAAAGGTGGGCCGGAGCGCCACGTCGGCGACCAGCTCCAGCAGCTCTACCCAGTGGCGCGAGAGCGCGGTGGCCGCGATCTCCGAGTAGTCCGCGTCGCCGACCGCCTCGATGCTGCCTCCCATGCGATCGGCCGCCTCGACGATCTGGCTGCCGTCGCGGGTGGTGGTACCGCGCACGACCATGAGCTGGACGAGGTTGGAGATGCCCGCGTTGTCCGCGGTCTCCCAGCGCGTGCCCATCTTCACCATCAGCGACATGCCCACCACCGGGGCGGTGGGATTCTCGCGCACCAGCACCGTGAGCCCGTTCGGCAGGCGGGCCCGGCTGGCCGCGGGGGCCTGGGCCCACGCCGGCGGCACCGCGAGCAGCACGAGCAGCCCGAGCCCCAGGACGGCGCGGCCGAGCCTCATCGGGGTCCCGGCTTCGGCACGAAGGCCAGGCGCGCGTAGTCGGCGCGCGAGAGGTACCGGCGGGCCGCGTCCCGGATCTGCTCGCGGGTGACGCGGCGGAGCCGGTCCACGTAGCGCAGCTCGGCCTCGAGGGTCCAGGTGGTCTCGGCGAGGCCGTAGGCGTAGGCCAGCCCCTCGGAGGTCTCGGTGTCGAAGGCGTGCTGCGCCTCGAACTTGGTCACGGCCAGGCGCCGCTCCTCCTCGGTCGGCCCGCTCTCCTGCATCTTCGCGATCTCCTCGAGGACGATGCGCTCCACCTGCTCGAGGTCCTTGGCCTCCAGCTCCGCCCGCAGGCTCACGATGCCGCCGCCCATGAGCGCCGCGTAGCTCATGGTGACCGTCGTGACCAGACGCTCCCGGTCGCGCAGCCGCTGAGCGAGCCGCGAGCTCTCGGTGCCCGCCAGGATGGTGGTGAGCAGGTCCACCGCGTCCCCACCGGGATCGTCGGAGCGCGGGGCCAGCCAGCCGAGCGCGAGGTGGGCCTGCTGCTCCGGGCGCTCCACCGTCCGCCGCACCCCTCCGGTGAGCGGGCGCGGAGCGGGAGCGGGGACGGCCCGGTAGCCGGTGGCGGGCACGCGACCGAACGTGCGGTCCACGATACCGCGCACCGCGGCCGGGCTCACCGGCCCCGCCACCACCAGGGTCATGTTCTCCGGCACGTAGTACCGGCGGTTGAACTCGCGCAGCCGCTCCTGGGTGGCCGCCTGCATCGTCTCACGGGTACCCAGGACCGGCCGGCCGTAGGGGTTGCCCGCGAAGACCAGGCCGTAGAGCTGGCGCACCACCGCCGAGCGCGGATTGTCCTGCTCGATCCGCGCCTCCTCGAAGATCACCTCGCGCTCGCGGGCCACCTCCTCCGGCGCGAACGAGGAGCGGAGGGCCATGTCGGCCAGCAGCTCGATGCCGGTCGCGGTCGCCTCCGAGGGAACCACGAGATGAAACTCCGTGTAGTCGAACGAGGTCACCGCGTTCGAGCGGCCGCCCAGCCCCTCCACGGTGCGGTCCACATAGCCCGGGCCGAAGCGATCGGTGCCCTTGAAGAGCATGTGCTCCTGGAAGTGGGCGTAACCGAGCTGATCCGGCGCCTCGTAGCGCACCCCCACCCCGACGAAGAGGTAGATCGCCACGATGTCGGCGGCCCGGTGGTCCTGCACGATGACCCGCATGCCGTTGCGCAGCACCTGGCGCACCGGCGGCGCGAGCTCGGCCTCGGCCGCGCCCGCGGCGGGCGCGGTCGAGCGGGCACCGGATCCGGCGCACGCGGTGAGGAGGAGAGCGGCGGCCAGCAACCACGGAGCGCGCCGCGCGAGCGATCGGGTCACGAGCGCGATTCTACTACGCCGAGCCCCTCGGCGGTCGGGGAGAGCGCATCCGGGGAGGGGCCGAAGGCCCGGATCAGGTGATCGCCCCGGCTCGGGTAGACGGAGATCTGGGCCTCCACCGCCGCCGCGGGCACTCTCGAGCGTATGGCGAGCGCGCAGAGCTGGACCAGCTCCTCGGCGGCGGGCGAGACCATCTGGGCGCCGACCAGCCGCTGGGTGCCCTGGTCGAAGATGAGCTTGAAGTAGCCAGCCTCCTCGCCGCCGGTGACACTCTGGCTGCTGCCCCGGGCGTCGTGCCGGGCGACCGCCGCGTGGACGCCGTGCGCGGGGGCCTCCCCGTAGGGCATCCCGACCAGCGCGGCCTCGGGGGTGGTGAAGACCGCCTGGGGGATCACCGCCTCGTCGGCCCGGTTGGTGTCGCCCCGCAGGGCGTTGAGCGCGGCGATGCGCCCCTCGTGGGCCGCGACCGGGGTGAGCTGCCGGTTGCCCGCCGCGTCGCCCGCCGCGTAGATGTGCGGCACCGAGGTGGCCAGGTAGGGGCTGGTGCGCAGGCCGAGGCGGCCCATCTCGAGTCCGATCCGCACCGCCCCGATCATCCGCGGGTTGAAGCGGCGCCCCACCGCCGCGCAGACCCGGGTGCTCGTCATCTCGTTGGCCATGCCCGCGCTGTCGAAGGCGATCTGCACGCCGCCCGGGGTCCCGGCCAGGGCCTTGACGGTGGTCTGCAGCCGGAACGTCACGCCGCGCGCCTCCATGCGCTTGCGCAGGGTGCGCGCGACGTCCGCGTCCAGCCCCGGCAGGATCTCGGCGTCCCGGGCGAGGACGGTGACGCGCGACCCGAGGTCGCTGAAGGCCCCCGCCAGCTCGAGCGCCACCGGTCCCGCGCCCATGAAGACGAGGGAGTCCGGGAAGGCGGGCAGGAAGAGGAGCTGATCGGAGGTGATGAGCAGCTCGCGCCCGGGCACCTCCGGAACCACCGCCTCGGATCCCGCCGCGATGACGAATCGCTCGGCCCCGAGCGGGCGGGCGTCGACCTCGACGACGTGGGGGTCCGTGAACCGCGCCGTCCCGATCACCACCCGGATGCCGCGCTTCTCGAGGTCCGCGGCGGCCGGGCGGTACGTCTCGACGATCTGGCGCTGACGCCGCTGGACCGTGTCCCAGTCGAGGTGCACCTCACCCGGGTGCGTGCCGAAGGCGCCGGCCTCGCGGACCAGGCGATGGACACGGCCGGCGGTCACGAGCGCCCTCTTCGGGATGCAGCCGCGGTTGACGCAGAGCCCGCCC
>DATIFV010000197.1:0-4768 GCA_035455085.1 Candidatus Methylomirabilota bacterium | reverse complement strand
CGGGCGTCGGGGGTGTTCCGGTCGAGGTCGATCCCGTACTCCCGGGCCTTCCACAGCACGTTCGACTGCCCGGCCAGCTCCGAGACCAGCACCCGCCGCTGGTTTCCCACCGCGTCCGGATCCACGTGCTCGTAGGTCTCGGGGTGCTTCAGCACCGCGGAGACGTGGATGCCGCCCTTGTGGGCGAAAGCGGAGTCGCCCACGTAGGGCTGGGCCGTCCACGGCTTGCGGTTGGCCAGCTCGGAGACCAGCCGGGACACGTCGCGCAGCTCGCGCAGGTTTGCGTGCGGGATGCACTCGAGCCCCATCTTCAGCATGAGGTTGGGGATGATCGAGACCAGGTTGGCGTTGCCGCATCGCTCGCCGTAGCCGTTGATCGTGCCCTGCACGTGTCCGATGCCCTCGCCCACCGCGGCCAGCGAGCTGGCCACCGCGCACTCGGTGTCGTTGTGCACGTGGATGCCGAGCGGCGTCTCCGGCTTTACCGCCGCCCGCACCTGCCGGATGATCGCGGCCACCTCGTGGGGCAGGCTCCCTCCGTTGGTGTCGCACAGCACCAGGCAGTGGGCCCCCGCGGCCTCCGCGGCGAGCACGGTCTTCATCGCGTAGTCCGGGTTGCGCTTGAAGCCGTCGAAGAAGTGCTCGGCGTCGTAGATGACCTCCTCGAAGTGCTTGAGGAGGTAGGCGACCGAGTCGCCGATCATCGCCAGGTTCTCCTCAAGGGTGGTCCCGAGCGCCGAGGTCACGTGGAAGTCCCACGCCTTGCCGAAGATGGTGACGACCGGCGGCCCCGCCTCGACGAGCGATTGGATATTTCCGTCCTCCTGCGGCCGCGCGCCCGGCCGCCGGGTGGCGCCGAACGCGGCGATCTTGGCGGTCTTGAACACCGCGTCCTGCACCCGCTTGAAGAAGCGCAGGTCCTTGGGATTCGAGCCCGGCCAGCCCCCTTCGATGTAGTGGATGCCGAGCTGGTCGAGCCGGTGCGCGATGCGGACCTTGTCCTCCATGGAGAAGGCCACGCCCTCGCCCTGGGTGCCGTCGCGGAGGGTGGTGTCGTAGATCTTGATCTGGCGCGACATGGGAGGCCACATCATCCCGCCGCGGCCCGCCGGGTGTCAAGTTATGCTCGGGGCGTGAGCGCGGCCCTGATGGCGGCGGCGGTGCTGGGAGCGGCCTTCGTGAAGGGCGCCATCGGCTTCGGATTCCCTTCCCTGGCCACCCCGCTGCTGAGCCTGGTGGTGGACGTCAAGACCGCGGTGGTGGTCCTGATCCTGCCCAACATCGTGATGGACGGCATCCAGTTCGCCCGGCGCGGCGCGCCGCGCTCCAGCGTGCGCCGCCTCGCCGTCCTGCTCGCGGGGGGAGCCCTCGGGATGGTGCTCGGCACCCGCGCGCTCGCGCTGATGTCGGCCCGGTCCGCCACCGTGATCCTGGGCGCCTTCGTGCTCGGCTTCGTCGCGCTCCACGTCACCGGGCTCGCCCCGCGCGTGCCCGCGCACTGGGAGCGCTGGCTCTCCGGCCCGGCCGGCTTCGTCGCCGGGGTGATCGGCGGCGTGACCAACTCCCCCGCCACCGCGCTCGTGCTCTACTTCCAGGCCATCGGGCTCCCGAAGCAGGACTTCGTCGCCTCGGTGGCCCTCACCTTCCTCGTCTACAAGCTGGTCCAGCTCGGCGCGGTGACCTGGTACGGGCTGCTGCGGCTGTCCCTGCTCTGGGCCTCGCTCGCGCTGACCGCGGCGGGTCTGGCCGGCTTCGCGGTGGGCCTGCGGGTGCAGGACCGCCTCGACCAGCGGACCTTCAACCGTGCGGTGCTCGGCTTCCTGGCCGTGCTGGGCGCCTGGCTCCTCCTGCGCACCCTCCTCTGGTGACCTCACCCGGGCCGGGGAGGCTGCGGGGGGCTCAAAACGGCCCAGATGCGAGGCGCCGCCCGAAGGTCGGGCGCGAGGCGTACTCCCGTACGTTGAGCGCCGGACCGAGGGCGGCAACGAAGCAGATGAGCCGTTTTCAGCCCCCCGCGGGGAGCAGCGTGTAGGTCCAGCACTCGCCCTCGAGAAGCGCCACCCCGTCCTGGTTCGTGATCACCGCCCGAAGCTGGCAGACCGGCTTGTCCGGCTTCAGGGCCAGCACTTCCACCTCCGCGGTGAGCGTGTCACCCAGATAGGTCGGGGCCAGGTACTTGAGCGACTGGCTCATGAAGACGGTACCGGGGCCGGGCAGGTCCATCGCCACCAGCGCATTCAGCATGCCGGCCGCGATCCCCCCCTGGGCCACGAGCCGGCCGAAGCGGGTCCGCGCCGCGAAGCCCGCGTCGAAGTGCAGCGGGTTGCGATCGCCGGTGATCTGCGCGTACAGCTCGACCTCGCGCGCGGTCACCGTCTGGGTGCGGCGCGCCCGCTGGCCGATCTCGAGCCCGAGCGGGCCGACCGGGGCCACGCGGCCGGGCCCTAGACGACGCCGGCCGCCCGCAGCGCCTCCACGCGGGCCTTCGGCATCTTCAGCAGGCCGGTCAGGACGGCCTCGGTGTGCTGGCCGAGCATCGGCGGGGCCAGCGCGGCCGTGCCCGGGGTGTCGTGCAGCCGCACCGGCACGCCCATCACCGTGATCGACCCGGCCTTGGGGTGTGGCAGGGAGACGAACATCCCCCGCGCCCTGAGATGGGCGCTCTCGCAGACCTCGGCGACCGTCTTGATGCGCCCCGCGGGGACGCCGGCCTCGTCCAGGCGCGCCAGCCACTCGTCGGCGGGACGCGCGCCCAGGATCTCGTTGAGGAGCGGGACCAGGCTCTTCCGGTTCGTGACCCGGTTGGCCTCGGTGTCGAAGCGCGGATCCTTGACGAGGTCCACGCGGTCGAGGGCGCGGCAGGCGCGCTCCCATAGCGAGTTGTTGGCGACGCCCAGCGTGATGTAGGCGTCCTGGGCCTTGAAGACCTCGTATGGCACGATGGACGGATGCTCGTTGCCACGGCGGGCGGGGCGCCCGCCCGCGTTCCAGTAGAGGCCGGCCTGGTAGGTGAGCAGCGAGGCGAGCACGTCGAGCATGCCGATCTCCACCTTCTGGCCCCGCCCGGTCCTGGTCCGGCTCAGCAGCGCCAGGGTGACGCCCTGCGCGGCCGCCATCCCCGCCACCAGGTCGCCGATGGAGTTGCCCACCTTCACCGGCGGGCCGTCCGGAAATCCGGTGATGTCCATGACACCAGACTCGCCCTGCACGATCAGGTCGTAGCCGGGCCGGTGCGCCTCGGGCCCGCTCTCCCCGAAGCCCGAGATCGAGCAGTACACGAGCCGGGGGTTCACCTTCCGGAGCGCCTCGTAGCCGAAGCCGAGGCGCTCCATCGTGCCGGGCCGGAAGTTCTCCAGCACCACGTCGGCCGCCGCCAGGAGCTTGCGCAGGATCGCCTGCCCCTCCGGGGCCTTCATGTTCAGCGTGAGGCTCTTCTTGTTGCGGTTGACCGAGAGGAAGTAGGTGGCCTCGCCGCTCACGAAGGGCGGCCAGCCCCGCGTGTCGTCGCCCTTGCCCGGCTCCTCGATCTTGATCACCTCCGCGCCCATGTCGCCCAGCGACATGGCGCAGAACGGGCCGGCCAGGACCCGGGTGAGATCGATGACCCGCACCCCGGCCAGCGGGGGCCGGGGTGCGGCCCGGCGGGGAGCGGGCTTCGAGCGGGCGGATAGGGTCTTGCCGGAGCGGGTCCTAGTCTTCGCCACGGGGCCTCCTGTTCCACAGACCTTTCACGACGCTCTTGCCGATCGCGGCGACACGCTCGCCGCGGGCGCCGGCCCGTCGCCAGAACAGGCGCGCCCGGTCGGTGAATCCCATGTGGGAGAAGTAGAAGACCGAGTCTACCGCTTCCACCGACACGTGCGAGCCGATCTTCACCCCCTCGGTGGCGGTGCCGTGGCAGAAGAGGCGCGCGCCCCCGTCCAACTCCACGAGGGCGATGTGCAGGGGGGCGCGGAAGCCCTCGGGCGGCGAGTGCAGGGTGGTGAACGAGACCACCTCACCGAGCGGGGGTAGCGAGGCGTCCTCCATCCGCACCGGATGGTCCGGACACAGGCTGGCCGGGGGCACCACCAGCCGGCGGCACCGCGGGCAGCGGGAGGCTCGCAGCAGCTCCGCCATCAGCGGCGCTCGAGCAGGGTGACCCAGTTGTTGGTGGCGAGCCCGCCGATGGACTGCGCGAGGGCGATGCGGGCCTCCACCTGGCGCCCGTCGGCCCGGCCGGTGAGCTGCCAGTGCAACTCGACGATCTGCGCGATGCCGGTGGCGGCCAGCGGGTGGCCGCGGGCCTTGAGCCCGCCGGAGGTGTTCACGGGCAGCCGTCCCCCGATGGCGGTCTCGCCGTCGAGGGTGGCCCGGCCTGCCTTGCCCGGCGGCACCAGGCCGGTGTCCTCCAGGGAGATCAGCTCGAACGGGGCGAACGCATCGTGGATCTCCGCGATCTCCACGCGCGACGCGCTGAAGCCGGCCATGCGGTAGGCGGTCTCCGCCGCGGCCTGGGTCGCCCGGAAGGAGGTCAGGTCGCTCCGGTACCGCACCGCGATGGTGTCGCCCCCCTGCCCGATGCCCGCCACCCGTACCGCCCGCCGCTCCGCGGTCAGCAGCAGCGCGGCGCCGCCGTCGGAGATCGGGCAGCAGTGAAAGAGGCGGAGCGGATCGGCGACGACCCGGCTCTCCATCACCGCCTCCAGCGCCACCGGCTCCCGGAAGTGCGCGAAGGGGTTCCGCGCCCCGTGGGCGTGATTCTTCACCGATACCTGGGAGATCTCCC
>DATIFV010000196.1:0-8023 GCA_035455085.1 Candidatus Methylomirabilota bacterium | reverse complement strand
TGCTGGCGGAGGCGCAGGAAGCCACCGGCGATCGCGCGGCCGCGCTCGACACCTACGCGCGCGCGGCCGCCGCCGGCAGCCCGAAGGACAAGGCCGTCGCGCTCCTGGGGCAGGGACGCCTCCTGGCCGCCGACGGCAAGTGGGACGAGGCGCGCGGGCGGCTCGAGCAGGCACTCGACGCGGGCGACGGTGCCGTGGCCGCCGAGGCCGCGTACCGGCTGGCCGAGGGCTACCGCGCCGCCGGCAACGTGCAGGAGGCCGCCGACACCTACATGACCGCGGCCTATCTCGCGGCCGATTCACCGTGGGCCCGCCGCGCCCTGCTCGGGGCCGGGCAGGCGTTCACCGCGCTCAAGCAGAACGACGCCGCGGTGATCGTGTACCGGAAGCTGCTCGCGACGACCGGGGTGGAGCCCGATCTCGCCGACGCCGCCCGCCGCGGGCTTCGCGCCCTCGGCAGCTCCTAGCCCCTCGGGAGGGCCTTCACCACCTCGTCCAGATCCGGGTGGTCTCCGGCGAAGCGGTCGCGCCACTCGTAGCGCACGCGGTTCCCCGGCCCGAGCACGAAGGTGCCGCCCTGCTGCAGCACGTCGCCCTGGCGCGCGCCCTGCCGGAAGCCCCGCGCGAACGCGCGCGCCCCCTTCCACACCACGGCTGGATGCAGGACGTGGGCCCAGCCGCGCACCAGCCCCGCGGTCTGGAAGGTCCGTCGCGCGGGATCCACGAAGAGCGGGCCGGTGTAGCCCGTCGCGGCGCGAAAGGCCGGGATGTGTTGCGGTCCCGCGGGGCCGACGACCACCAGGGTCCCGCCGCGCCGCTCGATCTCGGGCAGGTGAGTCACGAGGCCAGCCACCTGCTGGCGACAGAAGATTCAGCCGAAGTGGCGAACGAAGGCAAGCACCACGGGACGCCCGGTCCAGAAGTCGCCCAGCCGCGCCACGGCGCCGCTCTCGTCGAGCACGGTGAGCTGCCCCAGCGCGGCCGCGAGCAGATCGTCCACCGAGTCATTGTAACCGGCCCTCGATCTCTCTAAAATGGGCCGCCATGCGGGGCTACGGCGGGCGGATCCTGTTCGTGGACGTCACCGACGGCCGGAGCCGCGTCGAGCCGGTCTCCCCGGAGATGGCGCGGAGCCTCCTGGGCGGCAACGGCTTCGCGGCGCGGCTGCTGCTCGATCACGTCCCGGCCGGCGTGGACGCCTACGACCCGGCCAACGCGGTGGTCTTCGCGGTGGGCCCGATCACCGACACCACCGTGCCGGGCAACAGCCGGGCCTGCGTGGCCGGCAAGTCGCCGCTCACCGGCCTGTTCTTCGACTCGACCTTCGGGGGCCGCTGGCCCGCCACCCTGAAGCGCACCGGCTTCGACGCGCTCGTGATCACCGGGCGTGCCCGGGAGCCGGTCTACGTGAAAGTCACGGAGGCGGGGGCCGAGCTCCGGCCGGCGCGCGGGCTCTGGGGCCAGACCACGCGCGACACGGTGCAGGCGATCCAGGGCGTCGAGGGCGGCGACGCGGATGCGATGGCGATCGGACCCGGCGGCGAGCGCCGGGTCCGCTTCGCCGCGATGGGCACCTACTGGAAGAACCGGGAGGCCTTCGCGGGCCGCGGCGGGCTCGCCGCGGTGCTCGGGTCCAAGCGCGTCAAGGCGGTGGTGGTGGCGGGCACGCGCAAGACTGAGGTGGCGGACACCGCCGAGCTCAAGACGCTGCTCGAGCAGCAGCGCGAGGCCCTGCAGACCGGCACCAAGGCTCTGTCCACCTACGGCACGCCCTTCCTGGTCAAGCCGATCAACACCCTGGGCGCCCTCGGCTCCTACAACCTGCGTGGGGAGGTCTTCGCGGAGGCGGCCGCCATCTCGGGCGAGGAGATCCACGCCCGCTTCCACGCCCGCGACACCACGTGCCTCAAGTGCCCGGTGGCCTGCGGCAAGCAGCACGAGATCCGGGAGGGCGAGCTGGCCGGGCTCCGGGCCAAGATGCCGGAGTACGAGACGATCTTCGCCTTCGGCTCCATGCTCGGCAACGCGCACGCGGCCTCGCTCACCCGGGCCAACGACCTGTGCGATCTGCTCGGCCTCGACACCATCAGCATGGGCGTGACCCTGGCCTTCGTGTGCGAGGCGGTGGAGCGCGGCTGGCTCGGCGAGCGCGACCTCGGGCTGCCCTTCGGCTGGGGCGACTGGCGCGGCATGCTGCGACTGATCGAGATGACCGGGGCCCGCGAGGGGTTCGGGGACCGGCTGGCCGAGGGAGCCTGGCGCCTCGCCGAGTCCCTGCACCCGGAGGCCACCCGCCTGGTGTACGCGGTGAAGCGGCTCGAGCTGCCCGCGCACTCTGCGCGCGCGCTCAAGGGCATGTCGATCGGCTACGCCACCGCCACCCGCGGGGGCAGCCATCACGACACGCGCCCCACCCCGCAGTACGCGCAGAGCTACGACCGGCAGAGCCCGGAGGGCAAGCCCGAGTTCGCGGTGCGGAGCCAGCACTTCACCGCAGTGGACGACTCGCTCGTGCTGTGCCGGTTCACCTCCGAGCGCGGCTTCGGTCTCTACGTCGAGGAGCCGTACGCCCGGATGGTCCGGGCGGTCACCGGCTGGGACATGACGGTGGAGGAGCTCGAGCGGGTGGGAGAGCGGATCATCAACCTGGAGCGGCTCTTCAACGTCCGGGAGCACGTGCGCCGCAGGGACGACGCGCTGCCGTGGCGCGTGATGCACGAGCCCATCCCCGACGGTCCCTCCGCGGGCGCCCACTGCCCCCCCGAGGAGCTCGGCCGCATGCTCGACCGCTACTACGCCCTGCGCGGCTGGGACGGCGACGGGGTGCCGACGCCGGCGCGCCTGCGCGCCCTCGGCCTCTAGCCCCGCCGAGGCCCCCGATGCCGGTCACCCACTTCGAGATCACGCTTCGCCGCCCCCTCGTCGGCGCGCCCGCCTACGAGGAGCTCAAGGGCCGCCTGCACTTCGCGGTCGACCCGCTCCACCCGGCGAACCGCCGCATCACCGACGTGGAGCTGGCCCCGCGCGATGCGCGGGGGCGCGTGACGTGGGACTCTGACGTGTCCATCCTGCTGCCGGTCGATCGCGCGCAGTGCCGCGGCCGCGTGCTGCTCGACGTGGTCAACCGCGGCAACACGGTGGCGGTGCCCAACTTCAACCGCGCCACCCGGCCGGTCTTCGGTCCGGGATCGGACCCGAACCCTCCGATCGACGTGGGCGACGGCTTCCTGATGGCGCGCGGCTGGGTCGTGATCTCCTGCGGCTGGCAGGGCGACCTGCCGCGCGTGCCCGGCCTCATCGGCATGCGCACCCCCGAGGCGCGCGACGCGCAGGGCCGCCCGCTGCGCGGCAGGGTCTACACGCAGCTGCAGGCGACCGGGCCGGTGGCCGACTTCCTGCTCTCCGACCGCGGCCACGTGGCCTATCCGGCCGCGGACCTCGAGGAGGCCGACGCGCTGCTGACGGTGCGGGACCAGCCGGACGGACCGGCCACCATGATCCCGCGGGGGCGCTGGCGCTTCGCCCGCGCGGACGGCGGCCGCGTGATCCCCGACGCGCGCCACGTCCACCTCGACGGGGGCTTCGAGAAGGGCCGGCTCTACCAGATCACCTATACCGCCGAGGGCGCGCCGGTGCAGGGGCTGGCCATGGCCGCCCTGCGCGACTGCGTGGTGTGGCTCAAGCACGCGGGCGCGGAGGAGGGCAATCCCGCGCCGGGGCGCCTGCGCTGGGCCTACGCCTACGGGCGCTCCCAGACCGGACGGCTCCTGCGCACCTTGATCTACGAGGATCTGAACCTCGACGAGCAGGGGCGGGAGGCCCTCGACGGCATCATCGCCAACGTGGCGGGCGGCATGCGCGGCGAGTTCAACCAGCGGTTCGGCCAGCACTCCAAGGACCGCAACAACATGATGCGGCACCTGTTCCCGTTCACCGATCGGCCGTCGGCGGACCCGGAGACCGGGGCCAAGGACGCGCTCCACGCCCGGCTCGACGCGCGGGGGAGCCGGCTGCGCGTCCTCTACACGAACACCTCGGCCGAGTACCATCGCGGCGACGCCTCCCTGATCCACACCGATCCCGACGGCGCGCACGACGTCGTCCCCGGCCCGGGCACGCGCGTGTACCACTTCGCGGGGACGGAGCACGGCCTCGGCGTCTGGCCGCCGTCCGACACCCAGCCCGCTCCCGCGGACCCCACCGGGCCCGTCGAGCGCTCCCAGCACCTGCGGGGCGTGGCCGACTACTCGGTGCTGCTGCGCGCCTGCCTGGTCAACCTGGACCGCTGGGTGGTGGAGGGGATCGAGCCGCCCCCGAGCCGGCACCCGCGCGTGGGCGACGGCAGCGCGGTGCCGCCCGAGCGTCTGGCCTCGGCGTTCGCGCGGATTCCCGCCGCGCGCTACCCGCAGCACCACCCACGGCCGTGCCGGCTGGACTGGAGCGCGCTGCCACCCACGCCCGGCCGTGCGTTCGGCTCGCTGGTCTCGGGGGTGGACGGCGACGGCAACGAGGTCGCCGGCATCGTCCTGCCGGAGATCGCGGTGCCGCTGGCCACCCACACCGGGTGGAACCCGCGCCATCCGGACATCGGCGGCGCCGAGCAGCTGCTGGTGTTCGCGGGCGCCACCATCCCCTTCGCCCGCACCCCGGCCGAGCGCCTGGCCTCGGGGGATCCACGCCCGTCCATCGCGGAGCGCTACGCCTCCCGCGCCGCCTACCTCGAGCTGGTGCGCCGGGCCGCGCAGGCCCTCGCGCGCGAGGGCTACCTGCTCGCGGACGACGTCGCCCTCTCGGTGGCCGCGGGGGCGCGGCTCTGGGACCACTTCACCCGGTGACTGCATCGGAGACGCCTATGTACGACCTCCTGCTCAAGGGCGGCACCGTGCTCGATCCCTCCGCAAAGCTCGACGGCCGGCAGGACGTCGCCGTCCAGGGCGGCACGATCGCCCGCATCGCCCCGCAGATCGCGGAGAGCGAGGCCGCGCGCACCCTGGACGTGACCGGCAGGCTGGTGGTGCCCGGGCTGATCGACCTGCACGCCCACGTCTTCGAGGGCGTCAACCGCACCGGGGTGAACCCGGACCTGGGCGGGGTCTACGCGGGGGTGACCACCATCGTGGACGCGGGCAGCGCGGGAGCGGCCACCTTCGCGGCGTTTCCCCGCCACATCCTCCCGAACTGCCACACCGAGGTGATCCCGTTCCTGCACATCTGCCAGACCGGGCTCGCCACGATGCCCGACATCATCGCGGAGAGCAGCATCAACCTGGACGATACGCTCAAGACGGTGGCCCAGCACCGCCACCTGATCCGCGGCATCAAGGCGCGCATGGTCTCACCCGCGCTCGAGATCATGGGCATGGAGATGCCCCGGCTCGCCCGCCGGGCGGCCCGGGAGAGCGGCGTGAAGCTGATGGTGCACATCGGCGACACCGAGAAGCGCTACGACCCGAAGGTGATCCGCTCGCTGCTGCCCCTGCTGGAGCCGGGCGACGTCCTCACCCACTACTTCACCGCCAACCCGGGCGGGGTGCTCGACGGCAACGGCCGGCTGGTGCCGGAGGTGAAGGAGGCGGCCGACCGGGGCGTGTGGTTCGACACCGCGCACGGGCGCATGAACTTCAGCTTCGAGGTGGGCCGGCGGGTGATCGAGCAGGGTGTGCTCCCGCACTGCATCAGCACCGACCTCACCGTGCCCGGCCGCATCATGACCGTGCACAGCATGACCGAGATGATGACCCGGTTCCTTGGCCTGGGCTTCACCCTGCCGCAGGTGGTGACCATGTGCACCGCCAATCCCGCCCGGGCGATCGGGGAGGAGCAGCGCCTCGGCCGCCTCGCGGTGGGCCGGCAGGCCGACATCTCGGTGCTCGACCTCCGCGAGGGCGACTGGATGGTCTACGACGTGCTGGGCGCCGGGCTGCGCGTGAGCCGCGCGGTGGTGCCGGTGGTCACCGTGAAGCGCGGGCGCGTGTTCGAGCCGGACTGGGGGCCGCGCCCCTGGGGCTGGGAGCCGGACCGGGCGCTGCCCGCGGGCGGGCCCATCCGGGGCGGGTGCTGCTGATGCCGGTCGTGCCGGAGGGCCTCGGCGCGGTCACCGACTCGCTCTACGCCCTCGGCGCCGGCGCCCCCGCGGCGTGGCTGCGCGGCCGGCCGCGCTTCCTCGCCGGCGAGCGCTGGATCTCGGGCGGCCTCTACATCGGGCTGGGCGTGGCGGCGGCGCTGTCGAGAAGACGCTCGACGACCGAGTGGGCCCGGCGCGGGCCGACGAGCGCAAGATCCGCCCGGTGCCGCTGAACCTGCTCTCGAACGCGATCAAGTTCACGCCGGAGGAGGGCCGGATCGAGGTGCTCGCGGCCTCGAGCGACGGGGCGGTCGAGGTCTCGGTGCGCGACACCGGGGTCGGCATCGCGCCCGAGGACCTGGAGGCGGTGTTCGAGGAGTTCCGCCAGGTGGGCGCCAGCGCGGCCAGGCACGAGGGCACCGGGCTCGGCCTGGCGCTCTGCCGGAAGTTCGTGGAGCTGCACGGCGGCGCCATCTGGGCCACCAGCGCCGTCGGCGCCGGCTCCACCTTCACCTTCCGGATCCCGACGCAGCCGTCGGGCTGACCGCCACAATTCCGGGCGCGATCAATTCCGCCACGCTAGAATCCTCTTCGCAGGCGGGTAGCTCAGCTGGGAGAGCACGGCCCTTACAAGGCCGGGGTCGGGAGTTCGAGCCTCCCCCCGCCTACCATCAATCATCTGCGGAGGTGGTAGTCCAGGTAGCTTCAGCTCGACCTCCCTGGCCGCCTTCCCGCCGGTGGTCCAGCGCGACGATCACTTCCTCTGCGTCGATTCTGCCGCGCGCGGGTTAGTGCCCGGACCCGTCCCGCCCATCCGAGCCCAGCCGCTGCTCGAGGTCGCGCAGCCTGGCGCGCAGGAGAGAGCGCCCGATCCAGAGCGGAAGGCCCGTGACCAGGGCGCCCGCGGCCAGCGCACTCAGGACCACCGCCGCGAGCGGCACGTCCACAAGAGCCCAGCCGAGGAAGCCGACGGTGACCGGCGCGGCATTCTGGACGGCAAACATGACCAGGGCCGAACCGAGCATCCCGGACAGCAGAAAGGCCGGCCATCGGAACCGCCGGCCGCGGGGCGGCCGAGCCTTGGAGGGGACGGCATCGAGTGGTTCGGCCGCGCCGGCCCCGTAGCGCTCGGTGAGGACCGCGGCCAACCCCGCACCGAACACGAAGATGGCTGCCGAATAGTAGATCCAGGCGAAGGTGGCGGCCACCACCCCGAAGGATCCGTACAGCTTGCCGTAGGTGCCGAAGCTGGTGAGGTAGGTGGCGAATGCCTGCCGCGCGGTCTCCCACAGAACCGCGACGACCAGCGTCGCCATCACGGCCGCCCGCGTCGAGACCCCGGTGTTGGGGAAGGTCCGGTAGATGAAGAAGAGCAGGCTCAGCAGGGCCACGTACAGCAGAGCCGGGGCGACCGCACGCACCCAAACGCCCTCGAGCCAGGCCGCCGGGATCCCGACGGCGGCTGCTACGTTGGCCAGTGCGGCCAGCATCACGAGCCCGGCCGCCAGGGCGGTGGCGAGGAGCCCGGTCACCGCGAGCGCGAAGAGGTCGAAGGCGAAGCCGTGCACGATGCCCCGGCCTCGGGAAACCCGGAAGGCGGTGTTCGCGACGATGCGGGTCAGCGCGAAGAGGGGCGTGGCGAAGACGGCCAGGCCGATCACCCCGAGCATCCCGGTCACGCGACGCTCCTGGTTGAGCAGATCCAGGACGCCGAGGATCTCCTCGCGGTAGCCCGGAAGCAGCGCGGTGGTGATCCTGATCACGCCACCGGCAGCATGGTCGGAGGCCAGCAGATAGCCGGTCGCGGAGAAGAAGAGCAGGGCCAGAGGGGCCAGACAGAGTAGGAACGAGAAGGAGAGCGCCGCCGCGAGCAGGAACCCCTGAGCCTCGTTGAAGCGACGCACGGCGCCGCGAAGGCCGGTCAGCACCACCTCGGAGTGCCGCGCGGGAGTAGTGGTG
>DATIFV010000195.1:0-6674 GCA_035455085.1 Candidatus Methylomirabilota bacterium | reverse complement strand
CCGCTGCCGTTCGCCGACTTCGTCACCACCACCACCCACAAGACGCTCCGCGGCCCGCGCGGCGGCATGGTGATGTGTCGGGCCGCGTACGCGAAGGACCTGGACCGCACCGTCCTGCCCGGCATCCAGGGCGGGCCCCTGATGCACGTGATCGCGGCCAAGGCGGTGGCCTTCCGCGAAGCCCAGACCCCCGAGTGGCGGATGTACCAGGCGCAGATCGTGACGAACGCCAAGGCGCTCGCGGCGGCGCTCGCCGCCCGCGGCTTCCGCCTGGTCTCGGGCGGCACCGACACGCACCTGATCCTGCTCGATCTCACCCCGCGCAACGTGACCGGCAAGGACGCGCAGGAGACGCTCGACCGCGCCTTCATCACCGTGAACAAGAACGGCATCCCCTTCGACACCAAGGGCCCGATGGTGACGAGCGGCATCCGCCTCGGCACGCCGGCGGTGACCACCCGTGGCATGAAGGAGCCCGAGATGGTCCGGATCGCGGAGCTCATCGACCGCGTGCTCTCCCGCCCGGGGGACGGCGAGACGGAGGCGGCGGTCCGCAACCAGGTCCAGGAGCTGACCGCGCAGTTCCCGCTCTACCCGGCGCGCCTGCGATGAAGTGTCCGTTCTGCGGCCACACCGAGGACCGGGTGGTGGACTCCCGGGTGGGCCGGGACGGCGAGTTCATCCGCCGTCGCCGCGCCTGCCTCAAGTGTCACCGGCGCTACACGACCTACGAGTACATCGAGGACGTGCTCCCGCACGTGGTCAAGCGTGACGGCCGCCGCGAGCCCTTCGACCGCCAGAAGCTGCGGGGCTCCATCCTCAAGGCCTGCGAGAAGCGGTCGGTCGGCGTGCAGGCGGTGGACGACGTGGTCGCCGACATCGAGGCCAAGCTGCACGACCGGGCCGAGAAGGAGATCACGAGCCTCGAGCTGGGCGAGATCGTCATGGAGCACCTGCAGAAGCTCGATCAGGTGGCTTACGTGCGCTTCGCCTCGGTGTACCGCCAGTTCAAGGACATCTCCCAGTTCATGGACGAGGTCAAGCACCTGATCAAGGACGACAAGCCGGGCAAGCCGGCGGCCGCGAAGGGCCCCAAGGCGGCGGTCAAGCGGTAGCCGCTCGTCAGCGGCGCGTGGTCAGGGCCACACCGGCGATGACGCCGCCGGCCCCGAGCCAGTGGTACCAGCGGATCGGCTCGCCCACCATCAGCCACGAGAGCCCGAGCACCAGGAACGGGATGAGGTTCGTGAAGACGGCGGCCCGCCCCGGCCCCACCGTCCGCACCGCCTGGTAGAAGGCCAGGTGGGCCGGCGTCCCGAGCAGGGCGCTGTAGAGCACGACCACCACCGCCACCCACGAGACTCCTCCGAGGCTCTGCCACGGCCGCTCGAGCAGGGCCAGTGGCAGCAGCAGCCCTGCCGCGACCAGATGGGCGCCCGCCAGCATCTGCAAAGGCGAGAGCCCGGAGCGGTTGGCCCGGCTGTAGAGGGTGTAGGCGACCCACAGCAGCTGGGAGACCAGGATGATCACGTCGCCCCGGTTGGCCGAGAGCGTGAGCAGGACCTGGACCGACCCCTGCGCGATCGTGAGCACCACCGCGGCCATCGTCAGCGTGATCCCGGCCAGGTTGACCGGCGAGAGGCGCTCGCGCAGCCAGGCCGAGGCGGCCAGCGCCACCACCACCGGCGCCGCCGCGCCGAGGATTCCCGCGTTGGCCGGGGTCGTGAAGCGCATGCCGGTGTACCAGAGGGTGGAGTTGCCCACGAAGCCGGTGACCCCGAGCACGATCACCGCGGCCAGGTCGCGGCGGCGCAGGTGCGGGAGCGGGCCCTCGAGCAGGCGCGAGGCCAGCAGCAGGAGCGGCGCGGCGATGAGGGCACGAAGGGACGCGAGCGTCAGCGGGCCCAGCTCGGCCAGGCCGAGCTTCGCGAGGGGGAAGTTGCCGGCCCAGATCAGGGCCACCAGGAGCAGGAGGGTGTACGCGTCTCGGTGTGTCACGCGAGATGGAACGGCCCTGCCGGGATGGGGCCGACAGGGCCGAGCGCCACGAGGGGCGCCTTACTTCTTCTTTTTCTTCTTCGCGGCCTTCTTCTTCGCCATCGTGTCACCCCCCTCCCGATCCCCGCGCGTCCCGCGGTTGATCTGTCCGGACTCTAGGGGAGGGGGAAAAACGTGTCAAGCGGAAAATACCGGATAGAGGGGGTACCGGGCGCCGCGCCCCCCATATCTTGGGGACGGCGGGCTACGTCTTCTCCTGCGCCGAGGAGGGCTTCCGGTGCTCGCGCCGCTTGACGTACTCCTGGTTGAGCGGCACGCCCTTCTTGCAGAGCGGGCAGTTCTCCGGAGCGTAGGTCGGGAAGTCGCGGCTCACCAGGCTGAAGATCTCCTTGCCGTCGACCGCCGTCTTCTTGGTGCGCCGCCACAGCGCACCGATGCCGATGACCTGGCCGCCGAGGTTCTCCACGAGCTGGGAGAGCAGCCGCACCGTGCTGCCAGAGCTCACCAGGTCCTCCACGAGCAGCACCTTGGTGCCGGGCCGGATGAAGCGCTGGAACTCCACCGGCAGGGTCACGCGCCGCTTGCCCCCGCTCACTCCCTTGGTGCCGTAGGCCAGGGTGGGCCGGGAGGGATGGGCGCGGGCCACGCAGTGCGACAGGATCAGGGCGCCCGGCCCGGTGGACAGCACCACGTCGATGGGCCACTGGGCGAAGTGCTTGGCGATGACCGCCCCGAGGCCCTCGGTGAACGAGGCCTCGGTGGTGACGAGTGTCTTCTCGATGTACTCGCTGGTGTGGTGGCCCGACGGTAGCAGGACGTGGTCGTTGGCGTGGTAGGCGCCGGTCCGCTTGAGGATCTCGAGGTGGATCTTCTCTCGGACCTCGGCATCCATCTGGTTGTCGGTCGGTCGCGGCGGCGGGGCCATCAGTCGTTCAAGGATGACGGCGGGGACGCGGCGTGTCAACCCGAAAGTGGGCGTGCTAGACTTCCGCGCATGAAGCTGCTCGCACTCGAGACCGCCACGCTCGCGGGCGGGGCCGCGCTCCTGGACGGCGGGCGTCTGGTCGGCGAGAGCCGGCTCAACATCGCGCTCACCCACTCCGAGCGGCTGATGGCGGTGGTGGACCGCCTGCTGCAGGACTGCGGGTGGGCGGTCGCCGACCTTCAGGCGCTCGCGGTCTCGGTGGGTCCCGGCTCCTTCACCGGGCTCCGCGTGGGCGCGGCCACCGCCAAGGGGCTCGCCCTGGCCCTCGAGATCCCGGTGGCCCCGGTGCCGACCCTGGATGCGCTCGCGGCCATGCTGCCCTTCGCGGAGGCGCCGGTCTGCCCGCTGCTGGACGCGCGAAAAGGGGAGGTCTACTGCTCCCTCTACCGCTGGACCGGTGTGGCGATGGCGCGAGAGTGGGAGTACCTCGCGCTGCCGCCCGCGGCGGCGGCCGCCCGCCTCGCGCCGCCGGTGATCGTGCTGGGCGACGGGGTCGCGGCCTGCCGGCCGTACCTCGCGCGCCTCGGCGCCGGGGTGCAGGAGGCCGATCCCGTCCACTCGATCCCGTCGCCGGCGGTGGTGGGCGCGCTGGGCCACGCCATCCTCGCCGCCGGCGGCGGCATCCCGGCGGAGCGTCTGCAGCCCCTCTACCTCCGGCCCTCCGAGGCGGAGCTGCGGGCCCGGCATGCCTGAGCCGCGCCCCCCGGAGCTGACGCTCGAGCCGATGACGCTCGAGGATCTCGACGACGTGCTCGCCATCGAGCGGGCGTCGTTTCAGACCCCGTGGTCGCGCGGCGCTTTCCGCTACGAGCTGACCCAGAACCGGGTCGCGCGCTGCTCGGTGGCCCGCTGGCGGGGCCGGCTGGTCGGTTACCTCTGCCTCTGGGAGATCGGCCACGAGATCCACGTGACAAACCTCGCCACGCATCCCGACGTCCGGCGCCGCGGGGTGGCGGGCGCCCTGCTGGGGGCCGTGCTCGACGACGCGCGGGAGCGCGAGGTGACCCTGGCCTTCCTCGAGGTGCGACCCACCAACGCGGAGGCCCTCGGGCTCTACGAGCGCTTCGGCTTCCGCGTGATCGGCCGGCGCAAGGGGTACTACTTCGACACCGGCGAGGACGCCCTGGTCATGGAGGCCCGCCTCAGCGGGGAGCCGTCCGAGCCCGCCGCGCCCCGGCGGCCCGGCGCCTGAGCGTCGCCCGGCCCGTGACCGATCTCGTCCGCCGGATGCTCGAGGGCGACCGCCTCGCCCTGGCCCGGCTGATCACCCGCGTCGAGAACCGCACCGCCGAGGTGCCGGAGATCATGCGGGCGATCCACGAGCGCACCGGCCGCGCCTACGTGCTCGGCATCACCGGTCCGCCCGGCGCGGGCAAGTCCACCCTGGTCGACCGACTGACGAGCCGCCTGCGCGCCGAGCGGCTGCCCGTCGGCGTGATCGCGGTGGATCCCTCGAGCCCGTTCACGGGCGGCGCGGTGCTCGGGGACCGCATCCGGATGCAGACCCACACCCTCGATCCGGACGTGTTCATCCGCAGCATGGCCACCCGGGGGAGCCTGGGCGGGCTGGCCCGGGCCACCGGCGACGTGATCAAGCTCATGGACGCCTTCGGCTTCCCGTGGATCATCATCGAGACGGTGGGGGTGGGCCAGACCGAGCTGGACATCATCCGGCAGGCCGACACCACCGTGGTCGCGCTCGTGCCGGAGTCCGGCGACTCGATCCAGGCCATGAAGGCGGGGCTGATGGAGGTGGCCGACGTCTTCGTGGTGAACAAGGCCGACCGCGACGGCGCCCACGCCCTGATGGCCGAGCTGCGCTTCAGCGTGCACCTGCACTCCACGAGCGGGGCGGGGGCCCGGGACGTGGACTGGGAGGTCCCGGTGCTCGCGGCCCAGGCGGTCCACGACGTGGGACTGGACGAGCTGCTCGGGCAGGTGCGGCGGCACCGGACCGCGCTGGAGCAGGCGGGCGCGCTCGAGAAGCGGCGCCAGGCCCGGCGCCGGGCCGAGCTGGAGGCGCTGCTCGTCGAGGAGTTCACCGCCCAGATCCGCGCGCGGGTGCAGACCGACCCGGCCCTCGCGGGCACGCTGGAGGCGGTGACCGCGGGCACGCTCGATCCCTACTCGGCGGTGGCCCGGATCCTCGCCGAGACCCTCCGGCGGCCTTGACACCCCGGAGAGCGAACCCCACTATGCTGCCCATGAGGCGCCCCTGATGCTGCCCTCGCACACCTGGTACGGCCCCGTGCCCGGCTGGCTGGTCTTCTACGCGATGATCGCGGTGGCCCTGGTGCTCTTCGCGCGCCGGGCCTTCTTCCTGCTCCGCCTGGTGCTCAGGGGCAAGCCGATGCCGCGATGGGACCAGATTCCCACGCGCGTCGGGCGCGTGATCGTCTACGTGCTCGCCCAGGCCCGCCTGCTCGCCAACGACTTCTGGCCCGGGCTGATGCACGCGACGATCTTCTGGGGCTTCGTCGTCCTCACCCTTGGCACCCTCGAGTTCCTCGGCCGGGGCCTCACCGAGTCGTTCTTCCTGCCGCTGCTCTCCGAGACCCCGGGCTACCTGGTCCTGCAGGACCTCTTCAGCGCGCTCGTGATCGTGGCGGTCGGCTACGCCCTCTTCCGCCGCCTCGTCACCCGCCCGAAGCGCCTGAACCTCTCCGTCGAGGCGCTGGTGATCCTGCTCCTGATCCTGGGCCTCATGGTGACCGACCTGGTCGCGGACGCCGCCCACCTGCGCCTGCACCCGGCGCCGCACAACCACTGGCAGTTCGCGGCGAGTGCGATCGCGAGCTGGCTGGGGGGCCTCCCGCCCGCGGGCGTCCAGGTGCTCTTCCACCTGACCTGGTGGTCGCACGCCGCCCTGCTCCTGGGCTTCCTGGTGCTGCTGCCGTACTCCAAGCACCTGCACATCCTGCTCTCGCCGCTCAACGTCTTCTTCGCGCCCCTCGAGCCGAAGGGCCGGTCGCGCACGGTGGACCTCGAGAACTCGGAGACCTTCGGGGTCGGCACCCTGACCGACCTGGCCTGGAAGGATCTCTTCGACACCTACAACTGCACCGAGTGCGGCCGCTGCACCTCGCGCTGCCCGGCCAACATGAGCGGCAAGGAGCTGGACCCGAAGTGGCTGATCCTGCACCTGCGGGAGCGGCTCTTCGAGGAGGCGCCCTCGCTGCTGGGCCGGCCGGGGGCGGCCGCTCCGGACAGACCCCTGGTGGGCCACACCGTGCACGACAATGTCCTGTGGGCCTGCACCACCTGTCGCTGGTGCGTGGACGCCTGCCCGGTGTTCATCGAGCACGTGCCGAAGATCGTGGACATGCGGCGTTGGCTGGTGCTCACCGAATCGCGCTTCCCCAACGAGCTGCAGCCGGCCTTCCGGAACCTCGAGACCAACGGCAACCCCTGGCAGATGTCGTGGCAGACCCGCGCCGACTGGGCGCAGGACCTGGGGGTGCGCCAGATGGCCGAGGTGCAGGAGGCGGAGTACCTCTACTGGGTCGGCTGCTACGGCTCCTTCGACGAGCGCAACCGGAAGGTGGCCCGTGCGCTGGTGCGCGTGCTGCAGGCGGCGGGCGTCGACTTCGCCATCCTCGGCAACGAGGAGAAGTGCACCGGTGAGCCGGCCCGGCGCCTGGGCCACGAGTACCTCTACCAGACCCTGGCCCAGGGCAATATCGAGACGCTC
>DATIFV010000194.1:0-2380 GCA_035455085.1 Candidatus Methylomirabilota bacterium | reverse complement strand
CGGCGGAGCTTGAACTCCCAGACGGTGGGCGCCACCAGCTTCGGCATCTCGGCCGCGAGCGCGGGCACCAGCTTGAGGTGCTGATCGCGCTCGAGCAGCGACTCGAACATCTGGGCCCCCACGTTCGAGGCGGGCTGCTCCTGCTGGTGCATCATGTCGAGGGTGGTCGGATCCACGCCCTGCGCGATCACCACCCGGCCCTCGGGGGCCGCCTGCGCCACCGCCGGGGCCAGCGCCACGCCGACCAGGACCGCCACGATCCGCCAATGCCTCATGGGTGTTGGCTCCCTTCGTTGGGGGGTCACTACTGAGCCAGCGCGCCGCCGTCGATGACCAGCTCGCTGCCGGTCATGTAGGAGGAGTCGTCGGAGGCGAGGTAGAGCACCGCGCTCACGATCTCGGCCACCGTGCCCATCCGCCGCAGCGGCACGCGCTGCAGGCGCTTCTCCATCGCGTCGCGGTCGCGGAACGCGCTGTGGAACATCTCGGTGTCGACCGGGCCGGGGTGGACGGAGTTGCAGCGGATCTTGTCCTTGGCGTGCTGGGACGCGGTCACCTTGGTGAAGATCCGGATCGCGCCCTTGCTCGCCGCGTAGGCCGGCTCCTGGTGCAGCGACTGGCCGATCCCGGCCACCGAGGAGATGTTGACGATCGAGCCGCCGCCCGACCGGCGCATCGCCGGGATCGCGTGCTTGGTGCCGAGGAAGACGCCCTTGCCGTTGACCGCCATCACCCGGTCCCACTCTGCCGCGGTGCGGTCCTCGATCGACACCTTCGGGATCACGATGGCCGCGTTGTTGACCAGGACGTCGAGCCGGCCGTGGCGATCGACCGCGGTCTGCACCGCGGCCCGCCAGTCCGCCTCGCTGGTCACGTCCAGGTGGAGATAGGTGGCCTCGCCCCCGGCCGCACGGATGACCGCCTCGACCTTCCGGCCCTCGTCGTCGCGGATGTCCCCGAATACGACCCGGGCACCTTCCCGGGCGAAGGTCTCGGCCTCTGCCGCGCCCTGGCCCCGGGCCCCGCCGCTGATCAGCGCGACCTTCCCGTCGAGCTTGCCCATGCCCCGGGATCATACCGCGGACGGCGCGGAATGTCGGAGTGTAAGACCTGACCCCGGAACCGCGTTGACAAGGGCGCGAGGGGCGTGCGACACATCGCGCATGCTCGAGGAGCCCACCTCCCTCCGCATCGACGACCCCGGGGTGCGGGCGCTGTTCACCGAGGCGGCGCGGTTTCAGTCCTGGCTGGACGTGGAGGCGGCCCTGGCCCGGGCCCAGGCCGAGCTGGGGATCATCCCGGAGGCGGCGGCCCGCGAGATCGTCCGCAAGGCGCACCTGTCCTTCCTGGATCTGGGCGCGGTGCGGGAGGGGCTGGCCCGCACCGGCCATCCGCTGGTGCCGCTGGTGTGGGAGCTCGACCGCGCCTGCGAGGGCGACGCGGGCGGCTACGTGCACTGGGGCGCGACCACCCAGAACGTCACCCAGACCGGCCAGCTCCTGCAGGTGCGCCGGGCCCACGAGATCTTCCTGCGCCAGCTCGCCACGATCCTGACCACGCTCGCCGACCTCGCCGAGCGCACCAAGGACGTGCTGCTGCCCGGGCGCACCCACGGCCAGCACGCGGTGCCCGCCACCTTCGGCTTCAAGGTCGCGGTGTGGATCGACGAGCTGGGCCGCCACGTCGAGCGCCTGCAGGGCTGCGAGGGGCGCGTGTTCGTGGCCATGCTCGGCGGCGGCGCGGGCACCCTCGCCTCGCTGGGCGAGCCGGGCCTGGCCACCCAGGAGAAGATGGCGGCCCACCTCGGCCTGGCCCCGATGCCGCTGCCCGCGCGCACCATCGGCGACCACCAGGCCGAGTACGTGACGCTGCTCGGGATGCTCGCCTCGACGTGCAGCAAGATCGGGCGCGAGGTCTACACGCTGATGAAGCAGGAGTTCGGCGAGGTCGAGGAGCCGGTGCCGCCCGGCACCGTCGGCAGCAGCACGATGCCGCAGAAGCGCAATCCCAAGCTCTCGCAGGACATCATCGCCGCCGCGGCCCAGATCCGTGCGCTGGTGCCGCTGGCGCTGGAGGCGATGCAGACGGAGCACGAGGCCGACCGCACCACCAGCATCATGATGAGCCGGGCGATCGTGCAGGCGTGCGAGCTCACCGGCGACATGCTGCAGCGGATGGTGGTGCTCTTCGACGGGCTGCAGGTGTTCCCGGAGCGCATGCGGGAGAACCTCGACCTCTCGGGCGGCCTGATCATGGCCGAGGCCCTCATGCTCGAGCTGGGCCGGCAGATCGGGCGGCAGCGCGCCCACGACGCGGTCTACGAGGCGGCGCAGGCCTCGGTCACGCAGGCGCGCCCGTTCCGCGAGATGCTGGCGCTCGA
>DATIFV010000193.1:0-18373 GCA_035455085.1 Candidatus Methylomirabilota bacterium | reverse complement strand
GTACTTTCCCCTGATCGTCGAGGAGGCACTGATGATCGAGCCGACCGAGACCGAGTCCCGGGAAACCCTCGACCAGTTCTGCGACGCCATGATCCAGATCGCGCGGGAGGCCGAGACGAGCCCCCAGCTCATCCACGAGGCGCCGGTCACCACGCCGGTGCGCCGGCTGGACCAGACGCTGGCCGCCCGCCAGCCCGTGCTGAGGTGGCGGCCCCCGAAATGACCCTCTCCCCGCCGGGGAGAGGGCAGGGTGAGGGGTGACGGTCCCGTTCCGCCTGCTCGTCACCGAGCCGCTCGACGGCGTCTTCAACATGGCCCTCGACGAGGCCCTGCTGCGGGGCCGGCTGAGCGGGGCCGCTCCGCCCACGCTCCGGTTCTTCGCCTGGCGGCCGCCCACGGTCTCGCTCGGCTACGGCCAGGCGCTCGACCACCGCATCGACGTGGACGCCGCAGCCGCGCTCGGCATAGGGCTCGTGCGGCGGCCGACCGGCGGCAGCGCCATACTCCACGAGGGTCCGGACCTCGAGCTGACGTACAGCGTGGCCGCCCGGGCCGGCGACTTCGAGGGCGCGGAGGACCTGCTCGAGACGTACCGCTGGATCGGCGCCGCGCTGGTCGCCGGGATCAATCGTCTCGGTGCCCCGGTCGCGATGGTGCCGGTCCAGCCCTCCGACCCCGCCGCGATGCCCACCTTCTGCTTCGCCCGGACCGGCTCGTACGAGCTGGAGGTCGGCGGGCGCAAGGTGGTGGGCAGCGCTCAGCGACGTCAGGGGCCGGGCTTCCTCCAGCACGGCACGGTGATGCTGGGCGCCGCGCCCGATCGCCTCCGCCGGGTCTTCCCGACCGAGCGCGACCCGCTGGAGGGCATGACCACGCTCGAAGCGGTGCTCGGGCGTCGCCCCTCCTTCGAGGAGACCCTGACCGCGCTGGCCGACGGCTTCCGCGTCGCCCACGGCCTCGACCTGGCCGCGGGCGGGCTGGCCGAGGAGGAGATGGAGCTGGCCGAGCGGCTGGTGCGGGACAAGTACGGCACCGAGCGCTGGACGCGAGCCGGCCGCGCGCTGACCGTCACCACCTCCCCGCGATGACGTTCGCGCGCGAGTACCCGGACGCGCCTCGCGTGGGCGTCGGCGCGGTGATCCTGGACGGCGACCGCGTCTTGCTGGTCAAGCGGGGCCAGCCGCCCTCGCAGGGCAAGTGGAGCATCCCGGGGGGGCTGGTGCACCTGGGCGAGCGCATCGAGGACGCGGTCCGCCGCGAGGTGCGGGAGGAGTGTGGCGTCGGGGTGCGCGTGCTCGGGCTCTGCGGGGTGATCGACCGGGTGCGGCTGGCGCCAGGGAACGGAGGGGGGCCCGACCGCGTGCACTATCACTACGTGATCATCGACTACGTCGCCGCCATCGAGGGCGGGGTGCCGCGCGCGGGCAGCGACGCCGCCGAGGTGCGCTGGGTGCCGATCGCCGAGCTGGGGGGCTACGACACGACCGACGGGCTTGCGGACATGGTGCACCGCGCCGTGAGCGTCAAGGGAGGATGAGCGGGATGGACCTGGCCCTCGAGACCCGGAGCCCCTCGGAAGCGCGGGTTGACGTGCTGGTGCTGGGACAGTACGGCGAGGGCGCGCGGCCCGCGGCCGAGATCACCCGGCTCGACCGGGCCCTCGGCGGGCTGCTCTCGCGCGTGCTCAAGAGCGAGAAGTTCGAGGGCAAGCCCGGGCAGATCTCGTACTTCCACACCGGGGGCGCGGTCGCCGCCGAGCGAATCCTGGTGACCGGGCTCGGGCCCGGGAAGCGCGGTGCGGCGGCGCGCGACGCCGAGCCGGTCCGGCGCGCCACCGCCGCGGCGCTGCGACGCGCCCGCGACCTCGGGGCCGCGACGGTGGCGGTCTTCGTGCCCGCCGCCGCGCTGCCTGCCCGCGAGCGTGCCCAGGCGGTGGTGGAGGGCGCGCTGCTCGGGACCTACCGGTTCGACAAGTACCTGAAGGAGAAGAACGGCAAGGCGGTGCGCGCGCTGGCCGTGCTCGAGCCGGACCGCCGCGCCGCCACGGCCGCCCGGGAGGGGATACGGCTCGGCCGGATCGCCGCCGAGGCCACCGCGCTCGCGCGCGACCTGGTCAACGAGCCGGCCAACGTGGTGACCCCCAGCTTCCTGGCCCGCCGCGCCGCGGAGATCGCCAAGGAGGGCGGGCTCGGGCTGCGCGTGCTCGATCGTGCCGAGTGCGCCCGGATGGGCATGGGGGCCTTCGTGGGGGTGGCGCAGGGGAGCGAGGAGCCGCCGAAGTTCATCCACCTCACCTACACGCCCAGGGGCCGCGCCCGGCGCCGCGTCGCGGTGATCGGCAAGGGCATCACCTTCGACTCGGGCGGGCTCGACCTCAAGACCGCCGACGGCATGCTGCGGATGAAGGACGACATGTCGGGCGCCGCCGCGGTGCTCGGCGTCTTCCAGGCCCTGCCGCGGCTCAAGCCGCCGGTGGAGGTGCACGGCCTGATCGCGGCGACCGAGAACATGCCCTCCGGGACCGCCCAGCGTCCGGGCGACATCGTGCGGGCGATGAACGGCCTCACCATCGAGATCGGCAACACCGACGCGGAGGGCCGGCTCACCCTGGCCGACGCGCTCGCCTACGCGGCCAAGCACGTCAAGCCGACCGAGATGATCGACCTGGCCACCCTGACCGGCGCGGTGGTGATCGCGCTCGGGCAGGGGCTGTCCGGGGTGATGGCGAGCGACGACGGGCTGGCCGCGCGCATCCTGGCCGCGGCCGCCCGGGCCGGTGAGCGGATGTGGCGGCTGCCCCTGCACGAGGAGTACAAGGACGGCCTCAAGAGCGACGTGGCTGACCTGAACAACGTCTCCAGCCAGCGCGGGGCCGGGGCGATCGTGGCGGGGCTGTTCATGCGCGAGTTCACCGAGGGCGTGCCGTGGGCGCACCTCGACATCGCGGGCACCGCCTTCACCGAGCGCGAGCTACCGCTCGGACCCAAGGGCGCCACCGGGGTGGCGGTGCGGACCCTGCTCGCCTACCTGATGGACGGCCGCGGCTAGGCGCTGCGGGTTCAGATGGCGGGCGGCGTCGACCTGCACACCCACACGACTGCGTCCGACGGCACCCTCCGGCCGCGGGAGCTGGTCGCGGAGGCCGCCCGCCGCGGGGTGCGCGTGCTGGCGGTCACCGACCACGACTCCACCGACGGGCTCGCGGAGGCGATCGAGGAGGCGCGCCGCCACCCGCCGCTCACGATCGTGCCCGGGATCGAGATCAACTGCGACGTCGAGGGCGCCGAGATCCACATCCTCGGCTACTGCATGGACTACGAAGCCCGGTGGTTCCAGGACTTCTGCCGCGCCCAGCGGGAGGAGCGCCGGGCCCGCGTGCACCGCATGGTCGATCGGCTCGCCGAGCTGGGCATGCCGATCGACCCCGAGGCCGTGTTCGCTCTGGTGCAGGAGGGCTCGGCCGGCCGCCCCCACGTGGCCCGGGTCATGGTCGAGCGCGGCTACGTCAAGACGATCCGGGAGGCCTTCGATCGCTACCTGGCCGCGGGTCGGCCCGGCCACGTGCCCCGCACCAAGCTCATGCCGGAGGACGCGGTGCGCCTGCTCCGGGGGGCCGCCGGCGTGCCGGTCTTCGCCCATCCCGGCCTGTCCGACCGGGACGCGCTGATCCCGTCGCTGGTCGCGGCCGGCCTCATGGGGATCGAGTGCTACTACACCGAGCACTCCCCGGCCCAGCGCGGGGCCTACGTCGAGCTGTGCCGGCAGCACGGCCTGGTCGCCACCGGCGGCTCCGACTTCCACGGCCCGCCGGTGCGGGCGGCGGCGCTGGGGCACCCGTCGGTGCCGCTGGCGGTGTGGGAGGCGCTCCAGGTGAAGGCGGCCGAGGCGCGGGCGACGCGACCAGGCTGACCGGGGCTGTCGGAGGATCGTCTCCCTTGGCGGTCCGGCACGGGCGTGTCGCAAAGGTGACGCCGGGGCGGCGCGGTGAGGGCGGGCCGGGCGCGCGCTACCCGGCGTGGTTTGGGAACATGCGCTCGAAGATCGCGGGATCGGTGCGGGAGCGGAAGAAGGCCATCTGCCGCGCGGAGTAGTCGGCGCCGGCCCGGAAGACGATGGCCGCGGTGGCCAGCACCGTCCCGTCGGCGGCGAGCAGGGCCGAGCGGGTGCGCCAGAAGGTGCGACGTCGATCCACCGGCGCCACGTCGGCGAGGCGGCCCACCGCGGTGAGCGGACCCGGCACCGCCGCGTCCGGGCGGAGCAGGGCGAGCGCGATGCGGTTGGTGAGGCCGCCTTCCTTCGCGACGAGCGCGCCGAGCCACCAGGCCACCTCGTCGAGCACCACCGCGGCGAGGGCGGCGACCACGCGCCCGCCCGGGCGCCGCCACGGCGCCCGGGGCAGGAAGCAGGCCCAGACGCAGTCGGCGTCGAAGCGCAGGCCGAGCTGCAGCCCGAGCGGGTTGTGGGCGCCGCAGGCCAGGCACTGATCGGAGAGCGGCATCGGCCAGCCGTCGCGGCCGCCCGCACGCCAGGCCGGATTCGGCGGGCCGGCCTCGACCTCGCCGCGACGGATCGCGGCCGAGGTCAGGGACTGACCGCGGTCGAGGATGGCGACGGTGACGGTGCCACCCTCCTCCCGGGCCTCCAGATCCAGCGCGGTCTCGAGCGGGACCGACGAGGTGAGGCGGGCCTCCACGTGTCGCGGCTGATCGGCGCCGCCGCGCGCGCACGCGGCGGCGTCCAGCAGTGCGGCCAGCCCGCCGCCGTGGACGATACCGGGCCAGCTCTGCAGGGCCGGCGGCGCGAGGAAGCGCCCGTGGCCGTCGGGGGCGAGGCGCGCGGCGGCGGCGAGCACCTCGGCGACCGTCGGCGTCGCGGGGCGCGCGCGCGGCCGCGTGCTATACTCGCGAGGGTTCATGCCGCCGGCCATTCTATCGTCGCGGTCGCGCCCGCCGCAACGCCGGTGACCACCACCCTCGAGCTCCTGAGCCATGGCCCGTTCGCGCGGATCATGCTCGGGAACGTCTTCTTCTTCGGCGCGCTGAATGCCTTTCTGCTGCTGCCGCTCTACATCCAACGGCTCGGCGGCGACGAGGCGGACATCGGGCTGGTGCAGGGCCTCTACAGCGCGGCCGGTATCGTCTGCCAGCCGGTGGTGGGGGCCCTCATCGACTACCTCGGCCGGCGCTTCTTCATGCGGGTCGGCACGCTGGTGCTCGTGGTCTCCGGCGCGCTCTTCGTGGTCTCGAGCCCGCTCCCGCTGCTGGGCGCCCTCCGAGCGCTGCAGGGGGTCGGGTTCTCCGCCTTCTTCGTGGCCAACTACGTCCACGTCGTCGAGCTCGTGCCGGCGGAGCGGCGCGGGTGGGCCCTCGGCATCTTCGGCCTCTCCGGTCTGGTCTCCACCTCGCTGGCCCCCCTCCTCGGCGAGCTCATGATCCGCCGCTTCGGGTTTCCCGCGTTCTTCGTGGCCGCCACCGTGGTGGCCGCGGCCGCCGCCGCGACCTGCTGGAACGTCCGGGACGTGCGCCCGGCCGCGCTCGGCGCCCGCCCCGGCCTGCACGTCATCCGGGAG
Source organism: Candidatus Methylomirabilota bacterium (assembly GCA_035455085.1). Taxonomy (GTDB): domain Bacteria; phylum Methylomirabilota; class Methylomirabilia; order Rokubacteriales; family CSP1-6; genus CAMLFJ01. Next base: position 12,804 of record DATIFV010000193.1, on the reverse strand, counting down.
GGGCTCCGGGAGCTCCGGCACATGCACATGCTGCTCGGGCTGTTCTTCGGGCTGGGCACCGGCACCGTCTTCACGTTCCTGCCGACCTTCGGGGAGCATCTGGGCATCGCCAGCGTCGGGCTCTTCTACACCGCCTACGCGGGGGCGGCCATGCTGGTCCGGGTGCTCGGCGGCAACCTCATCGACGTGCGCGGCCGGAGAGCGGTGATCATCCCGTGCATGTTCATCCAGGCCAGCGCGACCTGCATCATCGCGCTCGTCGCGCTGCTGTTCTGGCCGTCGCTGCGGCTGCCGGTGCTGCCGTTCATCTTCCTGGCCGGCTTCCTCGCCGGCGCGGCCCACGGGTTCCTCTATCCGGCCATGTCGGCCCTGCTCATGGACGTGACGCCGGAGCGGCGCCGCGGCAGCGCGGTAGGCATCTTCAGCTCGGTCATCCTCGTCGGCAACACCACCGGGGCGGTCGCCTTCGGGTACGTGGCCCACGGTCTCGGGTACGCGGTGATGTGGAGTGCCCTCACGGTGCTGCTGACGCTCGGCTCGCTGCTGAGCGTCCGCCTGCGGGTGGGCTACGCGCGGGCGGTGCCGACGCCGTCGTCCTGAGCGCGGCGCGGTTGACTTGCCCGGGAGGGGGTCCGATACTGGCTCGCACGACCCAGCGGGGAGGTCTCGTCGATCATGATCACACTCCGTCGATGCAGCCGCGTGGTGCTGGTGCTCTCGGTGGGCGCTCTGCTCACGGGAGCGCGCGAGGCCGGTGAAGCGCCCGTCCCGCCTGCGGCGACCCAGCAGGAGGTCGCGGTGATCGGGGTGTTCAGTGATTCCCAGGGCCAGCACGGGGTGCTGCTCGAGGGCAAGCGCGACCGGCGGCGGTTCCTGATGCTGATCGGAGCTGCCGAGGCCACCGCCATCGCGGTTCCCCTCGGGAACATCACGCCGCCGCGGCCGCTCACCCACGACCTCTTCCTGACCCTGTTCGGTCGACTCCAGGTCTCGGTCACCAAGGTCGTCATCACCGACCTGCGCCAGAACACCTACTACGCCACCGTGTACCTGACCGCGGGCGGGTCCAGGGTGGAGCTCGACTCGCGCCCCTCCGACGCCATCGCCCTGGCCATCCGGGCCAAGGTGCCGGTCTTCGCGGAGGAGCGCGTGTTCGAGAAGTCCGGGCCGGTTCCCGGGGGCGCCGGGCCCGGGGAGCGGATCTAGAGGCCATGTCCCCCGAGATCCCGCGCGCCGGCGCGCCGGCCCTGCCGCCCGCGCCGAACGTCGAAGGGCAGCAGTGGGCGATCGAGCGCCGTATGGGCGAGATCTTCGGCAAGCTCGGCGAGAAGCTGGCCGACCTGACCGGTCGCGTCGAGGTGAAGGTCAGCCCGGACACGTCCTTCGCCGACATCGGCGGCCTCGCCGAGGCGAAGGGAATCGTGCGGAGCTTCGTGACCGCGCTCACCGATCCCGAGCTCTATCGCCGGTGGGGCATCACCCCCCCGAAGGGTATGCTGATCTACGGCCCGCCCGGGACCGGCAAGACCCTGCTCGCGCGCGCGCTGGCCAGCGAAGCCCAGGCGGTGTTCTACCATCTGAAGCTCGCCACGCTGACCTCCAAGTTCGGCCCCAACACCGGCGAGCTGCTGCAGGAGATCCTGAGCCTCGCCAAGGAGCAGGGCAAGGGCGTGGTCTTCCTGGACCAGGCCGACGCGCTGTCGCTGGAGCACCTGCTCCCGCCGGTCCAGGCCCGCGAGGCGGGGGCCCGGATCGTGGCCGCCCTGTGCGAGCGACTCGACACCCTCGAGGATTTCTCTCGGATAGTCGCGGTGGCCGCCACCAGCCGCACCGATGCGGTGGACCCGTCGCTGGTGGCTCCCGGGAGGCTCGACCGTCTGGTCGAGGTGCCGCTTCCGGACGCGGCTGCGCAGCAGGAGATCCTCGCGCTCACCCGGACCCGCGCGGAACAGGCCGCCGGGCACCGGCTGGTGGCCGATCTCGACTACAGCTCCCTGTTGCCGCCGATGGGCGGCATGAGCGGCGGCGAGATCCGCGACCTCTTGCGGCGGGCGCTGGAGGAGAAAGTGCACGCGGCCGGCCAGCGCCAGGACGCGGGGCTAGTCACCACGCAGGACCTGCTGCGCCAGCTCGACGTCTACCGCCGGATCCGGTCCGTGGTCGAGAAGATCCGTTACGGGCAGTACCTGTAGCCCAGGAGCGAGGAATTCATGAGGAGAGAGCGCCGATCGTGGCACTGGGTGCACGCGCTGGCCGTCGCGGCCGGCCTCCTGCTGCTGGCGGGCCCCGCCGGGGCGCAGTGGGACAAGCTGCTCAAGGGGCTGGGCGGGCAGGGCGGGCTGGGGGCGGGCCTCTCCGACGCCAAGATCGGCGCGGGGCTCAAGGAGGCGCTGCAGGTCGCCACCGAGAAGACGGTTGCCCTCACCGGCAAGACCGACGGCTACTTCGCCAACCAGGCGATCAAGATCCTGATGCCGGAGCGCCTGCGCAGCTTCGAGACCGGGCTGCGCGCGGTGGGCTACGGGCCTCAGGTCGACGAGCTGGTGCTCGGCATGAACCGCGCGGCGGAGCAGGCGGCGCCGCAGGCCAAGCAGATCTTCTTCGACGCGATCGGGGACATGAGCTTCGACGATGCCCGCAAGATCCTGAACGGTGGCGACACCGCGGCCACCGAGTTCTTCAAGGGCAAGACGACGCCCCGCCTCACGAGCGCGTTTCGCCCGGTGGTTGAGAAGTCCATGGGCCAGGTCGGGGTGAGCCGGCAGTACAAGAGTCTCGTCGCCCGCTTCGAGGCGATCCCCTTCGCCAAGTCCCAGGCCTTCGATCTCGACGGCTACGTGGTGGACAAGGGGCTGTCCGGGCTCTTCACGGTGCTGGGGGACCAGGAGAAGCAGATCCGCACCAACCCCGGCGCCCGCGCCACCGACCTCCTGAAGGAGGTCTTCAAGCGCTAGCCCGGGGTCAGGTCTTGAATTACGACATTTCCTCCGCCTGAGCCCAGGCCGATCGGCAGCAAATGTCGTAATTCAAGACCTGACCCCTGGTACCATGGCGCGTCGATGCCATCGGTCACCCGCGTGCGCGTGCGCTACAAGGACACCGACACCATGTCGGTGGTCTACTACGGAAACTACCTCACCTACTTCGAGGTGGGGCGCGTCGAGTATCTCCGGGAGCGCGGCTGGCCCATGTCGGTGGTGAACGAGCGGGTCCACCTGCCGGTGGTGGAGGCGTTCGTGAAGTACGTGAAGCCGGCGCGCCTGGACGATCTCCTGGAGATCTCCTCCCGGGTGAGCGAGCGCAAGCGCGCCAGCTTCAGGTTCAGCTACGAGATCCGCAACGAGGCCGGCGACCTGCTCGCGACCGGGCACACCGTGCACGCGTGCTGGAACCCGACGACCTCGCGGATGATTGCCATTCCCGACTGGCTCAAGGAGATCATGCCCGATGGCGACCTCGACCCCACCCGGCGCTGAACGCACGCCCCGGCCGATCGCGGACATCGCGCGCGAGCTCGGCCTGGGCGCGGAGGAGTGGATCCCCTACGGGCACACCAAGGCGAAGGTCCACGTCCGAGCGCTGGCCGCCCGCCGCGACCGACCCGACGGCAAGCTGGTGGTGGTCTCGTCCATCACGCCGACGCCGGCGGGTGACGGCAAGACCACCATGACCATCGGAGTGGGCCAGGCGCTGCGGCGGATCGGAGCCCGGCCGGTCATCGCGCTGCGCGAGCCCTCCATCGGCCCGACCCTCGGCATGAAGGGAGGCGGAACCGGAGGCGGTCGCTCGCAGGTGGTGCCGATGGAAGAGATCAACCTGCACTTCACCGGCGACTTCCACGCGGTCACCTCGGCGCACAACCTCCTCGCGGCCGCGATCGACAATCACCTGCATCACGGCAACCCGCTCGGCATCGACGTCCGCCAGGTGGCGTGGAAGCGGATCCTCGACGTCAACGACCGGGCCCTTCGCAACGTGGTCGTCGGGCTCGGCGGGCGCCTCGACGGCGTGCCGCGCGAGGCGGGCTTCCTCATCACCTCGGCGTCCGAGATCATGGCCGCGCTCTGCCTGGCCGATGACCTGATGGATCTCAAGCAGCGGCTCGGCCGCATGCTGGTCGCCATGACCGCGGACGGCAAGCCGGTCACCGCCGACGCGCTCGGGGTGACCGGCGCGATGGCCGCCCTCCTGCGCGACGCCATCCATCCCAACCTGGTGCAGACGATGGAGGGGACCCCCGCGCTCGTGCACGGGGGGCCCTTCGCCAACATCGCCCACGGCTGCAACTCGGTGCTGGCCACCCGGCTGGCCCTGAAGCTGGGCGACGTCTGCCTCACCGAGGCGGGCTTCGCCACCGACCTGGGCGCCGAGAAGTTCTTCGACATCAAGTGCCGGCTGGCCGGCCTCAAGCCGGACGCGGCCATGATCGTGGCGACCGCGCGGGCGCTCAAGTATCACGGCGGCGTGCCGGTGCCGGAGCTCGGCCGCGAGGACGTGGCCGCCCTCACGCGCGGGCTCGACAACCTGGAGGCGCACGTGGAGGGCGTGCGCCAGTTCAAGGTGCCGGTCCTCATCGGGATGAACCGCTACCCGTCGGACACCGAGGCCGAGTATGCCGCAGTGCGCGAGCGCTGCGACCGGCTGGGAGTGGCGGTGCATGTGGCCGACGTGTTCGGCCGCGGGGGCGAGGGCGGCGAGGACCTGGCCCGCGGCTTGCTTGCGCTCCTCGCCCGCGAGCGCTCAGCCTTCGCCCCGCTCTACGGGCTCGACGACCCGATCACGGTGAAGCTCGACACGATCGCCCGGCGGATCTACGGGGCCGACGGCGTCGAATATCCGAAGCGGGTCGAGCGTCAGATCGCCCAGGCCGAATCGCTCGGCTACGGGAGGTTACCGATCTGCGTTGCCAAGACTCAACGGTCGCTGTCCGACGACCCCGCCCTGCTGAACCGCCCGCGGGGGTTCAAGATCACGGTCAACGAGGTGCGCATCTCGGCGGGCGCCGGCTTCCTGGTGGCCATCACCGGTGACATCACCACCATGCCGGGGCTGCCGCGCCGTCCGAACGCCGAGCAGGTGGACGTCACCCCCGACGGCGTCATCACGGGCCTGTTCTAGCCCTGTGCTATACTCTCGGGCGGTCGCCGCAGGTTTCGGGCCGCACGTATGATCCAGGTCGACAATCTCACCAAGCGCTACGGGCCGGTCACGGCCATCCACGACGTGTCGTTCAGCGTGGACAAGGGCCGCATCGTGGGCTTCCTCGGCCCCAATGGGGCCGGGAAGTCCACCACCATGAAGATCCTGTCCTGCTTCATGCCGGCTACCAGCGGGACGGCGCAGGTCGCGGGCTACGACGTGTTCTCGAAGTCCCTGGAGGTTCGCCGCCGCATCGGCTATCTCCCCGAGAACGCGCCGCTCTACCTGGATCTCCCGGTCGCCTCCTACCTCGATTTCGTGGCCGAGATCAAGGGCGTGGGGCGGGCCGCCCGGCGGGGGCGCGTCGCCGACGTCATGGAGCGCTGCTTCATCACCGACATGCAGAACCGGCTGATCGGCAAGCTCTCCAAGGGCTACCGGCAGCGGGTGGGCCTGGCGCAGGCGCTGCTGGGCGATCCGGAGGTGCTGATCCTCGACGAGCCCACGATCGGCCTCGACCCGCGCCAGATCGCGGAGATCCGCTCGCTGATCCGCTCGCTCGCCGGCCAGCACACCGTGATCCTGTCCACCCACATCCTGCCCGAGGTCTCGATGGTGTGTGACGGGGTCATCATCATCAACCGGGGGCGGGTGGTGGCGCAGGGCACCGAGTCCGAGCTGGTCCAGCAGGCCTTCCCGTCGGCGCGCATCGAGCTGCGCGTGGCCGGTCCCGCCGGCGACCTGGCTCCCGCGGTGGCGGGGCTCCCGGGGGTCACCGGGGTGCAGCCGCTCGCCGTCCGCGACGGGAGCGTGGGCGTGCTGGTGGAGGCGGCGCGCGACCGCGACGTGCGACCGGACCTGGTCCGCCTCGTCACCGCCAAGGGCTGGACGCTCCAGGAGCTGCACCAGGTCGGCATGAGCCTCGAGGAGGTCTTCATCCGGGTGGTCGCGGGCGAGCAGGACGAGCCCGAGCCGGCCGCGCCGGAGGCGACGCGCTGATGGGCTGGCGCCCGGTGTTCAAGAAGGAGATGCGCCTGTACTTCGGCTCCCCGGTGGCCTACGTGGTCTTCACGTTCTTCCTGCTGATCTCCGGCTGGTTCTTCAGCCAGATCTTCCTCTTCTACAGCGACGCCTCGATGCGGTCGTTCATGCAGCCGCAGTTCGGTCAGAACCTGAACGTGGTGGACAACGTGATGCGCCCGCTCTTCACGAACATGAGCGTGGTGCTGCTGTTCTTCATCCCGATGCTCACCATGCGACTCTTCGCGGAGGAGAAGAAGGCGGGAACCATCGAGCTGCTGCTGACGTATCCGGTGCGGGACGGCGAGGTCCTGGCCGGCAAGTATCTGGCCGCGCTCGCCCTGTACCTCATCCTGCTCGCCCTGACCCTGCTCTATCCGGGCCTGGTCGCGTACTTCACCCGGGTGGAATGGGGACCGATCCTGACCGGCTACCTCGGCCTGGTCCTCACAGGCGCGGTCTTCCTCGCGGTCGGCGTGCTCATCTCCTCGCTGACCGAGAACCAGATCGTGGCCGGGTTCGGCACCTTCGGGGTGCTGCTCGGGTTCTGGGTCATCGGCTGGGGTGCCGAGTTCGCGGGCGGCAACCTGCGCTCGGTGCTGCAGTACCTCTCGATCGGCGACCACCTCGAGGGCTTCACGCGGGGCCTCATCGACACCAAGGATCTCGTGTACTACCTGACCGGCGTGGCGCTGGCGCTGTTCTTCACCCTCCGCTCGCTCGAGTCCAAGCGATGGAAGGGATGACCCGGTGAGCCTGCTCAAGCGCCACTCGGTGACCGCGGCCGCGCTCTGTCTCGTGGTGGCGGCCGCGCTGTGGCTCTTCTATCCCGGGGTGCCCGCCCGCTGGGTCTTCCTGGTCGCGGGAGGTGTCCTGCTGCTGCTCTCGCTCGCGCTCAACGCGGGCGAGGCCCGCTCCGCGATGGGCACCCGCACGGCACGCTACGGCGCCGGGGCGGCGGTGATGGGGCTGCTGGCCCTGGGCATCGTGGTGGCGGCCAACGCGATCTCGGTGCGGCACCACGTGCGGTGGGACTTCACCGAGAACAAGCGCAACAGCGTCTCGCCCCAGACCATCCAGGTCCTGCGGACCTTGAAGGCGCCGGTCAGTGCCATCGCCTTCTACCGCTCGGACACCCCGGGCAAGAAGACCGCCGAGGACCTGCTCGCCCAGTACGCGACCTATTCGGGCGGCAAGTTCACCTGGCGTCTCGAGGACACCGATCGCGCGCCGGCCCTGGCCCGGCAGTACGGGGTGGAGAGCTACGGCACCGTGGTGCTGGAGGGCGGCCCCGCGGGTCAGATCCGCACCGAAAAGGTGCTCGACGCCGAGGAGGAGAAGCTCACCAACGCCATCGTCAAGATCACGCGCGTGGGCAAGCGGGTGGTCTACGTGCTGAAGGGGCACGGTGAGCGGGAGATCGGCAGCACCGACCGGGCGGGCTTCAGCCAGGCCAAGGAGCAGATGGAGAAGGCCAACTACGAGGTGAAGGAGCTCTTCCTGGCCCGCGACCCGAAGGTTCCCGACGACGCGGCGATCGTGCTGGTGCCGAGCCCGAAGACGGACCTCTTCCCGCAGGAGCTGGCCGCGCTGGATGCGTACGTCGCCCGGGCCGGCAAGGTCTTCTTCATGGCCGCGCCCTTCCAGGCCGAGGCCACCGCGAAGTACCTGAGCAAGTACGGGATCGTGGTGGACGAGGACGTGGTGATCGAGCTGAATCCCATCGGTCAGCTCTTCGGAGTGGGACCGCTCGTCCCGGTGGTCGGCCAGTACGACCCGCACCCGATCACCAAGGACATGGGCGGGGTCATGACCCTGTTCCCGCTCACCCGCTCGGTGGCGCCGGCCAAGGCCTTGCCCAAGGGCGTCCAGGCCTCGCCGCTCGCCCAGACCAGCCGCCAGTCGTGGGGCGAGACCGACAGGAACGTCTTCCAGACCGGCAAGGCCACGCCGGATCCCAACGAGAAGACGGGGCCGCTGGCGGTCGCCGTGGTCGCCACCATCGACGCGCAGCCCGATCCGAAGGCGGAAGGTGATGCGGCCAAGAAGGCCGCGAAGGCCCGCATCGTGGTGGTCGGCACCGCCGACTTCGCCTCCAACCAGTTCCTGGGGGCCCAGGGCAATCGGGACTTCTTCCTCAACGCCGTGTCCTGGCTCGCCGAGGAGGAGGATCTCATCTCGATCCGCGCCAAGGACCCCAAGCAGAACCCGGTGGTGCTGACCGCCGGCCAGTCGAACCTGGTCCTGGGACTGCCCCTGCTCGTGCTGCCGGGCCTCGTGCTGATCTGCGGCATCGTGGTGATCGTGCAGCGGCGCCGCGCGCGCTAGCGTTCGATGGCCCGCGGCAAGACCATCGTCGTCCTCCTGCTGCTGGCCGCCGGGCTCGGCGGCTTCTTCTACTACGACACCTACTGGCTCAATCCCAAGCGCGAGAAGGCCGAGTCCGCCAAGGGGCGCATCTGGACCGTCGAGCCCAAGGACGTCGAGGGCGTCGTCATCGCCCGGAAGAACGAGACGATCCGCCTGAAGCGCACTTCGGACGGCTGGGAGATGCTCGAGCCCCTCCGGGTGCGGGCCGACCGGGCGGCGGTGGACGACATGGTGACCGGTCTCGCCACCGCCCGGATGGACCGCGAGATCGATGCCAACCCGGCCCGACCCGCGGACTTCGGCCTCGACCCGCCGGAGGCGGAGGTGCGGCTCGAGGTCAAGGGCGCCGCCGCCCCGCTCGTGCTCCGGGTGGGTGGCAAGAACCCGACCGGGGTCTGGGTCTACGCGCGCGAGGGCGACAAGCCCGCGGTGATCACGATGTCGGAGAGCATCGCGCGCGACACCGGCCGGCCGGTGGCCGACTTCCGCGACCGGACCGTGATCGCGCTCGACCGTCGCAACCTCACCGGGCTCGACCTGGAGGTGGGGGGCGATCAGATGGCGCTCGTCGCCGACGAGCCCGGCAAGTGGCGGATCGTCAAGCCGCGCCCCCTGCGCGCCGACTCGGAGATGGTGGCCGACTTCCTCGAGAAGCTCGAAGGGGCCAAGGCGGTCGAGTTCGTGGACGACGCGCCGAAGTCGCTGGCGCCGTACGGCCTCGACAAGCCCGCGCGGGTGACGGTCTGGCTCGGCAAGGACAAGGACCGCTCCTCCCGCACCCTCCTGATCGGGCGCCCGGAGCCGTCGAAGAAGGGCGTCTACGTCAAGCGCGACGGCGAATCGAGCGTCCTCCTGACCGCGGAGGCCCTGTGGACGGCGCTTCCCAAGACGGTGGCCGGGCTGCGTGACAAGACGGTCGTCGCGTACGCCTACGACAAGCTCGTCAAGGTCGAGATCGCCCACGCCCACGGCGCCGTCACCCTGGAGAAGGACGGGACCGGGTGGAAGCTCACCGCCCCGGAGGCCCTCAAGGCCGACTCCTCGGCGGTCACCGGGCTGCTGTGGAAGATCCGCGACCTTCGCGCGCTCGGCTTCCTCGCCGAGACCCCCGCGGAGGCGCCGCGCTTCCTCGGCAGACCCGCGGTCACCATCAAGCTCTGGGAAGAAGGCGCCAAGGCGCCGAAGACGCTGCTGCTGCAGTCGTCGGGCGAGCGCCGGGGTGGGCAGCCGGCGGCGGTGGCCGCGGTGCAGGGCGAGGGGCCGGTGGTGCTGGTCGAGGGGAAGATGCTGGCCGATCTCGCTCCGGGGGTGGCCGAGCTGCGGGATCGCAGCCTGCTCCCTGCCTTCGAGATCGGCGACATCAAGCGGGCGCGCCTGGCCGGGGGCGGTGACGACAGGCCTCTCGTCGTCGAGAAGAGCGGGGAGAGCGAGTGGAAGGTGGTGGAGCCCGCGCGGGGCGGCACCAAGGAGGGCCGCGTGGCCAGCCTGCTCCTGACGCTCCGCTCGCTCAGGTGGAAGGAGATCGCCGCCAAGACCCCGGACGAGGCCGCCAGGTTCGGGCTCGACAAGCCGGAGCTCGCGGTGACCGTGTTCAAGGAGGGCGGGGCCGAGCTGGCGACGCTCCTGGTGGGCCGCACCGACGGCGCGGTCACCTACGTGAAGCTCAAGGCCGCCCCCGGCATCTTCGCGGTGTCCAGCAAGGACCTCGACGACCTGCGCAAAGCGAAGACCGAGATCCCCTCCTGACCCCGGCTTCCCCGGCCGGGGCGAGGGTGGCAGAATACGGTCAGTAGACCAACCGTCGGAGGGGGCATGAGGGCACTGGCCGTCACCGCAGGTCTTGCGCTGCTCGTCATGGTCGGGCCGGCGGCCGCCGAGGAGCTGCGTCCGCGGGTGCTGGCTCCCAACCCGTTCGCCATGACCCCGCCGCCCGCGCCGCTGGCGGCGCGGCCCGCCCCCAGCGCCCCGGCGCGGCCGCCGGTCCACCATCGTCCACCGGTGTTCCACGGGGCTCCGGTCGTCCAGTACCCGTGCTGCGCCGGCTACTGGACCTATCAGTGGGTGCCCACCGTCTACACCACGTACGTGTGGGTCCCCGGCTACGTCACCGCCGACGGCACCCTGGTCGGAGGTGGGTACCAGCCCCAGGTCGTGAGCAGCGGCTACTACCAGCCGGTGTGGGTCAGCACCTACTGATGACGGAATCCCGGCTGTACCTGAAGCAGATCGAGCTGGGGCCGATGCAGAACTTCGTCTATCTCATCGGCGACCAGGCCAGCCGCGAATGCGTGGTGGTGGATCCGGCCTGGGAGATCGAGGGCATCACCGACCTCGCGGCCGGCGACGACATGCGGCTCGTCGGGGCGCTGGTGACCCACACGCACCAGGACCACGTGGGCGGGCATCTGTTCGGCCACGACATTCCGGGGGTGGAGGATCTGCTCGCCCGGCACCCCATGAAGGTCTACGTGCACAAGGACGAGCGCGAGTTCCTGAAGGGCTACGGCTCTGATCTGGTGCCGGTGCAGGGTGGCGACACCCTCCGGGTGGGGAGCGTGGAGGTGACCTTCCTCCACACGCCCGGACACACGCCGGGCTCGCAATGCTTCCTGGTGGACGGCTGTCTGGTTTCGGGCGACACGCTCTTCATCCGCTCCTGCGGCCGCACCGACCTGCCCGGCAGCGACCCGAAGGAGATGTACACCTCGCTGACGCAGCGTCTGGGCGCCTTGCCCGACGAGACGGTGGTGCTGCCCGGCCACAACTACGGCGGGTCGCAGACCACCATCGGGGCCGAGAAGCGTCTGAATCCGATGATGCGCTTTCCGTCCATGACCGAGTTCCTGCGGATCATGGGCGGCCGCGTCGACCGCACATAGCCCGACCGGCCCTCGTCGTCGTCAATCCCGCGGCCGGCGACGGTCGGGTCCGGCGCTCCTGGCCCGCGCTTCGTGACTATCTCGCCCGGCGGGGTTTCGCCTTCGAGGCGGTCGAGACCCGGGGCCCCGGCCACGCGATGACGCTCGCTCGGGAGGCCGCGCGGGCCGGGGTGCCGCTGGTGGTGGCGGTGGGCGGTGACGGCACCCTCAACGAGGTGGTCAACGGGCTCGTCCCGCTGCGTCAGGAGCACCCGGCGACCGTCGGCGCGCTCATGACCGGGCGCGGGCGCGACGCGTGCCGGAATCTCGGCCTGCTCCGGGATCCGCGGCGCGCGGCGGGCCGGCTGCTGAACGGGCGCGTCGTGGAGCGGGACGTCGGCCTCGCCCGCTGGCCTGCCGGCGAGCGCCTCTTCCTGGGCTGGGCCGGAGCCGGCTTCGACGCGGTGGTGGCCGCACGGGCGGGCCGGCGAGGCGGCCGTCTCGCCTACCTCCGGGCGGTGCTGGAGAGCCTGCGCGACTACCGGACGGTCGAGACGACGGTCTCCCTGAACGGCGTCGACACCTGGGCCGGCCCCACCGCGAGCGTGGTGGTGTGCAACGGCGGATCGTTCGGAGGCGGCATGCGGATCGCGCCGGCCGCGCTCGCCGACGACGGCCTGCTGGATGTGGTGCGGCTCGGAGCGCTGGGACGCACCGAGCTCGCGCGCTGGCTGCCCACCGTCTTCTGGGGCGGCCACCTCGCCAACCCCAAGATGCGGACGGCGCGGGCGCTCCGGGTGCGCGTCGTCGCCGCCCCGCCGGTCCTGGTCCAGGTGGACGGCGAGCTCGGCGCCCACACCCCCATCGACGTCTCGATCCTCCCCGCCGCCCTCCGGCTCCTCGTGTAGCCTCGCCCCCTGCCGGGGCGGGCGTCCGCCTACAGCGCGGACATGCCGCCGTCGACGAACAGAACCTGCCCCGTCACGTAGTCGGAGCACGTCGCGAAGAAGCGAACCGCCTCCGCCACGTCGGCGGGCCGTCCGTGCCGGCCCATCGGGATGCGGGCGGCGAGCCGCCGGCCCGACGCGCGGGGAAAGTTCTCGGGCAGCAGCACCACTCCCGGGGCCACCGCGTTCACCTGGATGCGCGGCGCCAGCGCGGCGGCGAGCCCGCGGGTCAGCATGACGACCCCCGCCTTGGAGACGCCGTAGGGTACGTAGCCGGGCCACGCCCGGACCGCGCCGACGTCCGCGATATTGATGATCCGCCCGCCGCGGCGGCCCATCGCGCGCGCGGCCGCCTGGCTCACGAAGAACGGCGCGCGCAGGTTCACCGCGAGGAGCCGGTCGAACTGGGCGGGCGTGGTGGTGGCGACCGGAGTGCGGAAGAAGAGCGCCGCGTTGTTCACGAGGACGTC
>DATIFV010000192.1:0-20004 GCA_035455085.1 Candidatus Methylomirabilota bacterium | reverse complement strand
CGACCACGTGCTGGTCGTGAACAAGCCCGCCGGCATGATCACGCATCCGGGTGCCGGCCGGCCCACCGGGACGCTCGCCGCCGCCGCCCTCGCGCACGCCCCCGGGCTGGCCGGGGTGGGGAGTCCCCGGCGCCCCGGGATCGTGCACCGGCTGGACAAGGGCACGTCGGGGCTCATCGTGCTGGCCAAGACCCAGGCAGCCTACGACAGGCTCACCGCGCAGCTGGCCCGACGCACCGTCGGCCGCCAGTATCTCTGCCTGGCCCAGGGCGCGGTACGCCGGGCCCACGGCGTGATCGACACCGCCATCGGCCGCGATCCGCGCTCCCGGGTGCGGATGGCGGTCCTGAGGGACGGCAAGGGCAAGCGCGCGGTCACCCGCTATCGGGTCCTCGAGCGCTTCGGCAAGGGAAGCGGGGCGGTCAGCTTCCTCGAGTGTCGGCTCGAGACCGGTCGGACCCATCAGATCCGCGTCCACCTCGCCTCGCTCGGGCACCCCCTCCTCGGCGACGACACGTACCGGGGGGCCCGAGCCGCTCCCGCCGGAGATCCGGTCCTGACCGCTCTCATCCACGAGCTGGGCGGGGTCGCCCTGCACGCGGCCGGCCTTGCCTTCATCCATCCGGTGACGGGAGCGCCCGTGGAGCTTTCGTGTCCTCTGCCCGACAGGATGGCTCGGATCCTGTCTCATCTGCGCGACAGGGCTCACTGACCCGAGCGCCGGAGCCGCGGGGAACCGGCGGCAATCGCGGCCACCCGAGAGGCTGCGCGCGGCCCGAAATACGTGGCATGACGCGTGCTACGATGGTCGGTATCATGGCTCAGCTCACCGCCGTCATCCTCGCCGCCGGAGAGGCCAAGCGCATGCGCTCGGCCCGCCCCAAGGTCCTCCATGCCCTGTGCGGGCGCCCCCTCGTCGCGTATCCCGTCAACGTGGCCCGCGCGCTCGGAGCCGGGGTCGTCGTGGTGGTGGGCCGCGCGGCGGACGAGGTGCGGGCGGCGGTCGGCCCGGAGGCGGCAGGCTTCGTGGAGCAGAAGGAGCGCCTGGGAACCGGGCACGCGGTGCTGCAGGCCCACGTCGCCTGCGGCGACGGCCCCGGCACCCTGCTGGTCCTGCCGGGCGACGTGCCCCTGCTCTCGGCCCCGACGCTCGAGCGGCTGGTCGCCCATCACGTGCAGACGGGGGCGGCGGCCACGCTGCTGACCGCCGAGGTGCCGGACCCCGCCGGCTACGGCCGCGTCGTGCGCGAGCAGGGCCGGCCGGTGGGCATCGTGGAGCACCGGGACGCCACCGCGGCCCAGCGGGCGATCCGCGAGATCGGCACCAGCGTGTACTGCTTCGACGCGGGACGCTTCTGGACTGCCCTGGCCCAGGTCACCCCCGACAACGAGCAGGGCGAGTACTACCTCACCGACGTGATCGGCATCCTGCACCGGCAGGGGCACCGGCTGGAGGCGGTGGTCACCGACGACCCGAGCGAGTGCCTCGGGGTCAACGACCGCAAGCAGCTCGCGAACCTGGCCGCCATCATGCGGCGGCGTATCCTGGACCGGCTCATGGCCGCCGGGGTGACCGTGATCGATCCCGCCGGCACCTATGTGGACGACACCGTGACCGTGGGCCCCGACACCGTGCTCTACCCGGGGGTGGTCCTCGAGGGCCGGACGGTGGTGGGCGCAGAGTGCGTGGTGAGCACCGGCTGCCACGTGACCGACACCACGCTCGGGGATCGCGTGCTGCTCAAGCCGTACTGCGTGCTCGCGGCCTCGACGGTGGAGGCCGAGGCCCAGCTCGGACCCTTCTGCCACCTGCGTCCCCAGAGCCACGTCGGGGAGAAGGCCAAGATCGGCAACTTCGTGGAGCTGAAGAAGTCGCGGATCGGTCGGGGCTCCAAGGTGCCGCATCTCTCCTACGTGGGTGACACCCGGATGGGCGAGGGCGTGAACGTGGGGGCCGGCACCATCACCTGCAACTACGACGGCGCGGCCAAGCACGAGACGGTGATCGGGGACCGGGTCTTCGTGGGCACCAACTCGAGCCTGGTGGCCCCGATCACGATCGGCGAGGGGGCCTACGTGGCCGCGGGCTCGGTGATCACCAAGAACGTGCCCCCGGGCGCGCTGGCGGTGGCCCGCGGGCGCCAGGAGACGCGCGAGGGCTGGGTGGCGCGCAAGCAGAAGGCCGGCAAGCCCAAGCGCGAGGAGTAGCCCCATGTGCGGCATCGTCGGCTACATCGGTGACAGGAACGCGATCGACGTCGTGCTCGAGGGGCTCCGGCGACTGGAGTACCGCGGCTACGACTCGGCGGGCGCCGCGGTGGTGGGGCCGGCGGGGCTCCAGATCCGGCGTGCGGCGGGGCGCATCAAGGTGCTCGAAGGCCTCCTGCGCGAGAAGCCGATCGAGGGCCGGATCGGGCTCGGCCACACCCGCTGGGCGACGCACGGCCGCCCCACCGACGAGAACGCGCACCCGCACACCGACGGCTCCGGCGACCTGGTGGTGGTGCACAACGGCATCATCGAGAACTACCTGCCGATCAAGGAGCGCCTGCAGGCCGAAGGCCACGTCTTCAAGTCCGAGACGGACACCGAGGTCATCGCGCACCTGATCGAGCGGCACCTGCACGACACCCCGCGCCTCGACGAGGCGGTGCGCCGCGCGCTCCGGGAGCTGCGTGGCTCCTACGCGGTGGTGGTGATGCACCGCCAGATGCCCGACCGCCTCGTGGCGGCCAAGCTTGGCGCGGGCAGCGTGGTGGTGGGGCTGGGCGAGAACGAGACCTTCCTGGCCTCCGACATCCCGGCCATCCTCTCCCACACCCGCGACGTGGTGGTGCTGGAGGACGAGGACGTGGCGGTGGTGACGCGGCGCGGGGTCGAGGTCACGCAGCTCGACGGCGCCCCGGTGCAGCGGGCGCCCTCGCGAATCCTGTGGGACCCGATCCTCGCCGAGAAGGGCGGGTACCGCCATTTCATGCTGAAAGAGATCTACGAGCAGCCGCGCGCCGCCGCGGACACCATGCGCGGGCGCGTGCAGCCGGAGGGCGGCACGGTGGTGCTGCCCGACGTGCAGCTCGATCCCGAAGTGGTCGCCGGCATTCAAAGAATAGTCCTGGTCGCCTGCGGCACCTCCTACCACGCGGCGATCGTCGGGCGCTTCATGCTGGAGCGCCTGACCGGCATCGCTTCCGAGGTGGATCTGGGCTCGGAGTTCCGCTATCGCGACGCGGTCCTGGGGCCCGAGACCCTCGTGATCGCCCTCTCGCAGTCCGGAGAGACCGCGGACACGCTCGGCGCGGTCAAGGCCGCCCGGGCCAAGGGCGCGCCCATCGTCGGCATCACCAACGTGGTGGGCTGCGCGCTCTCCCGCGAGGCCACCGGCACCCTGTACACCCACGCGGGGCCCGAGATCGGGGTCGCGTCCTCCAAGACCTTCACCGCGACGCTGGTCGCCCTGTACCTGCTGGCCCTGTGGCTGGGGCGCCGGCGGGGCGTCCTGCTCGCCGAGGACGGGCGCAAGCACATCCAGGGTCTGCTCGAGCTCCCGCGGCTCATGGAGCGCACCCTCGAGGTGGAACCCGCGGTGGCCGAGCTGGCCCGCGAGGTCTCCCGCCACAAGAACTTCCTCTTCCTGGGCCGGGGGATCAGCTACCCGCTGGCGCTGGAGGGCGCGCTCAAGCTCAAGGAGCTGTCGTACGTGCACGCCGAGGGCTATCCGGCCGGCGAGATGAAGCACGGCCCGATCGCGCTGCTCGAGGACGGCTTCCCGGTGGTGGCCCTGGCCCCGCGGGACGGCTCCTACGACCGCATGATGGGCAACCTGGAAGAGGTGCGCGCGCGCGACGGGCGGGTGATCGCGATCGGCCACGAGGGCGACCGCGAGCTCGCGGCCAAGGCCGACGTGATGCTGCCGATCCCGCCCGCGGGCGATCTGCTCACCCCCATCCTGCTCTCGATCCCGCTGCAGCTGCTGGCCTACCACGTCGCGGTCCGCCTCGGCCGTGACGTGGACCAGCCGCGCAACCTCGCCAAGTCCGTCACCGTCGAGTAGGGCCCCTCGGGGGCGAGGGCAGGGTGAGGGGTGCCTCCGCACACGCCTCGCGCGCCTGTGGTAACGTTAGTCTCCATGCCGCACCCGTCGGTGACCGCGGAGAGCCTCCTCGCGCCTCTGAACCCGCCTCAGCGCGAGGCGGTCACCACGACGAAGGGGCCGCTGCTCGTGCTGGCCGGAGCGGGAAGCGGCAAGACTCGCGTGATCGCGCACCGCATCGCCTACCTCCTCGCGGTGGAGGGGATCGCCCCGCGGCACGTGCTCGCGGTCACGTTCACCAACAAGGCGGCGGAGGAGATGCGCAACCGCGTGGCGGACCTGCTCCTGCCCGCGGGCATCCGGCCGCCCCTCATCGCCACCTTCCATTCCGCGTGCGTGCGGATCCTGCGGGAGTGCGCGGGGCAGGTCGGGCTCAAGGCGTCCTTCGTGATCTACGACGAGGACGATCGGCAGGCCCTGGTCAAGGAGGCGCTGCGTGAGCTCGACTTCGACGAGCGGGCGCTCACGCCCGCCACCGTGGTGCACCGGATCAGCCACTGCAAGAACCAGATGCTCTCGCCCGGCGACGTCGAGCAGATGGCCCGCACGCCCCGCGAGGAGCGGATCGCCTCGCTCTACCGGCGTTACGAGGACAAGCTCCAGGCCGCGGGGGCGCTCGACTTCGACGACCTGCTGCTGCGGGTGGTGCGGCTGCTCGAGACGGTCCCGGAGGCCCTGCGCTGGTACCGCGCGGTGTGGACGCACGTGCTGGTGGACGAGTACCAGGACACCAACCGGGCGCAGTACCGCATCGTGCAGCTGCTCACCGAGGAGCACCGGAACCTCTGCGTGGTGGGCGATCCCGACCAGTCGGTCTACCGGTGGCGGGGCGCCGACCTGCGCAACATCCTCGACTTCGAGAAGGACTACCCGGACTGCCGGGTGGTGGCCCTCGAGCAGAACTACCGGTCCACCAAGCGCATCCTCGACATCGCCTCCGCGGTGATCGTCAACAACACCGCCCGCAAGGACAAGCGACTGTGGACCGAGAACCCCGAGGGGGAGCGCGCCCTCGTGTACCGGGCCTGGGACGAGAACGAGGAGGCCGCGTTCGTGGCCCAGAAGATCCGCGTCGCGCATCGCGAAGGAAGAGCATATCAGGAGATCGCCGTCTTCTACCGCACCAACGCGCAGTCCCGCGTGCTCGAGGACGCGCTCCGGCGCGCGAGCATTCCGTACCTGATCGTGGGCGGCGTGCGGTTCTACGAGCGGCGCGAGATCAAGGACGTGGTGGCCTACCTGCGCCTGATCTCGAACCCGCTCGACGACGTGGCCTTCCGGCGGGCGGTGGCCGCGCCCGCCCGCGGCATCGGCAAGGCGACCCTCGACCGCCTGGCCGACGCGGCGCGAGCGACCGCGGCGCCGCTCCTCGCCGCCTGCGCCGCGCTGCCCGCCGACATCGCCGGCAAGCCGCGCCGGGCCCTCGAGGAGTTCGCCCGCCTCGTCGCGCGGCTCGGGGAGCGCCGGAGCGCCCTGCCGGTGCCCGCGCTGATCGACGAGGTCTGCGCCGCCTCCGGGTACCGCGACGCCCTCAAGGCCGAGCGCACCGCGGAAGCGGAAGCGCGCCTCGAGAATCTCGAGGAGCTGGTGGCGGCCTCCGAGGAGTTCATCGCCACCGAGCAGGCGGCGGGGGCGGGCACGGTGACCCTCGAGGGCTTTCTCGACTCGATCGCGCTGATGGCGGACACGGACGAGATCGACGCGGAAGCGGGCGGGGTGACCCTGATGACCCTGCACTCGGCCAAGGGGCTCGAGTTCCCGGTGGTCTTCCTCACCGGCCTCGAGGAGGGCGTGTTCCCGCACTCGCGGTCGATGCTGGAGCCGGAGGAGCTGGAGGAGGAGCGGCGCCTCTGCTACGTCGGCATCACCCGGGCGCGGGAGCAGCTCATGCTGTCCTATGCGCTCCACCGCCGCATCCAGGGCTACGGGGTGGCCGAGCCGTCGCGCTTCCTTTTGGAGATCCCGGAGGAGCAGCTCCACCTCGTCAACGCCCGGCGGCCGGAGCCGGTCTCGGTCCCGGTCGCGGACGTTCCGGAGGCGGCGCCCGAGGAGGACTTCCCGTTCCGCCTCGGCGCCAAGCTGCGCCACGCGCGGTGGGGCGAGGGGCTCCTGGTGGGCATCCAGCGCGAGGGCGCCGACGTGATCGCCACCGTCCACTTCGCGAGCGTGGGGCGCAAGCGCCTGTCGCTGCAGTACGCGCACTTGGAGGAGATCTGAGCGTGAAGATCTCGCCTCAGGATGTCGAGCATGTGGCCCGGCTGGCCCGGCTCGAGCTGTCGGCGGCCGAGAAGGAGCGGATGGGCCGCGAGCTCGACGGCATCCTGACCTACATCGACAAGCTCCGCGCCCTGGACACCGCCGGCGTCGAGCCGACCTCCCACGCGGTGCCGGTGACCAACGTGACGCGGGACGACGTGCCGAGCCAATCCCTGGCCCAGGCCGACGCGCTCGCCAACGCGCCCGATCGGCAGGGCGACCTGTTCCGCGTCCCCAAGATCATCGAGGAGTAGGCGGAAGCGATGCCCGCGCCGCTGACCGCCCACGAGCTGGGGGCCCGGTACCGCAGCGGGAGCGCCACCCCCGGCCGGGTCGTCGGCGAGTACCTGGACCGTATCGAGCGTGTCGACCCGCAGGTGCGCGCCTTTCTCACCGTCACCCGCGACGAGGCGCTTCGCGTGGCCGCGGAGGCCGACGCCCGCTTCAAGGCGGGGACGCCGCGCGGGCCGCTCGACGGGGTGCCCGTCGCGCTGAAGGACGTGCTCTGCACGCGCGGGGTCCCCACCACGTGCGGCTCGAAGATCCTGGAGGGCTTCGTGCCCCCGTACGATGCGACCGTGGTCGCACGCCTGCGCGCGGCCGGCGCGGTCCTGCTCGGCAAGCTCAACATGGACGAGTTCGCGATGGGCTCCTCCACCGAGCATTCCGCCTTCTTCACGACGCGCAACCCCTGGGACCTGGCCCGCGTGCCCGGCGGCTCCTCGGGCGGGGCGGCCGCCGTGGTGGCCGCCGACCTCGCCGCCCTCAGCCTCGGCACCGACACCGGCGGCTCGATCCGCCAGCCCGCGGCCTTCTGCGGCGTGCTCGGCATGAAGCCCACGTACGGACGGGTGTCCCGCTACGGGCTGATCGCCTTCGCGTCCTCGCTGGACCAGATCGGCCCCTTCGCCCGGGACGCGGAGGACGCGGCGCTGATGCTGCAGGTCATCGCGGGCCCGGATCCCATGGACTCGACCGCGGTGGACGTGCCGGTGCCGGACTACCGGGCCGCCCTCGCGCGGGGGATCGAGGGGCTGCGGATCGGGGTTCCCGCGGAGTACTTCATCGACGGGATGGATCCCGAGGTGGAGCGCGCGGTGCGCGAGGCCATCGCCACCCTGGAGAAGCTGGGCGCCCGCACCGAGCCGGTCTCGCTCCCGCACACCGAGTACGGGCTCGCCGCCTACTACGTGATCGCGCCCGCGGAGGCCTCCTCGAACCTCGCGCGCTACGACGGCGTGAAGTACGGCCTGCGGGTCTCCGGTGCCCGCGACCTGATCGACATGTACAGCAAGACCCGGGCCGCCGGCTTCGGGGCCGAGGTCAAGCGCCGGGTCATGCTCGGGACCTACGTGCTCTCCGCCGGCTACTACGACGCCTACTACGGGCAGGCCCAGAAGGTCCGCACCCTCGTGCGGCGTGACTTCGAGCAGGCCTTCGAGCGGGTGGACCTGCTCGTGGCGCCCACCACCCCGGGGGTGGCCTTCAAGATGGGCGAGAAGGAGGATCCGCTGCAGATGTACCTGAACGACATCTTCACGATCCCGGTCAACCTCGCCGGGCTGCCCGGGGTGTCCATCCCCGGCGGCTTCACCCAGGGCGGGCTGCCGATCGGGCTGCAGCTGATCGCCCGCGCCTTCGACGAGGCCACCCTGCTGCGCGCGGCCCACGCCTACCAGCAGGCGACCACCTGGCACGCCCGCCGCCCCCCGCTCCCGGCATGACCCCCACCGGTTGCTCGGGTGCCCCCCGATGAGGGCCAAAGGCCCGAAGAGGCCCAACCGCAAGCCGGAGTCATCCACATTCAAGCGCGATGAATAGTTACGAAACAGTCATCGGCCTGGAGGTCCACGCTCAGCTCTCGACCGCGACCAAGATGTTCTGCGGCTGCCCGGCCGCTTTCGGCGCCCTGCCGAACACCCGGACGTGTCCGGTCTGCCTGGGCCTCCCCGGCTCGCTTCCGGTCATCAACCGCCGGGCCCTCGAGTTCGGCGCCATGACCGCGCTCGCCCTCGACTGCCGGGTGAACGCGCTGAACCGCTTCGCGCGCAAGCACTACTACTACCCCGACATGCCGAAGAACTACCAGATCAGCCAGTACGAGGAGCCGCTCGCCGAGCACGGCCGCCTCGCCGTCGACGCGGGCAACGGCGCCCGCGAGATCGGGATCCAGCGCGTGCACCTCGAGGAGGACGTGGGCAAGCTCCTCCACGAGGGCGCGCTCGAGACGGCGCTGTCGAGCAGCGTGGACTTCAACCGGGCCGGCGTGCCCTTGATGGAGATCGTCTCGAAGCCCGACCTCCGGAGCCCGGAGGAGGCCGTCGCCTACCTGAAGACCCTGCGCGCGATCCTGATCTACCTGCGCGTGTGCGACGGCAACATGGAGGAGGGCTCGCTGCGCTGCGACGCGAACATCTCCCTCCGGCGGCGCGGCCAGGCCGAGTACGGCACCAAGGTCGAGATCAAGAACATGAACTCGTTCCGGAACGTCCGCGACGCGCTCGACTACGAGATCCGGCGCCAGACCCGCGCGCTCGAGGCCGGGGAGCGCATCGTCCAGGAGACACGCCTGTGGGATCCCGACCGGGCGGTGACCGTCTCGATGCGCTCGAAGGAGTTCGCGCACGACTACCGGTACTTCCCCGAGCCCGACCTGCCGCCGCTGGATCTCCGGCCGGCCTGGGTGGAGGAGGTGCGGGGGCGCCTGCCCGAGCTGCCCGCCGCCCGGCGGGCGCGCTTGCAGAGCATCTACGGCCTCTCCGCCTACGAGGCCGACCTGCTCACCCAGGGCCGGGGCCTCGCCGACTACTTCGAGGAGGCCGCCCGCGGCTCCGGCAAGCCCAAGGTGGTGGCCAACTGGGTGCTGAACGAGCTTCTGCGCGAGCTGCCCGCGGACGACGACCGCGCGGTCGCGGCCTGCCCGATCCCGCCCGATCACCTGGTCGGCCTGCTGACCCTGATCGACGACGGCACCATCAGCGGCAAGATCGCCAAGGAGGTGTTCGAGAAGATGTACCGGTCCGGCGAGACCGCGCAGGCCATCGTGAGCCGTGAGGGGCTCACCCAGGTCGCCGACGAGGGGGCGCTCGGCCAGGCGGTGGACCGGGTCCTGGCCGAGCACGCCAAGGTGGTCGCCGACTACCGGGCCGGCAAGAAGGCCGCGCTGGGATTCCTGGTGGGGCAGGTGATGAAGTCCACGCAGGGCAAGGCGAATCCGGCTGTCGTGAATCGCCTGCTCATGGAAAAACTACCGAAAGGTTGAATAGTTAGGTAGAATAATGTGCAGCCCATGATCCGGCTGCAGCACGTGTCCATGGTCTTCGGGGCGGGCCCCTCCCAGGTGGCCGCCCTTACCGACATATCGTTCCACGTCGCCAAGGGGGAGTTCGTCGTCCTGACCGGGCCGAGCGGAGCCGGCAAGACCACGCTGCTCCGGCTCCTCTACCGGGCGGAATCCCCCTCCGAGGGGGACATCGACGTGGCCGGCTTCGACGTCAGCGCCCTGCGCCGGTCGGAGATCCCCCGCCTGCGCCGGTCCATCGGCATCGTGTTCCAGGACGCCAAGCTCCTCGCCGGGCGCACCGTGTTCGAGAACGTGGCCTTCGTGCTCCGCGTGCTGGGCACGCCCCGGCGCGAGATCACCCCGAAGGCCTTCGCCGCGCTCAAGGCGGTGGGGCTCTCCGCGCGCGCCCAGGCCTTCCCGCACCAGCTGTCCCAGGGCGAGGCGCAGCGGGCGTCGCTGGCCCGGGCCATCGTGAAGTCCCCCGGGCTGCTGCTGGCCGACGAGCCCACCGGTAACCTCGACGAGGAGATGGCGGGCGAGATCCTGGGGCTGGTGAAGGACATCTGGAGCCGCGGCACCACGGTGGTCTTCGCGACGCATCAGGCGCGTCTCGTCCCCCACCTCCGGCGCCGCACCCTCCGCCTCGAGGGCGGCCGTCTCGTCAAGGACGAAGGTTGATGCTCAGCTTCATCGTCAACGAGGCGATGCGCGACCTGCGGCGCGCCGGCCGCATCGGTCTCGCGGCCATCCTGCTGATCGCGCTGTCGTTGACCGCCCTGGGCGGCTTCTGGCTGCTGTCGCTCAATCTGGGGCGCGCCATCGACCAGTGGGGCGACCGCGTGCGGGTGATCGTGTACCTGAAGGACGAGCCGCCCGCGGCCAAGCTCGAGGACCTCATGCAGCGCATCGAGGCGGTGGGCGGGGTTCAGCGCCTCCGCTACGTCTCCAAGACCGACGCCCTGCGCGAGCTGAAGCGCTCGCTGGGCAGCCAGGCCGACGTCGCCGATCAGCTTCCGCGCAACCCGCTGCCCGCCTCGGTGGAGGTGACCCCGGACGCGGCGGTCGCCACCCCCGAGGGGACGCGGGCCTTGGTGGGGCGCCTGTCCACGCTGCCGGAGGTCGAGGAGGTGCAGGGTGGCAGCCAGTGGGTGGAAGGTCTCGCCCAGTTCCGGCTCCTCTTCCAGGGTGTGGGTCTCGTGATCGGTGCGGTCCTCGCGGTGGCGGCGATCCTCACGGTGACCACCGCGACGACCCTGGTCCTGCACCTACGGCGCGACGAGATGGAGATCATGCGGCTGGTCGGCGCCACCGAGCACGTGATCCGGGCCCCGCGCCTGGTCCAGGGCATGGCCCAGGGCCTGGTGGCGGCGATCGTGGCGCTCGCCACCCTGGAGGTCGCCTACGCTCTTGCGGTGCCCCGGCTCGAGCCCCTGCTGCCGGTGACGATCGGCCTGGAGCGGGTGACCTTCCTCTCCCCGGTGCAGGCCCTGGCGCTGATCGCCACCGGCGCTCTGCTGGGGGCCCTGGGGGGGCTCCTGGCCCGGGGACGGGCGGCGGCATGAGGCGCACCTGGCGGCTCGGATTGGTCCTGGTCCTGGCGCCGTCCCTCCTGGCGCCGGCGGCCCTGGCCCAGACGCCGAAGCGCGAGGGCGCCGCCGACCTCGGGGACAAGCAGCGCGATCTGCAGCAGACGCAGAAGCGCCTGCGGGAGGAGCGCCAGAAGGCGGCGGACGCGCGCAAGCGCGAGGCGGGCGTGCTGAGCGAGCTCGAGGCCATCGACCAGCGGCTCACCGCCAAGCGCAAGCAGGTGGCGCTCCTGGACGGACGCACGCGCAAGGCCCAGGCGGACATCTCGGAGCTGCAGGGGGAGATCGGGCGGCTGCAGTCACGGCGCTCCGGCCAGGAGGAGGTGCTCGGGCGGAGGCTGCGCGCGCTCTACAAGCTGCAGGCGCAGGGCGGCGTGCTGCCGATCGTGCTCTCCGGCGCGGACCCGGTGGAGCAGGCGGTCCAGCTCCGTCATCTCACCACCCTGGCCACGGTGGACGCTCGCCTGATTCGAGAGTATCGGGTGACGTCCGAGGTGCTCGCGGATCGGAAGAATCGGGTGGAGGCGCGGGGACGGGAGCTGGCCTCGCTGCGGTCGGAGGCGGAGCAGGAGCGGGCCGAGTTCGACCGGGAGGCGGCCAAGCGCCGCGCGCTGCTCGCGAAGGTGCAGGACGAGCGCGCGTACCACGAGCGGATGGTCGGCGAGCTGTCCGAGGCGACCCGTCGCCTCGAGGCGTTCATCCGGGAGCTGCAGGAGCGGCAGCGCCGGGCGATGGCGAAGGTGCCGCCGCCGAGCCGGCCCGGCCGGCCCGCGCCGGGAGAGGCGCCGTCGGGCATCGGGTTCGGGGCGCTCCGGGGCCGGCTGGCCTGGCCCGCGGACGGGCGGGTGGTGGCGGAGTACGGGCCGCAGGTCAATCCCCGGTTCGGGACGAGGACGTTCCGCAACGGCATCGATATCGAGGCCAGCGAGGGCTCGAACATCGTGGCGGTGTTCCCCGGCCACGTGGTCTATACCGGCTGGTTCCGCGGGTACGGGAACCTGATCATCGTGGACCACGGGGCCGAGTACTACACGGTCTATGCCCACGCGGCCGACATCCGGGTCACCGAGGGCGACGAGGTGAAGCAGGGGCAGATCATCGGCACCGTCGGCGACACCGGCTCGCTGCAGGGGCCACGCCTCTACTTCGAGGTGCGACACGAAGGCAAGCCGCAGGATCCGACGCAGTGGCTGAGACCGAGAGGGTAGGGCGGCGAGGCGCCGCCGAAGGCGAGCCGAGTCGGGCTTGGCGAGGTGCAGCCGAGGGCGAGCCGAGCGAATACAATAGACCAGCGACGGTAGCAGCGAGCGGCACGGCCTGATAGAGGGTAACCACGGAGGCGTACACGATGCGGTCCATCCGGCACACGAAGAAGGTGGTCATGATCTCCGCCCTCCTGCTCATCCTCACCCTGTCCCTGGGCGGCGGGGTGGCGAGCAAGGGCAACGATACCGCGGCCACCTACGAGAACCTGCGCCTCTTCACCGAGGTCCTGTCGATCGTGCAGAGCCAGTACGTGGACGAGGTCCCGCCCAAGGACATCATCTACAACGCGATCAAGGGGACTCTTCGCGGACTGGACCCCCACTCGTCGTTCCTGGATCCGGAGATGTACCGGGAGATGCAGGTCGAGACGAGCGGCAGCTTCGGCGGGCTCGGCATCGAGATCACCCTCCGGGACGACGTGCTGACGGTGGTGGCGCCCATCGAGGGCACGCCGGCGTACCGCGCGGGGATCCAGCCCGGCGACCGCATTCTCAAGATCGAGGGGCTGCCCACCAAGGACATGCAGCTCTCGGACGCGGTCAAGCGGATGCGGGGCAAGCCCGGCACCAAGATCACGATCACGGTCGTGCGCGAGGGCTGGACCGAGGCCAAGGACTTCTTCATCACCCGGGAGCAGATCCGGGTGCAGTCGGTGCGATCCAACCAGCTCGACCCGGGCATCGAGTACATCCGGCTGCGCCAGTTCCAGGAGCAGACCGCCAACGACCTGGAGACCTCGCTCGAGAAGTACGCGAAGGAGGGCAAGATCCAGGGGCTCGTGCTCGACCTGCGCAACAATCCGGGCGGCCTCCTCACTTCCGCGGTCGAGGTGACCGAGAAGTTCCTGGACGCGGGCAAGCTGGTGGTCTACACCGAGGGCCGCGTGCGCAATCAGAACATGCGCTTCTCCGCGAACGCCAAGCGGGTGTTCGCCGACTTCCCGATCGTGGTGCTCGTCAACCAGGGCAGCGCCTCCGCCTCCGAGATCGTGGCGGGGGCCCTCCAGGACTGGGGCCGCGCGGTGGTGATCGGCACCCAGAGCTTCGGCAAGGGCTCGGTCCAGACCATCATCCCGCTGTCGGACGGCTCCGGCCTGCGGCTGACCACCGCCAAGTACTTCACCCCGAAGGGCCGGTCCATCCACGGCAAGGGCATCACCCCGGACATCATCGTGGAGGGGCCCAAGACCACCGCCGCCACCACCGGAGCCGGTGAGGCGGCCGCGCCCGCCCCCGCGCCGGAGACGCCGCAGGAGCAGCTCAAGCGCGACCCGCAGCTGCAGCGCGCGCTCGACCTGCTCAAGGCCATGAAGATCCTGGACAAGAGCCGGCCGGTCCCGACGGGTCCGCAGGCCCAGACTCGCTGAGAGCGGACCGGAGCGTACGGATGCCGGCGAGAGTGTGGCAGGCTCTCGCCGGCATCATCGTCCTGCTGCTGCTCGCGGTGGTGGGGCTCGATCAGTGGCAGGCCCGACGGGGCGAGGCGAGCCTGTTCGGGCTCGAGCTCCTCGGGCGCGCCCCTCGGCGGACCGCGGCGACGTCGCCCACCGTCCGATCGGCTCCGGAGCCCGCGCCCCTGCCGCCCGGGGCGCCGCGGATCGCGGTCATCGTGGACGACCTCGGGGCCCGGCGCGACGTGCTCGACGGGCTGCGGGAGATCCGCCGCCCCCTGACGGTCGCGGTGCTGCCCGGCCTGCCCCTGTCCGCCACCATCGCGCGGGACGCCGCCCGGTCCGGCATGGAGGTGCTGCTCGGGCTGCCGATGGAGCCGTACCGCTTCCCGGAGCTGGATCCGGGTCCGGGGGCCCTCCTGATGTCGATGGGGCCCGGCGAGATCCGGCGGGTCGTGGGCGGCCACCTGGAGACGGTGGCCCCGGCGGTCGGGGTGATGAACCGGATGGGGTCGCGGCTCACCGAGGATCGCCCGCGGATGCGCGCGGTGCTGGAGGTGCTGGCGGCCCGGCGCCTGTTCCTGGTGGACGCCTACACCTCCAGCCAGTCGGTGGCCTTCGACGAGGCGCGGGACGCCGGCGTGCGGGCGGCCCGGCGGCAGATCCTGGTCGACCCCGGGCGCGGGGAGGCGGACGAGCGGATCCGGTGGGACGAGGTGGCGGGATGGGCGGAGCGGCGCGGCGAGGTGGTGGTGGTGGCCCACGGCCACCCGCGGACGGTGCGGGTGCTGAAGGAGTACGTGCCGCGCTGGGAGGCGCGCGGACTCCGGCTGGTGCCGGCCTCCCAACTCGCGCGATAATCGACTCGACATGATCGTTCTCGGCATCGAGACTTCCTGCGACGAGACCGCGGCCGCCATCGTGGACGGCGGCCGCAAGATCCTCTCGAGCGTGGTCGCGTCGCAGGACGACGTGCACGCCCCCTACGGCGGGGTGGTGCCGGAGCTCGCCTCCCGGCGGCACCTGGAGGTCTTGATGCCGGTGATCCGCCGCGCGCTCGAGACCGCGTCGCTATCGCTCGACGACGTGGACGGCCTCGCGGTGACTCAGGGGCCCGGGCTGGTGGGCTCGCTGCTCATCGGCTGCTCCGCCGCCAAGGCGATCGCCTGGTCGCGCCACCGGCCCCTGGTGGGGGTGAATCACCTCGAGGGCCACATCTATGCGGCCTTCCTCGAGGGGGATCCCCCCGCCTTCCCGTTCCTGGCCCTCGTGGTCTCCGGCGGCCACACCGCCCTCTACCTCGCGCGGGAGCCCCGGCGTTACGAGCGGATCGGCCAGACCCGCGACGACGCGGCGGGCGAGGCCTTCGACAAGGTGGCCAAGCTCCTGGGGCTCGGCTATCCGGGCGGCCCCGTCATCGAGCGGACGGCGCGGACCGGCGACCCGCGCGCGATCGCGTTTCCTACCGCCCACATGAGCGACGGCGCACCGGACTTCTCCTTCAGCGGGATCAAGACCGCCGTCTCCCTGCACGTGCGCCGGGCGGGCGTGCTCGATCCCGCGCGGGTGGCCGACATCGCCGCCTCCTTCCAGGCCACCGTGGTCAAGATGCTGGTGCGCAAGACGGTGAAGGCCGCGCTCCGGACCGGGGTGCCCCGGCTGGTGCTCACCGGCGGGGTCGCCGCCAACACCGCGCTGCGGGAGGCCCTGGAGGGCGAGTGCCGTGAGCGCGGATGGACCCTGCACGTGCCGTCGCGCCGGCTCTGCACCGACAACGCGGCGATGATCGCGGCCGCCGGGCACGACCGGCTGGAGGCGGGGGAGCGGGCCCCCCTGTCGCTCAACGCCCTGCCGGACCTGACCCTGGCATGAGCCCCCGGCTGGACTACGAGGCGCTCATCGCGGGGCTTCCGGACGCGGTGGTGGGGGTCGACGACAGCCTGCGGGTGATGCTCTGGAACCCGGCCGCGGAGGCGCTGCTGGGCCGCTCCGCCCGGCGCACCATCGGCAGGGTCCTCAAGGAGGTCTTCCCGCCCGAGACCTCGCTGGTACGCCATCTCGGCGACACGCTGGCCACCGGCGAGAGCCGCTCGGAGGCCGAGGCGGTGATCGAGGGCGGGGCCGGCCGGCCGGTGCACGTGAGCGTGGTCACCGCGCCGCTCGCCGTCCGCAGCGGCGAGGTCGAGGCGGCGGTGGCGGTGCTCCGGGACATCAGCCGGCTGAAGCAGCTCGAGGCCGAGGTGCGACGCGGCGAGACCCTGGCCGCGGCCGGTCAGATCGCGATCGGGCTGGCCCACGAGATCCGCAACCCGCTCGGGGCGATCCGGGGCGCGGTGCAGCTGATGCGGCGCGAGATGGGCGAGGACGCGCGTCTCGGCGAGTACACCGACGTCCTGCTCAAGGAAGTGGACCGGGTCAACCGGATCATCGAGATGCTGCTCGACATCAGCCGTCCGGTGACCCTGCGTCCGGTGCCGCTCAATGTGCACCAGCTCCTGGAGCGCGTGGCCCTGCTGTCCGAGGAGATGGCGGGTCAGCGCAGGGTGCAGATCGTGCGGCGGTACGACCCGAGCCTGCCGCCCATCCTGGCCGACGAGGACCGCATCCTGCAGGTCTTCCACAACCTGGTCCGCAACGCGGTGGAGGCGATGACCGCGGGGGGCCGGCTGACCCTGGTCACGCGGCTCAGCATGAACCCGCTCTTCGCCAAGGTCGACCTGGGGCACGGCCAGCGGAGCATGGTGGAGATCCAGGTGGTGGACGAGGGGCCGGGGATCCCGGAGAGGGCGCGGGCCCGTCTCTTCACCCCGTTCTTCACCACCAAGGACAAGGGGCTGGGGCTCGGGCTGGCGCTCTGCCACCGGATCGTCGAGGAGCACCGGGGCGCGATCCAGATCACGAGCGAGCCCGGCCGCGGCACCGCGGTCTCCTGCTTTCTGCCCATCGCCCGATGAGCGCCGCAGGCGCGAAGAGGCCCCGGCGCTACGCGGTCTCCATCACGGGGACGTGCTCAGGATGAGCGCCGCAGGCACGAAGACAAACGATTGAGAAGGACCGCCGCATGACCGGCCCGACCGGCCGCATCCTGATCGCCGACGACGAGGACAGCCTGCGCTGGGTCCTCGAGAAGGGCTTCCGCGGCGCGGGCTACCAGGTGACCGCGGTGAAGGACGGAACCGCGGCCCTCCGGGAGGTCGAGGGCGGGCCCTTCGATCTGATCCTGCTCGACGTCCGCATGCCCGGCATCGACGGCCTCGCCCTGCTCAAGCAGGTGCGGGAGAAGCGGGCGGACGCGCAGGTCGTCATCATGACCGCGCACGGCACCATGGAGACCGCGGTGGCCGCCATGCAGGACGGCGCCTACGACTACCTGGCCAAGCCCTTCGATCTCGACGAGGCCCTGCTCCTGGCGGAGCGGGCGCTCACCGCCCGCCGGCTCACCCAGGAGGTCACCGCGCTTCGCTCCGGGCTCCGGGAGGTCTGGGAGTTCGGAGCGCTGGTGGGACGGCATCCGACCATGCAGGAGGTCTACAAGGCCATCGGCCGGGTGGCGGGCAGCGACGTCAGCGTGCTCCTGCGCGGCGAGTCCGGGACCGGCAAGGAAGTGGTGGCGCGGGCGCTGCACCACTACAGCCGGCGGGCGGGCCGGCCCTTCGTGGGCATCTCGGCGGCGGCCATCCCGGTCACCCTGCTCGAGTCCGAGCTGTTCGGGCACGAGAAGGGCGCCTTCACCGACGCCAAGGAGCGCCGCCTCGGCAAGCTCGAGCTGGCCCACGGCGGCTCCGTGTTCTTCGACGAGATCGGCGACATGCCGCCCGAGCTGCAGGTCAAGCTGCTGCGCGCCCTGCAGGAGCGCACCTTCGAGCGCGTGGGCGGCCACGAGCTGATCCGCATGGACGTGCGCGTGCTCGCGGCCACCCATCGCGACCTCGAGGCCATGATGAAGGCGGGGCGGTTCCGGGAAGACCTGTTCTACCGCTTGAATGTCGTCACGCTCTCGCTGCCCGCCCTCCGCGATCGGCGGGGGGACATCCCGCTGCTCGCCGAGCACTTCCTGGCCAAGTATGCCGAGACGCTGGGGGAGCGGGTGGTGGCCGCCGACGCGATGGACCGGCTGGTCGGCTACGACTGGCCGGGGAACGTGCGCGAGCTGGAGAACGTCATCCAGCGCGCCATGGTCATGGCCTCCGCGGGAGTGATCCTGCCCGAGCACCTGCCGATCGGCCCGGTGTCGGCCGCGGCCACCGTCGCCACCGACGCCTCGCTGGAGGACATCATCGAGCGCAAGATGCACGAGTGCGTGCGCGGCCTGCGCGGGCACGCCGCCGCCAACCTTCATGCCCTGATGGTGGGGCTGGTCGAGAAGCCCCTCCTGCGCGCGGTGATGCGGGAGACCAAGGGCAACCAGGTGCGGGCCGCCCAGCTTCTCGGCATCAACCGCAACACGCTGCGCAAGAAGCTCAAGGAGCACGGCGTCGACCCCGACGCCGTGTAGGAACCGCGTGCCGATCCGCTGTGCGTGGGCCGACGGGGGCCCCCTGGAGACCGAGTACCACGACCGGGAGTGGGGCGTGCCCTCCCGCGACGACCGGCACCTCTTCGAGATGCTGGTCCTGGAGGGCGCCCAGGCCGGCCTCTCCTGGTCCACGATCCTCAGGAAGCGGGAGCACTACCGGAAGGCCTTCGCCGCCTTCGACCCGGCCCGGGTGGCCCGCTTCGACGGCCGACGGCGGGCGGCCCTGATGCGAGATCCGGGCATCGTGAGGAACCGGCAGAAGATCGAAGCGGCGGTGGTCAACGCACGGCAGGTGCTCGAGGTGCAGGAGGAGTACGGCAGCCTCGCCGCCTATCTGTGGCAGTTCGTCGGCGGGGAGCCGATCGTGAACGCGTGGACCGGCATGCGACAGGTGCCGGCGGAGACCGCGGAATCGCGCGCGATGAGCCGAGCCCTCGTGCAGCGGGGCTTCCGCTTCGTCGGCCCCACCATCTGCTACGCGTTCATGCAGGCCACCGGCATGGTGAACGACCACATCACGACGTGTTTCCGCCATTCCAGGCGAAGGAGCCAACGGTCATGAGGATCGGGATCATCGGGGCGGGGGCGATCGGCTGCGTGGTCGGGGGGCTGCTCACCAAGGCGGGGCACGATGTCACGCTGATCGACCAGTGGCCCGAGCACGTCGAGACCATGAAGCGCCAGGGCCTCCGGCTGAGCGGGACCTGCGGGGACCACCTGATCCCGGTGAAGGCGCTGCACATCCACGAGCTGCAGGGGGTGACCGCGCCCTTCGAGGCGGTCTTCGTCTCGGTGAAGTCGTACGATACCGAGTGGGCGGCCCAGATGGCGCTGGCCTATCTCAAGCAGCCCGACGGCGTGGTGGTCGACTTCCAGAACGGGGTCAACGACGAGCGGGTGGCGTCGGTGGTCGGCACGTCGCGCTGTCTCGGCTGCGTGATCACGATCGGGGCCGGTATGTACGAGCCCGGCCACGCCATGCGCACCGACTCCGGCACCGTCGGCTTCAAGATCGGCGAGCACGACGGCCGGGACACCCCCCGGGCCCAGGCGCTGGCGCGGGTGATGAGCGACGTGGCCGGCACCAAGGTGACCACCAACCTGTGGGGCGAGCGCTGGTCCAAGCTCGCGGTCAACTGCATGGCCAATCCCCTCGCCGGGCTGAGCGGCCTGGGCTCCGCCGAGGTGCGCACCGCGCCCGTCCCGCGCCGCGTCGCGATCCACATCGCGGCGGAGGTCATCCGGGTCGGTCGCGCCGCCGGCTACGAGGTCGAGCCCATCTACGGCATCGAGGCGCAGCGCTTCGTGGACGCGGTGCAGGGCAAGGGCTGGGAGGCGGTGGAGGCGGACATGGCCGCGAGCGTGAAGTTCCTCACCGGCGGACGCCCGTCCATGCTCCAGGACGTCATGAAGGGGCGGCGCACCGAGATCGACTACCTGAACGGCTACGTGAGCGCGCAGGGCCGCCGTCTCGGCGTGCCCACGCCGGTCAACGACGCGGTGGTGGCCGCGGTGCGCCGGCACGGCGTCGGCACGCTCAAGCCCGATCCGAAGAACCTCGAGCCGCTCGAGGCCGCCCTCCCCCGCTAGCCTGGATAATTCACGAACGTGCGCCCG
>DATIFV010000191.1:0-16866 GCA_035455085.1 Candidatus Methylomirabilota bacterium | reverse complement strand
CAGCGAATGGATCACCACGTCACCCGGGCAGCACGGCCCGCCGGGCGGCGGGCCGGCGTGGAGCCAGATGTGCCGCATGCCGAGCGCCCGCGCGCCCGCCATGTCCCGGGCCGCGGAATCACCCACGAACGTGGCCTCGCTCGGCGTCACCCCGAGCGCGTCCAGGGCCCGCCGGAAGATACGCGCATCCGGCTTGGAGAGCCCAACCCGCTCGGAGTCGACCACGACCCCGAAGAGGGACTCGATCCTCGTATCATGACACACCGTCTCGAGGTTCCCGTAGAAGTTGGACACGAGGCCGAGCCGGTAGCGCGCACCGAGCCGGGCGAGCAGGGCGCGGTTGCGCGAGAGGTGCCGGTGCGCGTCGTCGAGGAAGCGATCGGCCACGCGGGTGATCGTCCGCTCGTCCCGTACCGCGAGCGCCGCGGCGAGGCCAGCGGTGAGGCGGCGTACCGTCTCCCCGAAGGTCAGGGTGGCCGGGATCGCGCCGACGAGGGCGTCGTCGGCGCGGTAGAAGATGGCGTCGAAGGCCTCGGGCCGGCCGCCCACGCCCTCCTCGCACCACAGGGCGAAGAACCGCTCCTTCCAGGTCACCCCGTCGGCGTCGAGCGTGCCCCCGAAGTCGAAGAGCAGGGCCTGCGGGCGCTCAGACAGAAGCGATCTCCACCGCCGCGTCGAACGCGGCCTGCCCCGCCGAGAAGCCGAACACGTCCACCGCCGCGTCAGGAATGCACGTGGCGCCGGAGGTGAGCCGGTTGAGGTCCGCCCAGCCGTCGCGCATCCACACGGTGCGGGCGGGCACCCGGTCGGTCACCCGAGCACGGGCGCGCATCTCCCCGCGCTCGTTGAACAGCCGCACGAGGCCGCCGTCCGCCACGCCCCGCGCTGCCGCGTCGGCGGGCGACACCCACAGGACCGGCTCCGGCTCGAGCGTGGCCAGCGACGGCAGGGCCCGGCCGTGATCGTAGAAGCCGTGGAAGTGGGCGAGGGTCCGCCCTTGGCGGAGCACCAGCGGATAGGCCGACCCGGGGAGAGCCTCGTGCACCGGCAGCGGGGGCAGCCCCAGGCTCTCCGCGCGCGCCGAGTAGAGCTCGACCTTCCCGGACGGGGTGGGAAAGGCGAGATCGGGATGCCCCACGTGCGAGACGCGCAGGGCCCGCATGCCGCCCTCCGCGCGCAGGGCGGCCACGGTGGCGTGGCCGGTCGCGGGGTGATCGAGGATCGCGTCGATGGGGCCGGCCTCGTCGGCCCACGGGTAGAAGTCGCCGACGCCAAGGCGCGCGGCGAGCCGGCGCAGCACCCACGCCCCGGTCCGCGCCTGCCCCGCGGGCGCGAGCGCGGGCTCCATCAGGTAGAGATGCGTGTTGGTCGCCTTGCACCCGAGCTCCTCGAGCCAGGCGGTACCGGGCAGGACGATGTCCGCGAGGCGGCGGGCCGTGTCGTTCCAGAACAGCTCGTGGCAGACGATCAGCTCCTGGCGCGCCAGCGCGGCCTCGACGCGCGCGGCATCCGCGAAGGAGGACAGCATGTCGGTGCCGAAGAGCAGCAGCGCGCGCACCCGCCCGGTCTCGAGCGCCTCGGTGACGCGCTCCATCTGGTTGGGCACGTAGTCGCCCGGCGGCCGCCGCTCGGCCAGCGCGATATCGGTCAGGCCGAAGCCGTGCCCCTTGCTGCCGTGCCGCGGCCCCAGCCCGCCGCCCGGGATGCCCAGGTTCCCGGTGAGGGCGGGCAGGCACGCCACCGCACGCGCGCCCTGCCATCCGTTGGCGCCCTTGTGCATGCTGCTGCCGCCCAGCACGATCATGGCCGGGCGCGTGGCCGCATACCGACGCGCCAGACCGACGATGGCGGCCTCGTCGAGCCCGGTGACCGCCGCGGCCCACGCGGGCGGATGCTGCCGCACGTGCGCGGCGAGGGCGTCGAAGCCGACGGTGTGCCGCGCGACGAACTGCCGGTCGCACAGGTTCTCCGCGATCAGCACGTGCATCATCCCGAGCGCGAGGGCCGCGTCGGTGCCCGGCCGGAGGATCAACACCTCGTCGGACTGCGCGGCCGCCTCGGTCCGCCGCACGTCGATGGTGACGACCCGCGCGCCGCGGCGACGCGCCTCCACCAGGTGGGGCGCGGTGTTGGGCTGGCTCGCGAGGTTCGCCCCCCATAGGACGATCAGGCTGGCGTGGGCGCCCATGTCCTCCTTGGTGTTGCTCTCGAGGGGGCCGGTGAGCCCGATGCCGAAGCCGCCGAGCCCCCAGCAGATCATGGTGGGCGCCCACCACTGGCAACCCCAGAGGTTGGCGAAGCGCCGGAGCAGCTCCGAGTTGACGCGCGTGCCGTAGTTGTTGGCGAAGAAGCCGTGTCCCGACCACAACCCCACCGCCCCGGGCCCCACCGCGCGCAGGCGCTCGACGATGCGGTCGAGGGCCTCGTCCCAGCCGATCTCGTGGAACGCCCCGCCGCGGTGGTCGCGCGCGAGCGGGGTGAGCAGGCGAGCGGGGTTTCCGATGATCTCGCGCGAGGCGTGGCCCCGCACGCACAGGAAGCCACGACTGTCCGGATTGTCCGGATCGCCGGCCACCCCGACGAGCCGTCCGTCCTCCACGGTCACCAGCATGCCGCAGAGCGTGGGATGGCAGTTCATCGGGCACATCGTGCGGATAGTCCGGCGGGGCGACGGCACGAGCGGCTACGACAGGCCGATGGACCGCCGGGCCCGGGCCACGTTGGTCTCGAGCACGCGGTGAGCGTCGTCGCCGATGTCGCCGAGGTCCTTGGCGAAGCGGAGCAGGGTCCGGATCTGGTTGAGCGCGCGGACCACCTCCTGCTTGTCCCCGGCCGCCCCGCGCTGCAGCGCCACGAGCGCGGCCTGCTCGAGCTCGCGTCCCAGCGACTCGCGCGCGGCCGACGAGAGGGCGCGGGTGGTCCGGAAGATCCCCAGCGCGAGGTCGTAGAGGAGGTTGTGCGCCGACGGCGCCCCGGCGCCCCCGCTCTCGATGGCGGGCACGGGCCGGGTCGGGGCCCGGGCCATCAGGGTGTCCACCGCGCGGCTCAGGTAGGCGAAGTCGACGGGCTTGAGCGTGTAGTCGAAAGCGCCCATCTCGATGGTCTGCTTGGCCAGCTCGATGTCGTCGTTGGCGCTGATCATCAGGATGCCGACCTCGGTGTCGAAGCTCCGGATCCGCCGCAGCACCTCCACGCCGTCCATCCCCGGCATCCGGACGTCGAGCAGGATCACCTGCGGCTTCTCGAGATCGATCTTGGCCAGCGCCTCGATGCCGCCGTGGGCGGTCACGACCTGGTAGCCCTGCTCGGTGAGGTACTCGGCGAGCAGCTGCGCCATGTTCGGCTCATCGTCGACCACGAGGATCTTGCCGCGGGGCTGGGACATGGCCGGGGCTCCGCTTCCGCTGAACGTCGGCCGGCGCGCCGTCTAGGCCTGCGCCGCCCGCTCCACCCAGGCCGCCACCGCACCCAGGGCCTCGTCCACCCTGGAGGGGTCCTTGCCGCCGGCCTGGGCCAGGTCGGGACGGCCGCCGCCCCCGCCGCCCACCATCCGCGCGATCTCCTGGACCAGGCGGCCGGCCGGGAAGCGCTTCGTGAGGTCCTTCGAGACCGCGGCCACCAGGTTGACCTTGCCGTCCACCGCCCCGCCGAGCACGATGATCCCCGACGGTACCCGGTCCCGCAAGGTGTCGACCACCGAGCGCAGGCCGTCGGCATCGAGGCCGTCGAGGCGCGCGGCCAGCACCGTCACCCCCGCCACCTGCTTCGCGGCGGCGGCCAGGTCCTGCGCCTGGCTCCTCGCCAGCTTGCCCTCGAGCTGGGCGAGCTGCTTCTCGAGCCGCTTCTGGTCCTCCAGGAGCGCGGCGAGGCGCCGGGGCAGCTCGAGCGGCGGGATCTTGCGCAGCCCCGCCGACTCGCGCAGCGCGGCCTCCTCTCGGCCCACGTGGGCGAGCGCGGGCTCGCCGGTGACCGCCTCGATGCGGCGCACCCCGGAGGCCACCGCGCCCTCGTCGGTGACCTTGAAGAGCCCGATCTGGCCGGTGGCGTCCAGATGGGTGCCCCCGCACAGCTCGGTGGAGAAGTCGCCGATGCGGATCACCCGCACGCGGTCGCCGTACTTCTCGCCGAAGAGGGCCATGGCCCCGCTCCGGAGGGCCTCCTGCAGGTCCATCTCGGCCGGGGTCACCACGACGTTGGCCTGCACCTGCTCGTTGACCAGACTCTCCACCGCCTCCACCTCGCTGTCCTTCAGCGAGGCGCCGTGCGAGAAGTCGAAGCGCAGGTGGTCGGGAGCGACCAGCGAGCCCGCCTGGGTCACGTGGGTGCCCAGGACCCGGCGCAGGGCCGCGTGCAGCAGGTGGGTGCCGGTGTGGTGCTGGCGCAGCCCCTGCCGGCGGTGCGACTCCACCGTCACCGCGACCTCTTCGCCCTCGCGCAGCTGGCCCTGGCCGACCGTCACCCGGTGCACGATGAGCTGGCTGCCGCGGTGGTAGGTGTCCTCGATCCGGCCCTGCCCCTCACGCCCCACGATCGAGCCCTGGTCACCCTGCTGGCCGCCGGACTCCGCGTAGGCCGGGGTGCGGTCGAGGATGATCTCGACCGTCTCACCCTGCCGGGCCTCGCGGCGGCGCTGGCCGTCGGCCACCAGGGCCAGGATCCGCGCGGGCGCGGCCAGCGAGCCGTAGCCCAGGAACTGCGGCTTGGCCAGCTCGGTGGAGAGCCGCTGGTAGATGGCCACCCCCGGCTCGCCCTCTCCCGCGGCGAACGTCGCCTTGGCGCGGGCGCGCTCGCGCTGCGCCTCCATCTCCGCGTCGAAGACCTGCTGGGTCTCGGGGGCGACGGTGAAGCCCGCGTCCTGGAGCACCTCCTGCGCGAGGTCCGAGGGGAAGCCGTGGGTGTCGTAGAGGGTGAACAGGAAGCGGCCGTCCACCGTCCGGCCCGCGTCCCCCCGGTGGGCCGCCACGAACTCGCGGATCTTGGCCATGCCGAGATCGAGCGTCTCCGCGAAGCGCTCCTCTTCCTGGCGCGCCGTCTCGGCCACCCGCGCCTGCGCATCGCGGATCTCGGGGTAGGCGTCGCCCATCACCGCCACCACCCGGCCGGTGACGTCCCACAGGAACGGCGTCTCCAGCCCCAGCATGCGACCGTGCCGCATGGCCCGTCGCATGATCCGTCGCAGCACGTAGCCGCGCCACTCGTTCGACGGGGTGACGCCGTCGGTGATCAGGAAGGTGGCCGCGCGCGAGTGATCCGCGATGACCCGCATCGAGACGTCGGCCTCCTCGGCGCGCCCGTAGGTCTTGCCGCTCAGGCGCTCGACGTGGGCGATCAGGGGCCGGAGCAGGTCGGTCTCGAAGTTGGACTGCTTGCCCTGCAGCACCGCGGCGAGCCGCTCGAGCCCCATGCCGGTGTCGATCGAGGGCTTGGGCAGGGGCGTCATCGCGCCGCTCGCGTCCCGGTTGAACTGCATGAAGACCAGGTTCCAGATCTCGAGCCACCGGTCGCACTCGCAGGCCGGCCCCAGGCAGACCCGCCCCGCCTTCTCCTCGGCGCAGGGCAGGTGGTCCCCCTGGTGGAAGTGCACCTCGGAGCAGGGTCCGCAGGGACCGGTGTCCCCCATCGCCCAGAAGTTGTCCTTCTCGCCGAGGCGGAGGATGCGGTCCCCGGGAAGCCCGGCCACCTTCTTCCACAGGCCGAAGGCGTCGTCGTCGTCGGTGAACACGGTGGCCTTGAGCCGGTCCTTGGGCAGGCCGAACTCCTTGGTCAGGAGCTCCCAGCAGTACTCGATCGCCCGGTCCTTGAAGTAGTCGCCGAAGGAGAAGTTGCCCAGCATCTCGAAGAAGGTGTGGTGCCGGGCGGTGCGGCCGACATTCTCCAGGTCGTTGTGCTTGCCCCCTGCGCGCACGCACTTCTGGGCGGTGGCGGCCCGGACGTACTCCCGGCGCTCTTCCCCGAGGAACACCGACTTGAACTGCACCATCCCGGCGTTGGTGAAGAGCAGGGTCGGATCCTGGGCCGGCACCAGCGGGGAGGACCGCACCACGGTGTGGCCGCGCCCGCGGAAGTACTCGAGGAATCGCGCCCGGATCTCGCTCCCGGTCATAGGAGCGTCATTATACGACGCCGTCCTCCTCGCTGCCGGGTAGGTCGTCGCCCGTCCCGGCCAGCAGCGTTCGCACCGCGTGGCGCACCGCCGAGGTCGGATACCCCCGCCGCAGCAGGTAGTCCGCGAGACGCGCGGGGACGCGGGCCGGGCGGCCGCGCCGCAGGGCGGGGAGCCGGCGCCGCGCGGCCTCGAGCGCCC
This sequence comes from Candidatus Methylomirabilota bacterium, assembly GCA_035455085.1. GTDB lineage: Bacteria > Methylomirabilota > Methylomirabilia > Rokubacteriales > CSP1-6 > CAMLFJ01. Next base: position 10,562 of record DATIFV010000191.1, on the reverse strand, counting down.
GGTCGGCCTCGGTGACGTCCTCGAAGGCGGCGGTGATCGCGGCCTCCGCCATCTCGCGCGGAATGCCCCTGGCGGCCAGCTCTTGCCGGAGCCGGCGGCTGCCGATGCGGCGTCCGCGGGCCCGGGCCTCGGCCCACCAGCGGGCGAAGGCCCGGTCGTCCACGTAGCCGCGCCCGGTGAGCTCGGCTACCACGGCGTGGGCGACGTCGGGCGGCGCGCCGCGGCGGCGGAGGCGGCGGGTCAGCTCGCGGCCGCTCCAGGACTTGCGGGCGAGAAGATCGAAGGCCGCCAACCTGGCGGCCTTCTCGTCGAGGATCGGTGCGGGGCGCGGCTCCCCGCCCGGGCGGGCGCGGCGCCGCGGCACCCCCTACCCTGCCTTCTTGCCGAAGGGGCTGCGCGCGGTCGAGGTCGGGACCGCGGCGCCGAGCCCGGGAACCGCGGGGGCCGCCGTGGTGGCGGTCTGGCTGCCGCCCGGATGCTCCCAGGTCATCTCGCCGGTGGAGAAGATGCCCTTGACCTTCAGGTCGAAGTCGTCCGGGTTGGTCGCGGCGTCGCGGGCGGTCTCGTACGTGACCAGTTCCTCACGATAGAGCTGCAGCAGCGACTGGTCGAAGGTCTGCATGCCGTACTGGGCGGTGCCCGCCCCGATCACGCTCGGGATCTGGGGGGTCTTGTCGGCCTCGCGGATGCAGTCGCGGATCAGACCGGTGGCGATCATGACCTCGACCGCGGGCACGCGCCCCCGCCCGTCGGCGCGCACCACCAGACGCTGGGAGACGATGCCCTGAATGACCGCGGCCAGCTGCCCTCGGATCTGCTCCTCCTGGTGGGGCGGGAACATCGAGATCATCCGGTTGATGGTCTCTGCCGCGTTCAGGGTATGCAGGGTCGACAGCACCAGGTGGCCGGTCTCCGCCGCGTGCAGGCCCACCTCCATGGTCTCGACGTCGCGCAGCTCGCCGACCAGGATGATGTCGGGGTCCTCACGGAGAGCGGCGCGCAGGGCCTGGGCGAAGTTGACCGAATCGTGGCCGATCTCGCGCTGGCTCACCACGCACTTCTTGTCCTGGTGCACGAACTCGATCGGATCCTCGATGGTGACGATGTGATCGTTCCGGCTCCGATTCATGAAGTCGATCATCGAGGCCAGGGAGGTCGACTTGCCGGAGCCGGTGATGCCGGTGACCAGGATCATCCCACGGCGCTCCATCGAGAGCCGCTCGAGCACCTTGGGCAGGTGGAGCTCCTGGAAGGGCGGAATGCGCTCGGGCACGTGCCGGAAGACGCCTCGCACCTCGCCCATGGAGAGGAAGAGGTTGCAGCGGAAGCGGCCCACCCCGGGGATCATATAGCCCAGGTCCATCTCCCGGCCTTCCAGCAGCATGTTGAGCCGGCGCTCGCCGAGCAGCTCCAGCGCCATCTTGTCGATGAAGGCGCGGGTGATCTGGGGCAGGTCGTCCTGCACTTCCAGGTGACCATGGATCCTGAGGATCGGCTTCGCGGCCGCCTTCAGGTGCAGGTCCGAAGCCTTGCGCTGCGCGGTCTCCGCCAGCAGCTGCTGCAGTTCCATGGTGACTCGCTCCTACTTGGCCGCCTTCTCCTGGGCCGGCTGCGGCGCCCCCCCGATCGGCCTCAGGCCCAGGGCCCCGCGGACTTTCGCCTCCAGGTCGGCCAAGACCTTGGGATTGTCCTTCAGGTACCTCTTGGCGTTCTCCCGTCCCTGCCCGATCCGCTCACTCTTATAGGTGTACCAAGTGCCGGATTTTTCGACAACGTTGTGCTCCGCGGCCAGGTCCAGGACCGACCCCTCCTTGGAGATCCCCTCCCCGTAGATGACGTCGAACTCGGCCTCCCGGAAGGGCGGGGAGAGCTTGTTCTTCACGACCTTGACCTTCGTGCGGACCCCGACGGCCTCGGTGCCGTTCTTGATGGCGTCCTGGCGCCGGATGTCGAGGCGGATGGAGGAGTAGAACTTCAGCGCCCGGCCGCCGGTGGTGGTCTCGGGCGAGCCGAACATTACCCCTATCTTTTCACGTATTTGGTTGATGAAGATCACCGATCCGCCGGACCGGGCGATGGCGGCGGTGAGCTTGCGGAGGGCCTGGGACATGAGGCGCGCCTGCAGGCCCGGCAGCGAGTCGCCCATGTCGCCGTCGAGCTCGGCGCGGGGCACCAGGGCGGCCACGGAGTCGATCACGATGACGTCCACCGCGTTGGAGCGGACGAGCGTCTCCGCGATCTCCAGGGCCTGCTCGCCGGTGTCGGGCTGGGAGATCAGCAGCTCGTCGGTGTTGACGCCGAGCTTCTTGGCGTAGATCGGATCGAGCGCGTGCTCGGCGTCGATGAAGGCGGCGGTGCCGCCCATCCGCTGCGCCTCCGCGATGACGTGCAGCGCCAGGGTGGTCTTGCCGGAGGACTCCGGCCCGTAGATCTCGGTGATGCGCCCGCGCGGGATGCCCCCGATGCCGAGCGCCACATCGAGCTGCAGCGCGCCGGTGGGGATGACCGATATCTCGTCGATGGCACCGCCCTGCCCCAGGCGCATGATGGCACCCTTGCCGAACTGGCGGTCGATCGAGGCAATGGCCAGATCCAGGGCCTGGCGGCGGTCGCTCTTCACGTCAGTCATGCCGGTTCTCCTCGACTGCGCTGTGGGAAAGGGCCGGTGTCGGGCCCAGGGGTAAGGTGAGGTTGATAGCTCAACATATGTTGTCCCATCATACGGGCGCCCCGCGAGCAAAGTCAACGTTCGAGGCGTCCGGGAGCGCGGCCCAGTGTGGGGAGGGGGCCAGGACCTGTCAATGTCTCCCGTTCGATACGTCGCCGACGAGGCTCGCGGCGCGCCGCACGGTGTAACGCGCCCCGTTTGGCGAGAGATCACTGCGCATCAGCGCTACCTCCGCCACCCGCTGCGAGCCGAAGGTCGTGCTCGCGGCCTCCGCGAGCGCGGAGCGCAGCGGCGCGGATGCCTCGCGCCGCCAGCGCCGCTCGTCGTGGACACGGCCGATGGTGAGGTGCGGATGCCAGGGCCGCTCTTCCCTGGGGAAGCCGCGCGCCGAGAGGGCCTCCGCCACCCGCGCCTGCAGCCGGCGCGTCTCGAGCGCACCCTGGGCCAGGCCGATCCACAGGATGCGCGGCCGCTCGAGCCCCGGGAACGCCCCGATGCCGTGAAGGGTGACCTCCAGCGGGGCGCTCGCCGCCGCCGCCTCCGCGAGCGCGGCCTCGGCCTCGGCCAGACGCTCCTCGCTCTGATCGCCGAGGAACTGCAGGGTGAGGTGGAGGTTCCGCGCGGGCACCCAGGCCACCGCCGCGCACAGCGGCCGGAGCCGCTCGACCAGCGCCCCGACCGCCTCCCGCAGCCGGTCCTCGAGAACCACCGCGACGAAGGCGCGGATCACGGCCGCGCCAGGAGCCCGCGGCGGAGCATGTCGAGCGCCGCCTGCGAGGACTGCCACTTGACCGCCTCGCGCCCGCCCGGGAAGCGGAAGCGCCGCACGTCGACGCTCGGTCCGCCCGGGCCGGGGGTCGCCACCGCGATGAACACGGTGCCGACCGGCTTCGCCGGCGTGCCCCCGTCTGGCCCCGCGATGCCGGTGACCGCGATCCCGCAGGCCGAGCCCGAGATCCGGCAGATCCCCGCCGCCATCGCCTCGGCCACCGGCGCGCTCACCGCGCCGTGCGCGCGCAGCAGCTCCGCCGGCACCCCCAGCAGCTCTTCCTTGGCCTGGTTGGAGTAGACGACCACGCCCCGCTCCACGTAGCGGGAGGACCCGGCGACGTTGGTGAGCCGGTGACCGACCAGGCCGCCGGTGCAGGACTCGGCCATCGACACCGTGAGCCGGCGCTCCAGCAGGAGCCGGCCCACCACGACCTCCAGGGTCTCCTCGTCCTGCCCCCAGCAGTCGGGCCCGAGCGCCTCGCGGACCTGGCGCTCCACCGGGGCCAGGGCGGCCTCCGCCGCGCTCCGGGATGCGGCGCGGGCGCGGAGCTGCACCCACACGTCGCCGTCGACGGGCACGCACGAGACCGCGACCCCGCCCTCCCCGCCGAGCCAGCGGCCGAGGCGCTCCTCGGCGTCCGCGGGCGACAGGCCGGTGGTGTGCAGGGTGCGGAGCACGGTGCTCTCGCCCGTCCCCAGGCGCTGGCGCGCGAGCGGCCGCAGGTGCGACTCGACGAGCGAGGAGAGCAGCGCGGAGCCCGCCGGGAGCACCGCGACCGCGGCGCGGGCGGTCTCGAGCACCCACGCGGGCTCGCCTCCCGCCGGCCAGAGCAGCGCGCCCTGGGGCAGCAGGGCGAGGCGGTCGAGCCGTCGCGGCATCGCCTGCCCGCGCCGGGCGAACTCCTCCTCGAGCGCGGCCAGCAGCTTGTCCTGGAGCACCAGCCGCGCCCCGCTCAGGCGCGAGAGCGCGCGCCGCACCACCTCGCCGCCCGAGCCGCCGGGCTGCGCGAGGACCACCACCAGCGAGGCGGCCTGCACCGCGGAGCGCAGCGCCTCCTCCACCGCGGTCTCGTCCTCGTCCACGACCTGACGGGAGGCCACCGGCACGCCCTCGGCGAGCAGGGCACGGGCCACCATGAGCCCCGCCGGGTCGTCGGAGGCCCCGAGCTGCGCAGCGCCCACCGTGAGGATCCAGGCCCCGCTCATCGGGCGGTCAGGCGGGGATGCCGAAGAGGGCGCGGGCGCCGAGGACGAGCACCAGCGCGTAGATGCCCGCGATGAGGTCGTCCACCATCACGCCCATGCCGCCGGTGAGGGCCTGGCTCTCGCGGGCGGGAAACGGCTTCCAGACGTCGAAGAGCCGGAAGAGCAGGAACGCGGTGACCAGCACCGCGATGGTCCGCGGCAGCAGGATCACGGACAGCAGCATGCCCGCCACCTCGTCGATCACGATGATCCCGGGGTCCTTGCGGCCGAGCACGCGCTCGACCCGCGAGCCCGCCCACATGCCAACCAGGACGACCACCACCAGCGCCACCCCGATGCGCGCGGGGGTGAGCGGGAGGAGCCAGACCGCCACCACCGTGACCAGGCTGCCCACCGTCCCCGGGGCCACCGGCGCGTAGCCCGCGCCGAAGACGCTGGCCAGCACGAAGGCCAGGCGGTCGAGCGGCCCGAGGCGCCTATTCGCCGACGAGCTCGTAGCCCTCCACCTCGACGATGGCGACGTCCGCGAAGCGCCCGGGGGTGAGCGCGCGATCGCGCAGCAGCACCACTCCGTCGATCTCGGGCGCCTGGCCGGCGGTACGTCCCTCGAAGGGGAACGCGGAGTCGGCGCTCGGCCCGTCCACCAGCACGGTCTGGCGCGTGCCGAAGAGCGCCTTCTGGCGCGGCCAGGCCAGCCGGTCCTGGAGGTCCTGGACCAGGCGGGCGCGCTCCGCCATGACCTCGGCCGGGACCTGCTCCGGCAGGTCGGCGGCGGGCGTGCCCTCCTCCGCCGAGTAGGTGAAGACCCCGAGCCGGTCGAAGCCCGCGTCCTCCACGAAGCCGAGCAGGTTCTGGAACGCGGCCTCCGTCTCGCCCGGGAAGCCCACCAGCACGGTGGTGCGGAGGGTGACGCCGGGGATCGCGTCCCGCAACCGCGCGATGACGTCCTTCATGCGCTGCGCGGTGACGCCGCGGCGCATGGCGCGCAGGATCCCGTCGTCGCCGTGCTGCACCGGCATGTCGAGGTACGGGACCACGCGCGCGCGCCGCCACTTGGCGACGAGCCGCTCGGTCACGTGCGCCGGGTGCAGGTACATGGGGCGGATCCACGGCATCGGGGTCTCGGAGAGCGCGAGCAGCAGGTCGCCGATGTCCCCGTTGCCGGAGAGATCGCGCCCGTAGGCGAGCGTGTCCTGGGAGACCAGGATGGCCTCCTGGAGCCCGCGGCGCGCCAGGCCGTCGACCTCGGCCACGATGTCGGCGAGCGGGCGGCTGCGGTGCCGGCCGCGGAACTGCGGGATCGCGCAGAAGGCGCAGCCCATGTCGCAGCCCTCCGCGATCTTCACGTAGGCGTAGGGCACCCGACCGGTGAGCAGGCGCGGGGTCCGGGCATCGTAGAGGTAGCCGGGCGGGGCCTCGCTCACCCAGGCCTGCCGCCCGTCGGCCTGGCCCACGAGGTCCACGATGCGGTGCAGCTCCGAGGTGCCGAGGATCGCGTTGACCTCCGGGATCTCCTTGGTGATCTCGCCCCCGTAGCGCTGGGTGAGGCAGCCGGTCACGATCAGGGCCCGCGCCCGGCTCCGAGCCTTGAGATGAGCCAGTTCAAGGATCGTGTTGATCGACTCCTCGCGCGCCCGGTCGATGAAGGCGCAGGTGTTGACCACCAGGCACTCCGCGGCCTCGGGGGCCTCCGCGATCTGATGCCCGGCCGCGGTCAGCATGCCCAGCATCAGCTCGGAGTCCACCTGGTTCTTGGGGCAGCCCAGGGTTGTGAAATGGACTTTCATGAAGGAAGCTTATGATCCCACACGCCTTCCGGGGCCGTCAACGAGTCCTCGGCCGGCGCGCCGCGCCGCACGGTGGTTCCGGCCTGGGATCCGGGTTTGACCGGGACCGGTTCATCGGATAGCCTGCCGAGAATGAGTCGCTGCAGGGCGATCTGCGCGATGGCGATGCTCCTGGCGGTGGCCGTCCTGGCGACCGCCGGCCCCGTCGCGGCCCATTCGCCTGCGACGATCTCCCCGTCCGGCGCGCCGGTCGGCCTGGATGGCCTCGTCCTGGAATCGCCGGCGGTGCCGCCTGCGCCCTCGGAGCTTCCGATCCCGGTGCCCTGGCCTCCCCTGGTCCTGGCCGCCGGGCTCGGCCTGGTGCTCGCGCTCGCGGTGGTGCGTCGCGGCCCCCGGCGCGCGGTGGTGGTAGGCCTCGTCGTCCTGCTCACGATCCTCGCCTTCGAGGACGCCCTGCATTCGGTTCACCATGGCTTTGACGACAAGCAGTACGCCGAATGCGCCGTGGCGGCGGTGTCCGCGCACCTCGCCGCGGTCTCGGCCGACGGCGCTGCCGACGCCGCGCTCATCCTGGTCGGCGCGGGAGCGCCGCCCCACCCCGACCCCTTCTCGCCCCGGATCCGGCCGCCCGGACCCTACCAGGACCGAGCCCCACCGATCCCTGCCGTCTAGCCGGATCGAAGTCCCGCGCCCGGCGTGGTGCCGCCCGCACCGTGCGAGGGCTCGGCGTGCTCGCGGATCGACCGTGGCTCGACGTGGGGACCCCAAACCGGAGGGCTCGATGAACCTGAAACCGTACCTCGCAGGCTGTCTTTCTCTGGCGCTCGTCGCTTCCGCGGCCGGCGGCGCGGGCGCCCACGGACTCGCGGGCAAGCGCTTCTTCCCGGCCACGCTGGTCGTGGACGATCCGTTCGTCGCCGACGAGCTCTCGCTGCCGTCGGTGTCGCACATCAAGCAGCCGGCCGGCGAGGAGCAGCCGGCCACGCGCGTGACCAGCGTCTCGGGAGAGCTCTCCAAGCGGATCACGCCGGATCTCGGCCTGTCGCTCGAGGGCGAGTGGCTCCACCTCGCCCGGGCCGGCGGGCAGGACCATTCCGGCTTCGGCAACCTCGAGCTGGCCGTCAAGTACCAGCTCGTCAAGAGTGACCCGCACGAGAGCGTCCTCTCCGCCGGCCTCGGTCTCGAGGTCGGCGGGACCGGCCAGGCCCCGGTGGGCGCCGAGTCCTTCGACGTGCTCAAGCCTGCGCTCTTCTTCGGCAAGGGCCTCGGAGACCTCCCGGACTCGCTCGCGTATCTCAGGCCGCTGGCGATCACCGGATCGGTGGGCGGCGAGATCCCCGCTCGCGGGAGCACGCGGAAGATCAAGCTGGGTCAGGAGGAGGGCGAGATCGAGGTGGAGCGGGAGCGCCATCCCGACGTGTTCACCTGGGGGCTCGCGATCGAGTACAGCATCCCGTACCTGCAATCCTTCGTCCGCGATGTCGGCCTGCCCGCCCCTCTCGGCCGGATGATCCCGCTCGTGGAGATCGAGTTCCAGCATCCGCTGAATCGCGGGGAGAGCGGTCGGTACACCGGCACCGTGAACCCGGGTGTCATATGGGCGGGGCGGTTCTTCCAGGTGGCCGTGGAGGCGATCGTGCCCGTCAATGCGCGCACCGGCAAGAATCTCGGCATCCGGGGCCAGCTCCACTTCTATCTGGACGATCTCTTCCCGACCACGATCGGACGTCCCCTCTTCGGCGGCCGGTGATCAGGTGGCGGGCCGTCTGCGGCGTCGCGGCCGCCGCCCTCCTCGCGGCGGCGCCCGGGGCGCACGCCCACGCCTTTCTCGACCGGGCGGACCCGCGCGTCGGGAGCACGGTGAAGGTATCGCCGGCTCGCGTCAAGCTCTGGTTCACCGAGCGCCTCGAGCCGGCCTATAGCACTGCGCAGGTCCTCGACGAGGCGGGTCGGCAGGTCGACGGCAGAGACGTACGGGTGGACGATTCGTCGCACTCGCTCGAGCTCTCGCTGCCCGCGCTCGGCCCCGGCCGCTACCGGGTGATCTGGCGGGTGTTGTCCGTGGATACCCATGTCTCGAGCGGCGACTTCACGTTCCGGATCTCGCCGTAGCCCCTTGGCCCGATCGGCGGCTCCCGGATGGCGCTCGCGGTGCCGGCCGGCACGGGTATCATCGGAGCATGCCCCACGCCCGCGGAGCTGCCCGGCACGCGATGACCACGCCCGTGCCCCCGCGCCGTCCACGGTGGCGGCTGGCGACGGCCCTCGCCGGCGCGCTGCTGGTCGCCCCCGCCGGCATCCGCGCGCCGGCGGAAGCGCACGCCTCCCTCGTGCGCTCGGCGCCGGCGCACCGGGCCGTGCTCGGCCAGATGCCCGAGCGTGTGCAGCTCTGGTTCAACGAGCGGCTCGAGCCCGCCTACAGCACGGTGTCGGTGTGGAGCGAGACGGGTGCGCAGGTCGACGCGCGCGACGCAGCGGTGGGTCCCGACGATCCGCGGCGGCTCTCGGTCAGGGTCCAGGCCGGTGAGCCCGGCCGCTACACGGTCAGGTATCGCGTGCTGTCGGTGGACGGCCACATCGTCGACAGCCGCCTTACATTCACGGTGAAAGGACAACGCCCATGACACGATCCGACGGCTCGATCCGCTCGTTCCTGATCGCGGCGGTCGCCGCGGCCGTGGTCGGCCTCGGGGTCGCCGCAGGCCTGGAGGCGGTCCGGGCCCAGGGCCACACCCACGCGCCGGCGTCCACGGAGGCCGGCGGCTGGTACAAGCGCCTGGGGCCCGATGCCCGCGCCGCCGCCATCGAGCGCCAGCTCCGCGGCTTCGAGACCACCATGGCCGAGGTCGCCTACCGCTACACCGAGATGTACTTCGGGGGCGTCGACGGCAACTGGGGGTACGCCGAGCACATGGCCCACGAATTGGGCAACGCGATCGCGCTCGGTCTCGAGCGGCGGCCGCAGTACCGCAAGAGCGCGGAGACGCTGTTCCTCAAGGGCCCCTACCCGCAGGTGGTGGAGGCGATCAAGGCGAAGAACCTCAACCTGTTCAAGCAGCGCGTGGAGGCGCTGCGGGCCGCCTGCACCGCCTGCCATACCGCGGAGGCGCATCCCTACATCAAGATCGGTGTGCCCACCGTCCGGCGCAATCCGGTGGTGGCGAGCGACTGAGCCGCGGCGGGCCTACGAGGAGCGGTAGTTCGTGAACTGCACGGCGATCCCCAGGTCCTTCGCCTTGAGCAGGGCGATGACCGACTGCAGGTCGTCCCGGCTCTTGCCGGTGACCCGCACCTGCTTCTCCTGGATCGAGGCCTGCACCTTCAGCTTGGAGTCCTTGATGAGCCGGACGATCTCCTTGGCCTTCTCCATCGGTACCCCGTCCTGGAGGGTGACCTTCTGCCGCACCAGCCCGCCGCCCGCGGGCTCCGGGTCGTGGACGGTGAGGGCCTTCAGGTCGACGCCGCGCCGGTGGAGCTTGGACTGGAGGATATCGAGCACCGCCTTGAGCTTCATGTCGTCGCTCGAGGTGAGCACGATGTCCATCTTGTCGGGCGCGATCTCGTTCTTGGCGCCCTTGAGGTCGTAGCGGGTCGCGATCTCCCGGCGGGCCTGGTCGATCGCGTTGGTGACCTCCTGCATGTCGATCTTGCAGGCGACGTCGAAGCTGTTCTCGGCGGCCATGGCGGTTGCCTCGTCTAGCGCGGGTCGAGCGGCACGACCGCCGCGCCCGCGGGCGGCGTGAACGCGAACAGCGTGTCGCTGAGCCCCGGGTTGATGGCGACCCGGCTGAAGGTCATCGTGACCGTGTTCTGGAACTGGTCGTAGAGCACGGCCTGGCGCACGATGTGATCCTTGGGATCCACCGTGATCACCAGGCGGGTGAGGAGCGGGGTCGGTTGCTTGGGAGTGAGGTCGAGCACCGGCCGGCCCGCGCCGTCGCGCGGGTTGGCCGGGTTCAGGAAGCGAACCGTGAACTCCTCGCGGAGCTTGCCGAGGCCGGAGAGGAAGCTGCCCGCGGGACCGGTCAGGGCCTTCGGCGCGCTGCCCTTGTTCACCTGGTTCAGCTCGGGCGTGTACACCCAGAGCGACGTGCCGTCGGAGACGATCTGCTGCGGGGCGGGGCTCTTGT
>DATIFV010000190.1:0-11699 GCA_035455085.1 Candidatus Methylomirabilota bacterium | reverse complement strand
GCGCGGGCGGCATGGGGCCGTATCCTGGCCGCGGCCGACGACCTTGTCAACCCGGTTTTTCATTTGACACGTGACATGAAACGTAGGATAAGTGCGCGATCCCGAAAAACACCGCAGCGTGGCGGATGGACTCCAACCGGTGCAGGCTCAGAGGAGGTCGGTCATGAAGCAGGCCATGCGAGCCCTTTTCATCGCGTTCGTCACGCTCACCGCCGCCGTCGCGCTCGCGGTCCCGGCTCCGGCGCAGGAGACGGTGAAGGTCGGCGTCATCCAGCCCCTCTCCGGCTCGGTCGCGGCGTCCGGCAACTACGTTCGGATGGGCGCCGAGATCGCGCGGGACTGGGTCAACGCCAAGGGCGGCGTTCTCGGCCGCAAGGTCGAGCTGTTGATCGAGGACAACAAGTCCGATCCGAAGGAGGCCGCCACCGCGGCCGAGAAGCTGATCGTGCGGGACAAGGTGCCGGTGATCGTGGGGGCCTGGGGCAGCTCGATGACGCTGGCCGCGATGCCGAAGCTCGAGGAGTACGGCGTGCCCATGGTGGTGGAGACCTCGAGCGCGGCCACCATCACCAAGCGGGGCAACCCGTGGATCTTCCGCATCAGCCCGCCCAGCGAGATGGAGGCCCTCGGCCTGGAAAAGTACCTGAAGGACCTCGGGGTCAAGCAGGCCGACTTCCTCGCGGTGAACACGGACTGGGGCCGGGGCGCGGTCGGGGCCTTCGGCGACGTGCTCAAGCGCTCGGGAGCGGCGGTGGGGACCGCCGAGTTCATGGAGCAGGCGGCCACCGACATGAACGCGCAGATCACCAAGGTCAAGGCGGGCGGCGGGGACACCCTCTTCCTCACCACGAGCGTGGAGCAGATCACGCTGGTGCTCAAGCAGGCGCAGGAGCAGCGGCTGGCCCGCAAGATCATCACCACCGGCGGCAGCTCGTCACCGAGCCAGCTCATCAAGCAGGCCGGGGCCGCCGCGGACGGGACGTACCACATCCTCTTCTTCCTGCCCTGGTTCCCGGAGGCCATGCCCGACGGCAAGCTGGCGCGGGCGTTCGTGGACGAGTGGGCCAAGCGCGGGCACCCCTTCGAGGGGCTGACCGAGGGCTTCCGCGGCCACGACGGCGTGCTCACCGCGGTGGAGGGCATCCGCCTCGCCGGGAAGGCGGATCCCAAGGCGGTGCGCGAGGCCCTCTGGAAGGTCAGCGTGATGGGCGTCAACGGGCCCATCAAGTTCGAGAAGGACGGACCGGCCGGCAAGGAGAGCGGGCAGAGCAAGCCCAGCATCTTCATCGTCCAGATCAAGGACGGCAAGATCGCGCTGCCGGCATTCGCGGCAAAGAAGTAGCGCGACCGGCGATCGCGGCCGCTTGGACCAGCTTCTCCAGCACCTGCTGAACGGGCTGCTGCTGGGCGCCACCTACAGCCTGCTCGGGATCGGCCTCACGCTGGTCTTCGGGCTCATGAACGTGGTGAACTTCGCCCACGGCGAGTTCTACACGCTCGGCGCCTACGCCACCTTCGCGGCGCTCGCGCTCTCCTCGGTCAGCTTCTTCGTGGCGATCCCGCTCGCCATCGTGGTCGGCGCCCTCGCGGGCGCGGTGTGCGAGCGGGTGCTGCTGCGGCCTCTGCGCGCGCAGTCCATCGACACGGTCATGCTGGTCATGATCGGGCTGTGGATCGGCATGCAGAACGCGGAGCTGGTGGGCTGGGGGGGCGTGGCCAAGAGCGTGCCGACCCCCTTCCCCACCGAGCCGCTCGTGCTCGGCCCGGTGTCGGTGGCCCCGCTGCGCGTCTTCGTGTTCGCGGTCTCGGGCCTGCTGATCCTGGGCTCGCACCTGCTGCTGAGCCGGACCAAGCTCGGGCGCGCGATGCGCGCGACCTTCCAGGACCGGGAGACCGCCGCCCTCATGGGGGTGAGCATCGAGCGCATCCACACCGTGACCTTCGCCTTCGGGGCCGGGCTGGCCGCGGCGGCGGGCGCGCTGCTGGGACCGGTGTTCCTGCTCTATCCCTCGATGGGCGACCTGGCCTCGCTCAAGGCGTTCTCGGTGGTGATCCTGGGCGGGCTCGGCAACTTCGGGGGGGCGGCGCTGGGCGGCCTCGTGCTCGGCATCGCCGAGGAGCTGGGGGCCGGCTACATCTCCTCCGGCTACCGCGACGCGGTCGGCTTCCTCATGATCGTGGCGGTGCTGCTGCTGCGGCCGTCCGGCCTCTTCGCTCGCGCCGAGCGCGTGGGATGAGGCAGCTCCCGCTCCTCGCGGTCCTCGGAGTGGTCGCGAGCGCGCCCGCCTGGGTGTGGAATCCGTACCACCTGCACACCCTGATCATGGCCGGCATCTTCGCGGTGCTGGCCCTGAGCCTGAACCTGCTGCTCGGCTACACCGGCCAGCTCTCCCTCGGGCACGCCGCCTTCTTCGGGATCGGCGCGTACGCGGCGGCGCTCCTCTCGGTCAAGCTCGAGTGGTCGCCGTGGATCGGGCTGCTGGCCGCCGTCGCGCTGCCCGCGCTGGCCGGCTTTGTCATCGGCCGGCTGGCCCTCAAGCTCCGGGGCGCCTACTTCGTCCTGCTGACCATCTCCTTCGCGGGCTGCGTGTCGCTGGTGAGCGTGAACTGGATGGATCTGACCAACGGCCCGCTCGGCATCCCCGGCGTGCCCCCGGTGGAGATCGCCCTGCCCGGGCTGCCGGCGCTGTCGCTGCGGAGCAAGAGCGCGTACTACTACCTGGTCCTGGCCGCGGTGGTGCTGGCCTACCTGCTGTGCCTGGCCGTCATCCGCTCGCGGGTCGGGCGGGCGCTGGTGGCCCTCCGGGAGAACGAGACCCTCGCCGCCTCGGTGGGGATCGACGCCACCCACTACCTCGTGCTCGCCGCGGTGCTGAGCGCCGCGATGGCCGGCTTCGCAGGCGGGCTCTACGCGCACTACACGCGCTTCGTCAGCCCGGAGGTGTTCCTGTTCACCTACACCGTCACGATGGTGATCATGGTGGTGGCGGGCGGGAAGGGCACGCTGGCCGGCCCGGTGGTGGGCGCGGTGCTCTTCACGGCGCTGCCGGAGGCGCTCCGCGAGCTCACCTCGTACCAGTGGCAGATGCTCCTCTACGGAGGTCTCCTGATCGCGGTGCTGTTCTTCATGCCGGAAGGGGTCGTGCCGGCCCTGCGGGCGGCCTGGCCGGCGCGGCGGGGGCGGACGTGATGCTCCAGGCCCGTGATCTCACCGTGCGCTTCGGTGGGGTGGCCGCCCTCGCCGGGGTGAGCTTCGCGGTGACGCCCGGGACGGTGACGAGCCTGATCGGGCCGAACGGCGCCGGCAAGACCACCGCGTTCAACGTGATCACCGGCTTCCAGCGCCCGACGGAAGGCGTGGTCTACCACGAGGGGCAGGCCATCACCGGCTGGCGGCCCCACCGCATCGCGGCGCGCGGTCTCGTCCGCACCTTCCAGAAGACGAGCCTCTTCCCGGGGCTGACCGTCCGGGAGAACGTGCTCACCGGTCTCCACCTGCGGGGACGGGTGGGGCTGGTCTCGGCCCTGCTCGCCCGCGGGCAGGTGCGGGCCGAGGAGCGACGACTCGGCGAGGAGGCGGATCGGGTCATCGACTTCGTGGGCCTCGGCGGGCGCCGTCACGAGCCGGCGGCCGCGCTGTCCTACGGCGAGCAGCGGCTGCTCGAGCTGGCGGTGGCCCTCGCGGCCCGGCCGCGCCTCCTCCTGCTCGACGAGCCGGCCTCGGGCATGACCGCCTCCGAGAAGCTCGCGGTGGCGACGCTGATCGGGCGCGTCCGGGAGCAGGGCGTCACCGTCTTCCTGGTCGAGCACGACATGCGCCTGGTGATGGGGATCTCCGACCGGGTCCTGGTGCTGAACTACGGGCGGCTCATCGCCGACGGCGAGCCGGCCGCGGTGCAGCGTGATCCGGAGGTCATCCGCGCCTACCTGGGAGCGGGAGCGCATGCTCACCCTTGAGCGTCTCGGCGCGCGCTACGGGCGCATCACCGCGCTCGACTCCGTGTCGCTCACGGTGGGCCCCGCCGAGTTCGTCTGCCTGATCGGCGCCAACGGGGCCGGCAAGACCACCACGCTCAAGACCATCTCGGGTCTGGTGCGCGCGGCGGGCGGCCGGATCCTCTTCGACGGGCAGGAGATCCAGCACCTGGCCCCCCAGGAGATCCTGCGCCGGGGCATCGCCCACTGCCCGGAAGGCCGACGGGTGTTCCCGCACATGACCGTGGAGGAGAACCTCCAGATGGGGGCCTACGTCCGCCGCGACGCGGCCCAGGTGGCGGCGGATCGGGAGCGGATCTTCGGGCACTTCCCGATCCTGGCCGAGCGGCGCCGCCAGGCCGCCGGCACGCTGTCGGGGGGCGAGCAGCAGATGCTCGCGATCGGCCGCTGCCTCATGGCCCGCCCGCGGCTGATCCTGTTCGACGAGCCCTCGCTCGGGCTGGCGCCCACCGTCACCGAGTCGGTGTTCCGGATCATCGGGGACATCCAGCGGGCGGGCACCACCGTGCTGATGGTCGAGCAGAACGCCTACATGGCGCTGCAGCTCGCCAGCCGCGCCTACGTCATGGAGACCGGGCGCATCACGCTCGAAGGCCCGGCCAAGGACCTGATGCAGAACGACCACGTGAAGAAGGCATACCTGGGCGGCTAGCCAAGTGCACTGCGCCGGGACGGTCGACAGCCGACCGGGGGGAGTGCGGGGGCCATTTCTGGGCCCACGCAGCTGAAGGGAGGTCACGGTTGATGGGTGCCAAGTACTTCGGAGCCTCCGTGAAGCGCAGGGAAGACCCGCGGTACCTCCGCGGCGAGGGCCGCTTCGTGGACGACATCAAGCTGCCCGGCATGCTCCACGCCGCCTTCGTGCGCAGCCCGTATGCCCACGCGCGCATCGCCGCGATCCGCGCCGACGCGGCGAAGCGGATGCCCGGCGTCGCCCACGTCTTCACCTTCGCCGATCTCGAGCGCTGGATGAAGCCGCTGCCGCTGTTCGGGGCCGTGCCGCCCGGCCTGGCCGCGCGGGTGCAGGTCACCATGCGCCAGATCGGCCAGCTCGCGATGTGCCGGGCCGAGGCCCGCCACGTGGGCGAGATCGTGGCGATGGTGCTGGCCACGAGCCGGGCGCTGGCCGAGGACGCCGGCGAGCGCGTGGAGGTGGACTACGAGCCGCTGCCGGTGCTGTCCGACGTGGAGGCGGCGGCCCGCCCGGACGCCCCGGTCCTCTACCCGGAGTGGGGCGACAACGTGGCCCTGTCGTTCCGGGCCGGCTTCGGTGACGTCGAGGGCGCCTTCCGCCGGGCGGAGGCCCGGGTCCGGGAGCGCTTCGTGATCCCCCGCTACGTGGGCATGCCGATCGAGACCCGCGGGGTGGTCGCGCAGTGGGATCCTCGCGACGGCGCCTTGACCACGTGGAACGGCACCCAGGTCGTCCACTTCGTCCAACAGGGCCTGGTGGCCGCGCTCGGCCTGGCGCCCCACAAGATCCGCGTGATCGCTCCGGACGTGGGCGGGGGCTTCGGCACCAAGGCCAACGGCTACCCGGAGGATCTCCTGGTCCCGGCCGCGGCGATCGCGGCGCGCCGGCCGGTGAAGTGGATCGAGGACCGACGCGAGCACATGATGGGCTCGGCCCACGCGCGGGCCCAGGTGCACGACATCGAGATCGCGGCCCGGCGCGACGGCACGATGCTGGCGGTGCGCGATCGGATCTGGGTGGACCTGGGCGCCTACAACTCCTGGGGCATCGTGCTGCCCTACAACACGGTCGCGCACCTGCTCGGGCCCCACCGGGTGCCGAACCTCGACGTCGAGTGCCGCGGGGTGGTCACCACCAAGACACCGAACGCGCCCTACCGCGGGGCCGGCCGCCCCGAGACCGTGTTCGCCATGGACCGCATCGTGGACTGCCTGGCCGTCGAGCTCGGCATGGACCCGGCCGAGCTGCGTCGCCGCAACTACCTCGGCGAGGCGGACATGCCGTACGAGCTCCAGATCCCGTACCGCGACGGCAACCCGCTCGTCTACGACAGCGGTGACTTCCGGGGCGGGCTGGAGGCGGCCCTGCGCGCGGTCGGCTACGACGCCCTCCGTGCGGAGCAGGCCCGCCTGCGCGAACAGGGGATCCACCGCGGGAT
This sequence comes from Candidatus Methylomirabilota bacterium, assembly GCA_035455085.1. Classification (GTDB taxonomy): domain Bacteria; phylum Methylomirabilota; class Methylomirabilia; order Rokubacteriales; family CSP1-6; genus CAMLFJ01. The sequence goes on along the minus strand of DATIFV010000190.1, from coordinate 5,571 downwards.
CGGGATCTCGAGCTACGTGGAGGGCACCGCGATCGGCCCGTACGAGGGCGCGACGGTGCGGCTCGACGCCTCCGGGCACGCGGTGGTCGCCACCGGCGCCTGCTGCCAGGGGCAGGGACACGAGACCTCGTTCGCCCAGATCGCGGCCGACGCGCTCGGCATCCCCCTCGAGTGGGTGACCGTGGTGGGCGGCGACACCGCCGCGATCCCCTTCGGGGTCGGCACCTTCGCCTCGCGCAGCGCGGTGAACGCGGGCAGCTCCATCCACGAGGCCTCGGGCCGCGTGAAGGACAAGCTGGTCGCGGCGGCGGCGGCCCTGCTCGAGGCGGCGCCGGCCGACATCGAGATCGCGGACGGCCTGGTCTCGGTGCGCGGAGCGCCGGCCTCGGCGACCCCGCTCGCCGCGGTGATCCGCGCCGCGATCCCGACCTTCGCGCGCCCGGGGGTCGCCGCGCCCGACTTCGAGGCCACCGTCTACCACCACCAGCCCACCGTGACCTACACCAGCGCCACCCACGTCGCGGTGGTCGACGTGGATGCCGGCACCGGCGCGGTCAAGCTGCTCCGCTATCTCGTCAGCCACGACTGCGGGAAGGTCATCAACCCGGTGATCGTGGAGGGCCAGATCCACGGCGGGGTGGCGCAGGGGGTGGGGGGCGGGCTCCTCGAGGAGATGGTCTACGACGAGCAGGCGCAGCTGCTGACCGGCACCTTCATGGACTACCTGGTGCCGACCGCGATGGAGCTGCCCGCCATCGAGACCGTGCATCTGGAGTACCCGTCGCCCCGGAACCCGCTCGGCATGAAGGGCATCGGCGAGGGCGGGGCGATCTCGCCGCCCGCGGCGATCGCGAACGCGGTGGAGGACGCGCTCCGGCCGTTCGGGGTGCGCGTGACCCGCACCCCGCTCGGCCCCTCGGTGGTGCTGGGGCTGCTCGAGCAGGCGGCGGCCCGCGGGGGGCGGCCCGCATGAAGCCCGCCCCGTTCGACTACGTGGCGCCGGCCACCCTCGACGAGGCCATCGGGACGCTGGCCACCGCCGGCGACGATGCCAAGGTCCTGGCAGGGGGCCAGAGCCTGATCCCGATGCTCGCGCTCCGGCTGGCGCGGCCCGCGGTGCTGGTGGACATCAACCGGGTGCGCGGGCTCGACGCGATCCGCGAGGCCTCGGGCATGCTCGAGGTCGGCGCCCTCGTCCGTCAGCGCGCGCTGGAGCGCTGGGCGGCCGAGCGGGTCCCGCTGCTCGCCGCGGCGCTCCGCGCGGTGGCGCATCCGCCCATCCGCAACCGGGGCACGGTGGTGGGCAGCGTGGTCCACGCCGACCCGGCCTCGGAGCTGCCCGCCCTGCTCCTCTGCCTCGAGGGCGTGGTGCTCGCGCGTGGGCCGAAGGGCGAGCGCATGATCCCGGCGGACCGCTTCTATCGCGCCCCGCTCACCACCGTGCTCGACCCCCGGGAGCTCGCGACCGCGGTGCGGTTCACGCTCCCACCGACGGGCGCGGGGTGGGGGTTCGCGGAGGTATCGCGGCGCCACGGCGACTTCGCCCTCGTGGGCGCGGTGGCGGTGCTCACACGCGCTCCCGACGGCACGGTGGGGCGGGCGCGGCTGGCCTTCTTCGGGGCGGGCGGGACGCCGGTCCGCGGGTTGGCCGCGGAGCGTGCGCTGGAGGGGCGCGCACCCGCGGCCGGGCTCATCGCCGAGGCGGCGCGGGCCGCCGCGGCCGGGCTCTCGCCCGACGGCGACATTCACGCCACCGCCGAGTACCGGCGGCGGGTCGCGGCCACCCTGGCCGAGCGCACGCTCACCGCGGCGCTCGCGCGGTGCGGAGATCCCCAGTGACCAGGACGATCCGGGTGACGGTGAACGGCCGGGAGCACGAGCGCACGGTCGAGGTGCGCGCCACGCTCGCCGAGTTCCTGAGAGAAGACCTCGACCTCACCGGCACCCACGTGGGCTGCGAGCACGGCGTGTGCGGGACCTGCACGGTGCTGCTCGACGGCGAGCCGGTGCGCGCCTGCCTGATGCTCGCGGTGCAGGCCGACGGCGGGCACGTCGACACCATCGAGGGCCTGGCCCCCGCCGAGGGCCTGCACCCGATCCAGGAGGCCTTCTGGGCCAAGCACGGCCTGCAGTGCGGCTACTGCACCCCGGGCATCATCATGAGTACCCGCGCCTTCCTCCGCGAGCGGCCCGAGCCGTCGCGCGAGGAGATCCGCGAGATGCTGTCGGGACACCTCTGCCGTTGCACCGGCTATCACTTCATCGTCGAGGCGATCGAGGAAGCGGCCCGAGCGGTGGCCGGCGGCCGCCGCAGCAGCTAGGGGACCGGCGCGTCACCTGACCGTGAAGCCTCCGAAGGCACCGTAGCCGTCGGTGCCGTAGCCCGTCGAGAAGCCGGGCGCGCACCCGCCGACGACCTTCCAGCTGCCGGGCGAGGTCATGGCCCGCAGCTCGCCGGCGACGCACATGGTCGCCATCGGCTTGCCGGCCGGACCAGGATCCGGGCGGGGCGGCGCCGCCGCCGGCATGTTCCGATAGCGCAGGAGCTCGGCCTCGGCGGCCACGATGCGCCGGACGGCCTCCCAGCGCTGGGCCTCGCGGATCTGGTCCGCGCTCAGGGCGGGGTTGCCGATGCCGACCGGACCGATCCACTCGGCCGCGTCGCGGTGGGGCGCAGGCACGTCGATCTTGTACTGGGTGACCTTGCTCGCCCCCTTGTCGTCCGTGTACCGCCACTGCGCGTCGGCCTGCCCGGTCATGAGCAGGAGGCTCGCGCCGAGCCCAAGCGCTGCTGCCAGTAGCCTCATGTGTGTCTCCTGTCGGGATTGCGACCCCGGGCCGGGCCGTGGGTCGGACCAGAACGGAGGCAAGGGCCACGCCACGGCGGCAGCCCTGGAAATTCGGCGGGTTGGGGGTCCTCTGCAAGGAGTGCGGCGAGCGGTCTTCCACAAGCCGTGAACGGAATTGCCCAGGTTGGCGATCCCCGCGGCCAGCTGGCCGCGGATTGTCTGCCGTATCCGCCTCGGCGATACTCTGCGCGTATGCTCGACCCCGCGCCCACCGTTCTCGCATCGGGGCTGGCCGGCCTGTGACGGGCGCGCAGCAGATCGTGGCGGGGCTCGAGGCCGCCGGGGTCTCGATCGCGGCCTCGGTGCCGGACACCTGGATCGGCCGGCTGATGGAGGCGGTGCGTCGCTCCCCGCGCATACGCGCGGTGGACGCGGCGCGCGAGGAGGAGGCGGTGGCGGTGGCCTGCGGCGCCAATCTGGCCGGCGGACGCGGCGCGGTGCTGATCCAGAACGCGGGCCTGCTCAACTGCGGCGGCGTGCTGGCCGGGCTGGTGGAGCTCTACCGGATCCCGTGCTTCCTCGTCGTCTCGCTCCGAGGTGACCATCGGGATCCGGTCTACTACCACGCCCCCAAGGGCCGCGTCACCGAGGAGACGCTCCGGGCCTGGCGGCTGCCGTACGCGCGCGCGGATCACCGGGGGGACCTGGCCGTCCAGGTGCGGCAGGGCGTGGAGTTCTGCGCCGAGACGCGCGGACCCTTCGTGCTGCTGATCAGCGGAGAGGATCTCGCGTGACCGCGCGCAAGCCGATGCTGGACGCCCTGGTCTCGATGCTGACCGGGCGGGATGTGCTCGTGTCCTGCCTGGGGGCCAACGCGCGCTACCTGCCCCACCTGGAGGTGCCCGCTCCGGTGTTCGCGCTCTGCGACGCCATGGGCGCCGCGATTCCGCTGGCGCTCGGCATGGCGCTCGCCCGACCCGACCGCCACGTGGTGGTGCTCGAGGGAGACGGCTCGCTCCTGATGAGCCCGAACGTGCTCGCGACGGTGGCGGCGGCGGCGCCGCCCAACCTGACCATGTTGCTCTGGGTGAACAGGCGCTACGAGTCCTCCGGCGGCCAGCCGCTGCCCGCGGTGACGGTGGACTGGGCGGGGCTGGCGCGCGCGGCGGGCATCCGGCACGTGGCCTCCGTCGCCGACGTGCCCGCCCTGCGCGCGGCGGTGCCGCGGGCCCGCGCGGCGGCCGCTCCTGCGCTGATCGTGGTGGAGATCGCCTTCGATCCGGCCGAGGCGATTCCGCCCTATTCGGAGCGGCCGGAGGAGATCCGCACCCGCTTCCGTCTCTAGCCGGCGGCGCGCCGACAACGCGGATCGACCGTGCTACGATGCGGCGTTCCCAACACCCACGCAGGGGAGGTCCGCCCCGTGCCGACGCAAGACGAGACGCTGGTGACCCGTGACGGCTCCGTGGTCACGCTGACCTTCAACCGCCCCGAGGCGCGCAACGCCATGACCTGGGGCATGTACGACCGGCTCTACCAGGTCTGCGAGGAGGTGGACGCCGACGACTCGGTGCGGGTGCTGGTCCTGCGCGGGGCTGGCGGCCGGGCCTTCGTGGCCGGAACCGATATCAGCCAGTTCCAGGTCTTCGAGCGGGCCGAGGACGGCATCGCCTACGAGCGGGACGGCGACAAGCGCATGGCCCGCCTGGAGTCCGTGCGCAAGCCGGTCATCGCCCAGATCGAGGGCTTCGCGGTCGGGGGCGGCTTCCGCATCGCCACCGCCTGCGACCTGCGCGTCGCCACGCCCGACGCGCGCTTCGGCGCGCCGATCGCGCGCACCCTCGGCAACTGCCTGTCGATGGCCGCCTACGCGAGCCTCGTGGATGTGTTCGGGCCCTCCCGGCTGAAGGAGCTGATCTTCACCGCGCGGCTGCTCACCGCCGCGGAGGCGCACGCGGCCGGCTACGTGCACGAGATCGTGGACGCTCCCCTGATCGAGGCTCGGGTGACCGCGCTCGCCCACCAGCTCGCGGAGCACGCGCCGATCACGCTCCGGGTCACCAAGGAAGCGATCCGCCGCCTCGCGCTGAGCCGGCCGCTCCCCGCCGACGTGGACCTGATCGCGACCACGTACATGAGCGAGGACTTCCGCGAGGGGGTGCGCGCCTTCCTCGACAAGCGCAAGCCGCGCTGGAGCGGCCGATGATCCGCGAGGTGCCCGGCCGCCGCCCGCGGGTGCACCCGGAGGCCTACGTGGATCCCGCCGCGCAGGTGATCGGCGACGTCACCATCGAGGCGGGGGCCAGCGTGTGGCCGTTCACGGTGCTGCGTGGCGACCAGGACAACTACGTGAGGCTCGGCCGCAACTCCAACGTCCAGGACAACTCGGTGCTCCACGTCACCCCGCAGCGGCCGTGCATCGTGGGCGACAACGTCACCATCGGCCACCGCGCGGTGGTCCACGCCTGCACGATCATGAACAACTCGCGGATCGGGATCGGCGCGGTGGTGCTCGACGGGGCGGTGGTGGAGGAGGGCGCCCAGGTGGGGGCGGGCGCGCTGGTGCCGCCGGGCAAGGTGGTGCCGGCGGGCTGGCTGGTCATGGGGGTGCCGGCCAGGCCGGTGCGCCGCATGAGCCAGGAGGAGCTCGACGACATCCTGCGCAACGCCACCGAGTACGTCGAGCTCTGGCACCGCGACTACCGCTGATCCGGGGTCAGGTCTTACATTCCGACATTTTCGCGTGGAGACATCGATCAGAAATGTCGGAATGTAAGACCTG
>DATIFV010000189.1:0-8080 GCA_035455085.1 Candidatus Methylomirabilota bacterium | reverse complement strand
CACCCCGGCGCTGCAGGCGCCCGCCCCGCGCCCGGCGGTGAGGCAGATGCCCCCGGCTCCTCCCACACCGGGCGTGCAGAGCACGCCTGCGCCCCAGATCCGCAGCGAGCCCCGCGGCCAGCGTCCGGCGGCGCCGCCCGCCCAGCCGGCTCCGCGCACGGCGCCTCGCAGCGAGCCCCAGGGGAAGGGCGGGCCCGACCGCGGCCCGCACGGAGAGCGCTAGTCTAGTCGGCGGCTCCCGGGTGCCCCGCGAGGTCGGCGCGAAGGTCCTCCACCCACGCGCGGAGCGCGGCCCCGGAGGGCGCGACCCGGCTGAACCGGGCCTGCAGGCGGGCGAGGCCCGCGCGCTCGACCATGTGCTTCTCGTTCAGCACCCACTCGCCTCGCTCGCAGAGCACCGCGTGGGCGGTCTCCAGCACCGCCTTCGCGGCCTGACCGAGCGTGCCGACGACGTCGCCGCGCTCGGCCCGCATGCGCGCGTGAGTCATGCTGAAGTCCGCGTGCCCGCGCCAGCGCGTCCGCCCGGTGTCCACCAGCGCGGTTGGGAACTCGGCGACGGACGGGAGCGCGCCGGCGACGACCCGATTCAAGGCCAGCTCGGCCATGAGGCTGTACGTGGGGACGCCGGCCAGGCAGCCGAGCAGCGCGTCCACCTCGTACCGGCCTTGCCGGGCCTGCGCCGACCAGTGCAGGGCCACGTCGAGGTCACGGAGCAACACGTCGACCTTGAGCCCGCCGATCCGGAGCCACGCCCCGCCGTTCATGATGCGTCCCCATGAGCCCGGCGGATACAGCTCTCCGTAGCGGGTGAGGAGCGTGAAGTCGGGATCGCCTCGGTAGTAGAGGCCGACGTCCCAGTCGCTCGCGCCGTCCGCGGTCCCCGTCGCGCGGGAGCCGCCGATCGTCACCGCCTCCACACCACCGATGGCGCCGAGCGCCGCGCACAGGTCGGCCACCGGGGACGGGAGCGCGATCACGGTCGCCGGCCGGGCGCGGTCAGCGCGGGCAGACGAAGTCCCAGACCGCGCCCGCGCGCTCCACCACCGCGCCCACGTCCTCGGCGAGGAGCTGGCACGCCGCCACCATCGCCTCCGCTTCGCGGCGCACCCGCGCGAGATAGTCCGCGCGGCCCGCGTACCGCTCCTCGATCGAGGGCCGCGGATCGCCGCTCCGGAGCCGCTCCGCCCTGGTGCGGGCGAACGGCAAGGTCGAGCCCATCATGGCCATCAGGTCTCCCGGCGCGCCCTGCTCCGGGTGGCGCGGGTTCCAGCCGGTGAAGGTCGCAAGCGGCACCCGCAGCTCGGGCGGACGGATCCCCGCGCGCTCGTTGCCGTCGCCGTCCACCGCGGAGACGAGCGTCACGAACGGGGCTCCGAGCTTGGGGGGCAGGCTCACCACCCCGCGCTCGACGTGCGGGCCGAAATCGAGCCGCTGCGGGCGCACGACGCGATCCGGGAAGCGCGCCCCGGGGATCCCGGCGTACACGGGCCGCGTCGCCTCGGCGGGCACCGCGGTCGCGTCGGCCAGGCGTGGGACCGCGCTGGGTGGCGGCTCGACCCCTTCGCTCACCCAGCGGTCGAGGTTCGCCAGCGCCGCGCGCAGCAACGGGGCGTAGTCCACCACGCTGAACGGATGGACGCCCCGCCCGCCGGTGTTGGGATCGGCGGGCGGCGGCGGGAGCGCGCCCGGCGTGTGCTGGGTCCCCGCGAAGAGGTACTGCCGCACGAAGCCCGGCGGGGCCACGTCACGGCGGCCGCCGACATCGGTGTGCACGAGCGAGCCGTCGCCGCGCCAGTACTCGGCGGAGCTGTTGATGGTGAAGATGCGCGGGGGCGTGGCGCGGCCGGTCAGGCGCCGGAGCAGCGCATCCCGCTGGCCGGTCACCGGGTCCTCCTGCTCGCCGTCGGTGAACGGGAACAGGCTCCCGACCGCGTGCACCGCGTTGAGCGAAGGCTGCCCGAAGCGGCAGTTGAACTCGCCGCGCCGTGCCCCCGCCACATGCGGGATCAGTGCGTCCCAGACGAAGCGGCCGGCCTCGTCCTGATCGAGGCCCAGGTAGAGCAGGTGGCGCAGGAAGCGGCCGCTCTGCGACACGCCGAAGACGTACGACCGCTCGAGCTGCCCCGCGCAGGGGTTGCCCTCGGCGGCGGTGCCCCAGCGCAGGAAGCCGGCGGCGTCGCGCACCGCGCTGAAGCCCAGACCGACCACCGGCGGGTCCTGCGCGCGGTAGTAGCAATCGTAGATGCGGCCGGGCAGAAAGCCCCCGTCCAGCGCGACCGACGAGGCGTCCGGGAAGCGCCAGGCCGAGCGCGGGACGGTGACCGCGGGGGCCTCGCCGTGCTCGCGCACGTGCAGCTCCGCCTCCGGATCGTCGAGCCGCCCGACCGGATGCGGGATGTGGTAGCGGTCGGCGAGGGGGAGCACCTCCACGCGCGCGGCCGGCCGGAACTCGCAGCGCATCCGCTCGCAGACGCCGCCGACCCGCGGCACCGTCATCGCCATCATCCCGTCGCGACGGGGCACGTCGGGCTGCCAGCCCACCCAGGCCACCGTGTAGCCGTGGCGCATCAGGAACCCGTTGCCGAAGTCCTCCTGCGACGTGGGGTCGTTCGAGCGCGGCGCGCTGTTGAACATGCCGAGCGCGATCTTGCGCCCGCGGTTGGGCACGTCGAGCAGCAGCCGGCCCCGGCCGCCGTCGAGCGGCCGCAGCAGGTAGAAGTCAGCCGAGTACTCGACCAGGCCGCGCGGGTTGCGGGGAGCCAGCCCCAGGTCCGCGATCGCCTCGTTCGCCGGAGCGGTCGGGTCCGCGGTGAAGCGCAGGACGCCCTCGACCTTCTCGTAGGCGCTCCCGACTCCGCCCGGGCCCGTGAACGCCGCCCCGCCCAGCACCGGCTCGCGCCGGGTGATCTCCAGTCCGACGACTCCCATCGGCGGGCCTCCGATCAGAACTCGAGGAAGGACCGGAGCGCGGCGAGCACCGCGTCCGGATTGTCCTCGTGCAGCGTGTGCACCGCGCGGGGAATCTCGACGAAGCGGCCCTGCGGCAGCTCCCGGGCCATGCGCTCGGCGACCTCACGGTCCAGGATGGGGCTCTCTTCCCCCCGCAGCACGAGGGTCGGCAGCGGGATGGCCCGGAGCATCTTCCACCAGTCGACGTCCACCGTCGAGCGGAGCGCCTTCACGCTCGGATGCCACGCCCACACCAGCCGCCCGTCCGGCCGCTGACGCAGGCTCTGGCCGGCCACCCAGCGGTAGTAGTGGATGCCGGGGTACGGGTTGCCCCGGAGGAGATGCTGGGCGGCCTGCTCGATACTCTCCCAGAATTCCGGCTCGGGCGGGCCCGGCGGGGCCTGGGAGGCCCGCGCGCTGATCTCGGGCCCGATGTCCACGATCACGAGCCGGCGCACCGCCTCCGGCCGCCGGGAGGTGAAGTACATCGCGTTCCGCCCGCCCATCGAGAGCCCGACCACGATCAGCGGGGCCAGCCCGAGCTGGTCGATCACGCCGGAGAGATCGTCGAAGGCCGCGATCGGCCCGTAGACCCCGGCCGGGTCGCTGTCGCCGTGGCCACGCTGATCGAGCGCCCAGACGTGGAAGTGCGGCTGCAGCGCGATGGCGAGCGTGTCCCAGGCGTGCGCGTGCCCGGTGAACCCGTGCAGGAGGAGCAGCGGCTCACGGCCGTCCCCGCCCCAGTCGAGCAGGTGCAGCCGCAGGCCCTGCACGGTGACGTAGCGGTCGACCGGTCGCAGCAGGTTCATCGCGCTGCGATCAGAGCTGGATCCGGCCGGGGCCCCGCGGGCCGCCGCGGCCGCCGATGTCGGGCGGCAGGCGATCCGGGATCACGATGCTCGAGGCCTGCTCGCGGCGCAGCTCCTGCAGCTCGCGGATCGCGCGCTCGACCGCGACCTTGGCGCCGTCCGCGAACTTCCCGGCCGCGTCGCCGAGCGAGGTCGCCTCGATCTCGAAGGTGATCGGCAGCGCGCCCACCGGCGAGAGGAGCTGGGCCTCGCCGACGTAGAGGATCTTGCGGCCGAGGTCGATCGAGCCGTCGGCCTTCACCGGCGTCATCACCCGGATGATCCCGATGCGGCGGTCGGTGTAGGTCTCCTCGCGGTACAGCGCGTTCGGATCCATCCGGAGCTCGAGCTGCTCATCGGCCATCGTCAGGGAGTCCTTTCTGTCATGGGATCGGGCGTCAGGCCAGCTCGGCCCGCGCGCTCATGGCCACCGTGCCCTCGGGGGTCACCGCCCACAGCTCCGCGCCGCGGCCGTCCGAGGTGGGGCGGCCGCGCAGCTCGAAGGGCGCGGTGTCGAAGAGCGGCGCGCGGGCCTGCGTCTCCCAGCCGAGGAGCCCGCGGCCGGGGTTCTGGTCACGCGCGAAGTCGATCAGGAGCGTGGAGGTCAGAGGCCCGTGGACGACCAGCCCGGGATAGCCCTCCCGCTCCATGGCCCACGGTCGGTCGTAGTGGATGCGGTGGCTGTTGAACGTCAGCGCGGAGAAGCGGAACAGCAGCACCGGATCCGGGGTGATCCGCCGCCGCCACCGGACGTCGTCCGGTGCGGGCTCGCGGCGCGGCGCCTGGTTGCGCTCGCCGGCCCGGACCTCCTCGCGGAAGACGGTGCGACGCTCCTCCTCGATGGCCAGGGTCGCCCCGGCGAAGATGCGCTGCACGACGGTGGCGAACACCAGCGTCCCGGTGCCGCCGGTCTTCACCGAGATGTCGGCCAGCTCCGTCTCCCGCCGGATCTCGTCGCCGATGTGCAGCGGCCGATGGAACCGGAAGCGCTCGCCCGCGAACATGCGGCGGGGCAGCGGCATCGGGGGGATCACCCCCGTGTCGAGCGGGCTACCGTCGGGCCGGAGGCCCCCGGGCGGAAAGCGCGGGAGGAAGTAGAGCGCCTGCCAGCCGGGGGGAAGCGGGTCACCCGGCCCGAGCTCCGGCTCGTCGCGGCCGAAGGTGAGGCGCAGCAGGTTCGCGGGAGCGGCGGTCACGATGTCGGCGGCGCTCTCGCGCCGGCCGACGTGGGCCTTCAGGCCGTCGAGCGCGGCGGTGGTCATGCGCGGACCGGGGGACGGCGGCGGTGCCAGTCGGTCGCCCGCTGATACGCGTGGCCCACCCGCAGCACGGTGGCCTCGTCGAAGGGCCGGCCCGAGATCTGGAACGACAGGGGCAGGCCGGTCGAGGAGAAGCCGGTCGGGAGGGCCAGGGTGGGCAGGCCGGTGACGTTGAACGGGCCCATGTTGCTCTTCGCGAACGGAAAGTCGGGATCGAGCACGACCTTGAAGGCGGGGGCGGGCCCGAGCGCGGTGGGGGTGACCAGCACGTCCACCGTCTCGAGCGCGTGGGCGGTGTCCTCGCGGATCTGGGCGCGCAGCCGCTGGGCCTGCACGTACTCGTCGGCGCGGAACAGGCCGCCCACCATCAGCTTCTCGCGCAGCACCTCCCCGTAGAGCTCGGGATGCGCCCGCAGATCCTGCTCGTGGTAGGCGAAGGCCTCCGCGAGCAGGATCACCATGAACGAGGGGGCCGCGTGCATGCTCGGGATGGCCACGTCGCGCACCGCGGCTCCGTGGCGTCCGAGCTCGCCGACCGCCCGCTCGAAGGCCGCCACCGTCTCCGGCTCCACCTGCTCGAAGAAGTAATCGCGCACCACACCGACCCGGAGCCCCTTGACGCCGCCCTCGAGTGCCGCGAGGTAGTCCGGCACCGGCTCGCGGGCCGAGGCCGGATCGGCCGGGTCGTGGCCGGCCAGGGCCTGGAGCAGGAAGGCGCAATCCTCCGCCGAGCGCGCCATCGGCCCGGTGTGATCGAGCGTCCACGACAGCGTGACCACACCCGCGCGGCTCACCCGCCCGTAGGTCGGCTTGAGCCCCGCGATGCCGCAGAAGGCGGCGGGACCCCGGATGGAGCCTCCCGTGTCGGAGCCGAGGGAGCCCACGGTCAGGCCGGCGGCCAGAGCCGCGCCGGAGCCGCTGCTCGATCCGCCGGGGATGTGGTCGAGGTTCCAGGGATTTCGCGCGGGTGCGAAGCGATGGCCGGGAAACTGGATGCCGAAGGCGAACTCGTGGGTGATCAGCTTGCCGAGCATCACCATGCCGGCCTGCTGCAGGCGCGCCACGCAGGTGCAGTCGAAGTCGGGCACCCACTCGGCCAGCAGCGCGGAGCCCGCGGTGGTGCGGATGCCCCTGGTTGCGTAGAGATCCTTGTAGGCGATCGGGATGCCCGCGAGCGGCCCCGCGTCACCCCGGCGCAGTGTGGATTCCGCGGCGCGGGCGTCGGCGAGCGCGCGCTCGGCGGTGACCGTCACGTAGGCGTTGAGGGTCTTGTCGAGGCTCTCGATGCGGCGCAGCAGGTCGGTGGCGTAGTCCACCGGCGAGAGCTCGCGGCGGCGGAAGAGACCGCCCAGCTCCCGGATCCCCGCGTAGCAGAGCTCGTCGGCGCTCACGTGCCGCTGTCCGTCCCGCCCCGGGCCCGAAATATCACCGCGGGCTCCACCGTGCGCACCGCGCGGCTGTCGAGGGCACGGATCGGCCGGAGCGCGTTGCTCAGGAACCCCCGTACCAGGGCGAGCCGCTCGGGCGGGATGGGCAGGCCGGCGAGGCGGGCGCGCTCCTTCACCTCGTCCAGCGTGACGTCCGGGGCCTCGGGCATGGCGGATCTCCTTGTGGGCGACGGGGCATAGAGTAGACGGGTCTGCGGGCGAGAGCAACACGTCGCCCGCTCAGGCCGAGGCGGTCTGCCGGAGGATCGGGGCGAAGCGCTCCATCCGCTCGAGGCTCTGGGCGAGGCTCTCGCTGCGGAAGTCGAAGACCAGCTCGCCGACCCCGATCTTCGCGAAGGTGGCGACGTCGTCGAGGATCGCCTGCTGGCTTCCCGAGAACGGACGGCGCTCCACGCCCCCGTCCACCCCCTGCCCTGCGTCGTAGATCGGCGCCTTGTAGGAAATGGCGAGCTTCGCGGGATCCCGCCCTTCCGCCTCGGTGAGCCGCGCCAGCTCGTCGAGCAGGTTCCGCAGCTCGGGCGCGCGCAGCGGCACCGCCGGGTTGGCGCCGACCGGGTGCCAGCCGTCGCCCAGGCGCGCGACCCGACGCAGGGCGGCCCGGCTGTGGCCCCCCACCCAGATCGGCGGGTGCGGCTTCTGCACGGGATGGGGCAGGCAGCGCACGGCCTCGAAGCGGTAGAACTCGCCGTGGAAGGACGCGGGGTCCTGGGTCCACAGGGCCTTGAAGATGCGCAGGGACTCGTCGCTCACCGCGCCGCGGCGGTCGAAGTCGGGGGCATCGAGGGCCTGGAACTCCTCGCGCAGCCACCCCACCCCGACGCCCACCGTGACCCGCCCGCCGGAGAGCACGTCGATGGTGGCCAGCATCTTGGCGGTCACCACCGGGTTGCGGTGCGGCAGGATCATCACGCTCGAGATCAGGCGCAGGGTCCGCGACTTGCCGGCCACGAAGGCCATCAGCGAGAGTTGCTCGAGCGCGTCGCCCTGGCCGGGGAAGGCGCCGCTCACCGTGTAGGGATACCGCGACCGGATGGTGACCGGGAACACGATGTGGTCGGCGATCACCACCGAGGCGAAGCCGAGCGCCTCGCCGCGCGCCACGAGCGTCTCGAGGGCCTCCGGCGAGGCGGTCGGTCCCCGCGTGGGCAGGTAGAAGCCGTAGCGCACCGGCCGCGCCTACTTGAAGTGCGGCATGACCTTCTTGGCCATCAGATCGATCTGCGCGGGATCGTCGGTGACCGGGCCCAGCACCAGGTACTTGAGGCCCGACTTCACCAGGTCGTCGATGCGCGCGTTGATGTGATCGATGGAGCCGACCATGTAGCACTCCTGTAGGTGCTCCCAGGTCCGGTGCGTCCCCATCGTCTTGACGAACGGCGCCTTGGACGCCGCGACCGCCTTGGCGTGGCTCGCGGTGTCCACCAGGTGGACGAAGTTGCAGTGCCCGAAGGTGAGCTTCCGGGGATCGCGCCCGAGGCTCCTCGCGTGCTGCCGCAGCAGGCCCCAGTCCCGCTTCACCCAGTCCTGGGTGCCCGAGCAGCGCGAGAGCCAGTTGCCGGCCTTGACGATGCGGTCC